>JACSRE010000119.1 GCA_014879945.1 Myxococcus sp.
CATCCTGGGGCTGGAGCAGGTCCCAAGGGTTTGGCTGTTCGCCAATTAAAGCGGTACGCGAGCTGGGTTCAAAACGTCGTGAGACAGTTTGGTCCCTATCTTCCGTGGGCGTAGGAGGCTTGAGAGGATCTGACCTTAGTACGAGAGGACCGGGTTGGACGCACCTCTGGTGTACCAGTTGTCACGCCAGTGGCATCGCTGGGTAGCCATGTGCGGATTGGATAACCGCTGAAAGCATCTAAGCGGGAAACCGACCTCAAGATTTGGCCTCCCGGGGGCAACCCCCTGAAGACCCGATGGAGACTACGTCGTTGATAGGCCGGATGTGTAAGCGCGGCAACGCGTTCAGCTAACCGGTACTAATCGGTCGTGAGGCTTACATTATCTCTTTCTCGATGGCGCGAGAGCCCCACAGTGGCTCCGCGATTCAAGGTCGAGGTCGAGGCCCCTGCAGTCAAGCACTGCAGTTCGTAGAGCGCTCAGCGCTCGTTCAATTCTGCCTTCGTATGCACCAAGTTTTTCCGGTGGCTATATCGGAGGGGTCACACCCGTTCCCATCTCGAACACGGAAGTTAAGCCCTCCAGAGCCGATGGTACTCCGCGGGAAACCGCGCGGGAGAGTAGGTCGCTGCCGGATCTTTTTTTGACCCCACACTGGGAAACCGGTGTGGGGTCTTTTTTTTGCCTCGCGGCCGGCATTTGGCAACGGAATCAACCGTTTGCCCCGGTTTCGGCCGGTTCGATGATTGACGGTTCGGGGTTGTGCGACTATCGTCGCGCTCCTGGACGCAGCCGTGCTGCATCCTTTCGCTGGTCCTCCCGCGTCACACGAGTCGGATGAAGAAGCCCACCGTTTTCGGCAAGTACCTGCTCATGGAACGGCTCAACGTGGGCGGCATGGCCGAGGTGTTTACGGCCAAGGCCTTCGGCGTCGAGGGGTTTGAGCGCATCCTGGCGATCAAGAAGATCCTCCCCACGATGGCGGAGGATGAAGAGTTCATCACGATGTTCATCGATGAGGCGCGGATCAGCGTTCAGCTGAACCACGCCAACGTCGTGCACATCCACGAGCTCGGCAAGCACGACGAGGCCTATTACATCGCGATGGAGTACGTCTCAGGCAAAGACCTGCGGGCGTTGCTCGAGCGGTTTCGGCGACGACGTGAGATCATGCCGACCGCGATGGCGGTCTACGTCGCCTCGAAGATGTGCGAGGGCCTCGACTACGCGCACCGCAAGAAGGACGCGCGCGGCCAGGATCTCTCGATCATCCACCGCGACGTGTCCCCGCAGAACATCCTCCTCTCGTACGAAGGAGAGGTGAAGATCATCGACTTCGGCATCGCGAAGGCCGCGAACCGGAGCCAGAAGACCCAGGCGGGCATTCTCAAGGGGAAGTTCGGCTACATGAGCCCTGAGCAGGTGCGCGGCCAGCCGATCGACCGGCGCAGCGACATCTTCGCGGTGGGCGTCACGCTCTACGAGATGCTCACCGGCGAGAAGCTCTTCGTGGGCGAGTCGGACTTCTCCACGCTCGAGAAGGTGCGCAACGCCGAGGTGCCGCTCCCGCGGCAGTTCAACCCCAACATTCCCGCCGGCCTCGAGAAGGTCGTCCTCAAGTCGTTGGCCCGCGAGGTCGAAGATCGGTACCAGTGGGCCAGCGACCTTCAGGAAGACTTGATGCGCTTCCTGCTGGCGGGCGACGCCATCTACTCCGGCAAGCACCTCTCGGCGTACATGAAGGAGGCCTTCGCCGAGGATCTCTACCGCGAAGCCGAGAAGATGGAGCGCTACGCCTCGGTATCCAAGCCCGAGGATCTCGAGTCGTCAGGAGTGACGGCCGCCCCGAAGAAGCGACCGCCCGCGCCCGCGCCGCCTCCCCCGGCGCCGGCCCCACCTCGGAGCCGCAGCTCGCAGGCCGTCTCGGCCGCCGGCGGCGCTGGCGCCCTGGCCACCGGCCCCCAGAACGCGACCGTCAACATTCCTCCGCCGACGGCTGAAGAGCTCGCCGAGATGGATGGCTCGGCCGATCGGACCATCATCATGCCGGCGGGGTCGGCGGTGGTGATCCCTGCTCCCGCTGCCGCGGGGGTCGAGGTCGATCTCAAGACGGCGATCGGGCTGCCCTCACCCTTCAAACAGCCCGCTGACTCGGGTGGGCCTGCCCGCCAGCAGCTGCGGCCCGCGAAGGCGCCCACCGGCGCCGGCACGTCGACCACCCACGACAACCTCAACCCCTCGGCGCTCAGCGCGCTGGCGCCTGGAGCCTCGAACGCGACCGTGCCGCCCAGAGGGCCGGTCAACGACGATGACACCGGCAACGATCTCAAGCCGATCGAGATGACCGGCTTCCGACCGGCGCTCGACGTCGACGACGACGGCAACGAGCTTGCGCCCGAAGGCGGCAACGAGACCGTGCCTCCCGCGCGGAACAGCCGGCCGAAGGTCGTCATCGGCGACGCGCCGGTCAACGGTGCGACCACCGTCGGGCCTTCGCCGCTCTCGGCAGGCCTCAACGAGACCATCGCGCCGTCGAGCACGCGCGCGTTCGAGGGCCAAGAAGACGCGGAGCCGCTGGAGGACGAACCGCTCGAAGAAGACGAGCAGCCGGCGGAAGACGAGGAGTTCGCGCCAGCCGAGCATACGGCGGAGCGGCCGGCGGTCAGCAGGCGCCGCGCGACGCCGGCGCCGCGCCCGCAGAGCAAGCGGCAGCAGCCGGCGGTGCGGTCGAAGCAGGGCCAGACCCGCAAGAAGCCCGGCGTGATGATCGCCATCGGCGCGCTCGCCGTCGTCGCGGTGCTGGTCGTGGCCGCCGCGGCGGTGAAGCTGACCACCGCCAACAACACGCGCCTCCTCATTCTGGTGAAGCCGAAGATCCCCTTCACGGCCACCATCGGAGGGAAGACCTACGACGGCTCTCAGGCGATCGAGATCGAGCCGGGCAAGCACATCGTCACGCTCAAGCCCGCGAAGAACGGCTACGGCCGACAGCAGATCCCAGTCGACATCGTCGCCGGCAAGATCAACCAGTTCGAAGTGCCCCTCGTGGCCGATGAGCGACCGGTTGACCCGCCGGTCGAGCCGAAGCCCCCCGTGCCGACCGTCGCCGGGAACGACCCGAAGGCGACGCCCGACCCGAAGGTGACCCCGGACCCGAAGGCGACCCCGGACCCGAAGGCGACCCCGGACCCGAAGGTGGAGCCGCCGAAGCCGGCCCCCTGGGCTGCCGTCGTCACCTCCGAAGAGCAGGGGGTGGAGATCAGCCTCGACGGCAAGGTGCGAGGGACGACGCCCAACGTGAAGATCGCCGACCTCGTGCCCGGCAAGACCTACCGGGGCCTGGGCAAGAAGCAGGGCTTCATCACCGAGACCTTCACGATCGAGAACGGCGCCAACGAGCCGGTGGTGACGCTCTCGTTGTCGATGAAGCCGGCGCTCGAGAAGGACCCGCCGCCGGTCGAGAAGAAGGACCCGCCGGTTGTGGTGAAGAAGGACCCGCCGCCGGTCGAGAAGAAGGATCCGCCCCCGGTGGTGGTGAAGAAAGATCCACCGCCGCCGCCGCCACCGAAGAATGACCCGCCGCCGGTGAAGAACCTCGCCAAGGGCCGGCTGAAGATCGCCTCGAACCCGACCCAGGCCGAGGTGATCATCGACGGGAAGCCCACCGGTCGAAAGACGCCCGTGCTGCCGACGAGCCCCCTCGAGGTGCCGGTGGGCAAGCACAAGATCCAGTTCAAGCTGAACGGGAAGATGTCGGCGCCGATGGAGGTCAACGTCGTCGAGGGCGACAACCCCGTCATCAAGGGTGAGATCCCCCAGTAGCGGCTGACGCGGCGCTCCGCTCCGCCGTCTTCCCGACGCGTGCCCGGCGTGGCATAGCCGGGCCATGCAGACCGTCACCACCCCCGAGACCCCGAAGGCTCCGGCGCCCGCCGCGGTGCAGCCGTTCAAGTACCCGCTCGAGCGCCAGTTCGTCGAACCCGACTGGACGCGCATTCCCGGGTACCGAGACGTCTCGAAGTCCGACTGGGAGAGCGCCCTCTGGCAGCGCCGGCACACCATCAAGAACCTCAAGGAGCTCAGGGCCGCCCTCGGCGCGCTGCTGCCCGAGGCGCTGGCGACGTCGATCGAGCGCGATCAGCGTGAGAAGGCGACGATGTCGATCCTGATCACGCCGCACATGGTGAACACCATGAACACCGACGATCTGTGGGGCGACCCGCTGCGTCGGTACATGCTCCCGGCGTTCGACGATCGGCACCCCGTCTACTCGAACCACCCGCGGGCCTCGCGCGACTCGCTCCACGAGGCCGAGATGTGGAAGGTCGAGGGCCTCACCCACCGCTACCCCACCAAGGTGCTCGCCGAGCTGCTCTCGACGTGCCCCCAGTACTGCGGCCACTGCACCCGCATGGACCTGGTGGGCAACGACGTGCCGCAGGTGGACAAGCTGAAGTTCACCGTGGCGCAGCCCGAGCGCTGGACGCAGATGCTCGACTACCTCCGCAAGACGCCGACGGTGCGCGACGTGGTCGTCTCAGGCGGCGACGTGGCGAACGTGCCCATCGCGCAGCTCGAGAGCTTCGTCAGCCAGCTGCTCGACATTCCCAACGTGCGCGATATTCGGCTCGCGTCGAAGGGGCTGATGGGCATTCCCCAGCACTACCTGCAGGACAACGTGATGGCGGCGATGGAGCGCCTGGCCAGGAAGGCCTTCGAGCGCAACGTCGACCTCGCGCTCCACACCCACGTCAACAACGCCAACCAGGTGACGCCGCTGCTGGGCAAGGCCGCCAGGCGGCTGCTCGAGATGGGCTTCCGCGACGTGCGCAACCAGGGCGTCTTGCTGCGCGGCGTGAACGCGACCTCGAGAGACCTGCTCGAGCTCTCGTTCATGCTGCTCGATCACGCGCGCATCCTCCCGTACTACTTCTACATGTGCGACATGATCCCCAACTCGGAGCACTGGCGGGTCGCGGTGTGGGAGGCGCAGAAGCTCCAGCACGACATCATGGGGTACATGCCGGGCTTCGCGACGCCGCGCATCGTCTGTGACGTGCCGTACGTCGGCAAGCGCTGGGTGCACCAGGTGGCCGAGTACGACCGCGAGAAGGGCATCTCGTACTGGACGAAGAACTACCGCACCGGCATCGAGCTGCAGGACCCCGAGGCGCTGAACAAGCGCTACGAGTTCTTCGACCCGCTCTACACGCTGCCCGAGTCAGGCCAGCAGTGGTGGCGCGCCAACGCGAACACCGAGCAGCTCGCGCACTCGATTCACGCCTGAGCGGGCAGGCGGCGCTTTGCGGCGGCCGCGACCCTTGAGCTAAGCGCGCGCCCGTGAGCTTCGACGAGCTGAACAGCGAAGGTGGTTCTGCGCCCAGGGGCCCGGCGGTGCGAGCGCGTCGCGCCGAGCTGTTCCCCGACGCCACCGACGCGCAGTGGAACGACTGGCGCTGGCAGATGCGCCACGCGGTTCGCGACGGGGCCAGGCTGGCGAAGGCCCTCTCGCTCACCCTGGCCGAGCGCGCTGGCATCGAAGAGACGGCGAAGATCTTTCGCCTCGGCATCTCGCCCTACTACCTGTCGCTGATCGACCCCGAGCACCCGTTCTGCCCGGTGCGGATGCAGGCGGTGCCGGTGCAGGCCGAGGCGCGCGTTCGCCCCGGCGAGCTGAGAGACCCTCTCGGTGAAGACCCGAAGCGCCCCGTCGAGGCGATCGTGCACAAGTACCCCGACCGGGTGCTGTTC
Organism: Myxococcus sp.; assembly: GCA_014879945.1. Classification (GTDB taxonomy): domain Bacteria; phylum Myxococcota; class Myxococcia; order Myxococcales; family Myxococcaceae; genus Xiheimicrobium. The sequence goes on from JACSRE010000119.1 coordinate 5,752, forward strand.
CTCGCGCTCGACGCCTGCTCGGTCTACTGCCGGCACTGCACGCGGCGCCGCATCACCAAGGGCGGCGAGGCGGAGCTGAACAAGGCCGAGCTCGAGAAGGGGCTCGAGTACGTGCGCACGCACCCGCAGGTGCGCGACGTGCTGCTGTCGGGCGGCGACCCGCTCTTGCTGTCGGAGGAGCGGCTCGAGCAGATCCTCACGCCGCTGCGCGCGATTCCCCACGTCGAGATGATCCGCATCGGCACGCGCATTCCGGTGTGTCTGCCGATGCGCGTGACCGAGGCCCTGGCGAAGCTGCTGCGTCGGCACGCGCCGCTCTTCGTGGTGACGCACTTCAACCACCCCAAAGAGATCACCCCCGAGGCCCGGCGCGCCTGCGAGCTGCTGGTCGACCACGGCGTGCCGGTCGAGAACCAGGCGGTGCTGATGCGCCGGCTCAACTCCGATGCGCGCATCATCACCGAGCTCAGCCACGAGTGCCTGAAGATGCGGGTGCGGCCGTACTACCTGCACCAGATGGACGTCGCCGAAGGCCTGGAGCACCTGCGCACGCCGATGGCCGCCGGGGTGCAGATCATCGAGCAGATGCGTGGGTGGACGACGGGGCTGGCGGTGCCGCACCTGGCGGTCGATCTGCCCGGGGGCGGCGGCAAGGTGACGGTGCAGCCGGACTACGTGGTGGAGCGCAAGGCGACCGAGACCGTCTTCCGCAACTACCGGGGCGAGTCGTACGCGTACCCCGAGCCCGAAGAGACCGACTGCACGTGCCCGTACGACGAGGTCTGGCGCGCGCGCTGAGGCGGTCGCGCGCTACTTCTTCCCGCCCTTGCCCTTCGGCGCGGGCCCCGCTTCGGTCTTGTTCACCGCGTCGGAGTCGGCCGCGGCGCTCTGATCGCGCTCGTAGTCGCTGGGGAGCCCCTTCTCGACGGCGGGCGTCTCGCCTTGGCGCTCCTCGAGGGTGACCGGGTTGTCTTCAGAGATGCCCTTCTGAATCACGATCTCCTTCGGCTCCGAGGCGCTCTCGGCCCTGGCCTTCTGGGCGGCGGCCTGCTCCCGCGCCTCGAGCGCCCTGGCGGCCTGCTTGACCTGCTCGACCTGCTCGCGAGAGCGGTTCATCTGCGCGCGGCCCCACTCCTTGGCCGAGATGCCGTACTTCTCGAGCACCTGGTTCTGGGCGGCGGCCTGATCGCGGATCATCTGCGCGCGCTCTTCGCGGGTGAGCTCGGTCGACTTCTTGTTGCCGTACTTCGCCTCGACGGCGGCGGTCTGCTTCGCCTGCTCGCGCTCGATGGCCGCGGCACGCTCCGCGTCGAAGTCATCGGGGGCGAGGGCCAGCGCGACCGCGACGGTGAACGAGAATGCACCCATGAAGTGACCTCCGGCGAGACGAGCGGAGCCTAGCAGGCCGCGGAAGAACTCCCGTCGTCCGCATCGACCCCGGGAGTGGCCCAGGCCCTCATCGACAGCGCACGGGAGGGCGACGGGCACGGGGGCCGGGCGTCACTTCGCGCAGGAGGCGCAGGACTCGCCGAACTTCGCGCAGTCCTCCTGGGAGGTGACACACTTCTGCTGAAAGTCGTTGCGGTCGGGGGCCTTGGCCGCGATGTCGCAGGTCTGCTTCGACAGCGCGCAGGCCTTGGCCTTCACCGAGCAGAAGTCCTTGCAGGTGAGATCGGTGCGGGTGCGGAGCTCTTCGAGCTGGGCGCTGAGCTGATCGACCATCTCGTCGTCGGTGCCGGCGACGGTGGTGGTGGTCTGCCTGGGGCAGCCGGTCAGCGTCGCGATGGAGACGAGGAAGGCGAAGAGCGCGAGTCGGTTCATTGGTCGTGTGTAAACGCCTCGCGCGGCGGCGACAAGAACTTCACCGCCCGGCGTCACGCGGGCCCTCGAGCGCGCTGCTCCGGTCGGCCCACCAGCGGGCGAGATCGGCCCTCCAGTAGAACCAGGCCGAGACGGCGAGCACGACGACGATGGCGACCCGGCGCAGCCACGTCTCGCGCGTGTACTCGGGCGACGAGAGCTCGGCGCGCTCAGCCTCGGCCAGGCGCTCGCGGAGCGCGGCGGCGTGGAGGGAGAGGCCCCGCAGCGCCTCGACGACCCGGCCCAGGGCCTGAGACGACGGCGGGAGCGGGCCCTCGAGCGCCTCGTGCAGGGCCTGGGCGCGCCGTCGTTCTTCTTCGAAGGGCAGGGGCCCCGGCGCGTCGGCTCGAGAGCGCGCGGCCATGAACGCCTCGGCGGCCCGCCACAGCAGCACCTGCGCCGCCTCGGGGGGCACGCCGTAGAAGGCGGCGAACGCCTCGGGCGAGCGCCCGTCACCCGAGTCGGTCCGGGCGACGAAGCGGGCGACGAGCACCTGGAGCGCGCGCGGGTGCACGCGGGTCAGCGCGAGGTACGCAGAGTCGAGATCCGCCACGGTCATCGAGGGCCAAATACTTGAGGTGAGCGCCGCGTGCCGTACCATGTGCGACATGCGTGTGGCAGCGTTGATGGCCGGGGTGGCCCTGACGGCGCAGGCCGCCGAGACGATGCGCATCGCGGTCGGGCCCGAGGTGAACGAGGTGCTGGTCGCAGGGCGCGCGCTCTCGTGCGGCGACGACGTGGACGACGCCGAGTTCGTCTCGCTCGGCAGAGACGCCCTGACGCTCACCAAGAGAGGGCAGGCGCTGTGGCTCGACGGCGCGGCGCTCCCGGTCGACGCCATTCGCTGCCGCGCCGCCAACGACGGGCCGCTGCGGGTCAACGGGGTGCAGGTGCAGGGCGACGTGGTGGTGCTGCCGGGCAAGGCGAGGCTGGCGGTGGTGAACGTGCTGCCGCTCGAGGCCTACCTGCAGGGCGTGCTGGGCAGCGAGATGCCGAAGACGTTTCCGCTCGAGGCGCTCAAGGCCCAGGCGGTGGCGGCGCGCACCTACGCCCTCAACAAGAAGCTCGAGCAGTACGGCCAGCCGTTTCACCTCGGCAGCTCGGTCATCAGCCAGGTCTACAAGGGGCTCGAGGCCGACGACCCGCGCACCCGCGAGGCCATCGAGGCGACGCGGGGGCAGATCGTCACCTGGCAGCTGCAGCCCATCGAGGCCTACTTCCACGCCTCGTGCGGCGGGCACACCGAGAGCGGGCTCGACGCGCTCGGCCGAGATCTGCCCTACCTCAGGAGCGTCGCCTGCCCCTGCGTGAAGCTGCCCACCAGCCACTGGACCCTCAAGGTGGCGCCCAAGGAGCTGCAGCCGGTGTCAGGCGGCAAGGCCTCGGGCCTGCAGGTGCAGGGGCGCTCACCCACCGGGCGCGTCAGGCGGGTGCAGGTCGGCGCGCGCTCGGTCGACGCGGTCAGCTTTCGCGAGCGCCTCGGGTACATGCGGCTCAAGTCGCTCGACTTCGAGGTGGCCAGCCAGGCGAAAGACGGCTGGGTGCTCAAGGGCCACGGGTTCGGGCACGGCGCGGGGCTCTGTCAGTGGGGCTCGCGGATGCTGGCCGACGCCGGGAAGGACTACCGGCAGATCCTCGAGCACTACTACCCGGGCACGGAGCTGCAGGCGCTCTACGAGTAGGCCGCCGCGCGCGCCGCTTGTGCTCGAGGGCCGCGGTCGATAACCGGCGCCTGCCGATGCACACGGACGACTTCGACTTTCAGCTCCCCGAGGCCCTCATCGCCCAGGCCCCGCTCGAGCGCCGTGACGCCAGCCGGCTGTTCCACGTGCAGCGCGCGACCGGCGCGTGGGCGCACCGGGCCTTCGCCGAGCTGCCCTCGATCTTGCGGCGGGGCGATCTGCTGGTGCTCAACGACTCCCGGGTGATCCCCGCGCGGCTCTTGGGCAAGAAGACCGACACCGGCGGGAAGGTGGAGCTGCTGCTGGTGCGCCCCGCGGCCGACGTGTCGTCGGCGGCCTCGCTGCAGGCCGAAGCGAACGGCACCGCGTGGACGTGCCTGGGGCAGGCGTCGAAGCCCATTCGCGTCGGCGCCAGGCTCTCGTTCGACGGCGGGCTGACGGCCGAGGTCGAGGCGGCGAGGGGCGGGGGGGAGTTCGTGGTGCGCTTCACCTCGTCGATGGCCTCGCTCGAGGCGGCGATCGCGCGCGCCGGGCAGCTCCCGCTCCCGCCGTACATCCACCGCGCGCCGTCGGCCGACGACGCCGAGCGCTACCAGACCATCTACGCGAAGACGGTGGGCTCGGTGGCGGCGCCGACCGCGGGCCTGCACTTCACCCCCGAGGTGTTCGCGGGCCTCGACGCCGCGGGGGTTCGGCGCGCGCACGTCACCCTCGACGTGGGCCCCGGCACCTTCCTGCCCGTGCGCGAAGGCGACGTCGCGCACCACACCATGCACGCGGAGCGCTTCTCGGTGCCCGAGGCCACGGCCCTGGCCATCGCTGAGACGAAGCGCGCTGGCGGCCGGGTGATCGCGGTGGGCACCACGGTGACCCGCACCCTCGAGTCGCTGGCCACCGAGGGCGGGGTGGCGGCGGGCACCGGAGAGACGGCCATCTTCATCACGCCCGGGTTCCGGTTTCGCGTCATCGACGGGCTCGTCACCAACTTCCACCTGCCGAAGTCGACCCTGGTGATGCTGGTGAGCGCGCTCCTGGGGCGGGAGCAGACGCTGGCCGCGTACGCCGAGGCGGTGCGTGAGCGCTACCGGTTCTTCAGCTACGGAGACTCCATGTTCATCGACGGTGGCGCGTGAGCCTTCCCCCCGAACGACGCGGCGACCAGTCGGTGGCGCCGTCGCTGGTGCGGTACGAGCTGCTGCACGAAGACGCGACGACCGGCGCGCGGCGGGGGCGCCTGCACACCCCGCACGGCACCATCGAGACGCCCGTCTTCATGCCGGTGGGCACCGCCGGGAGCGTGAAGGCGGTGGCGCCCGACGATCTGCGCGCCCTCGAGACGCAGATCATCCTCGGGAACACGTACCACCTGATGTTGAGGCCCGGAGAGGCGCTGATCGGCGAGCTGGGCGGGCTGCACCGCTTCATCTCGTGGGAGCGGCCGATGCTGACCGACTCCGGCGGCTTCCAGGTCTACAGCCTCGCTGAGAAGCGGAAGATCACCGAAGAGGGCGCCACCTTTCAGTCGCACCTCGACGGCGCGAAGCACCTGCTCAGCCCGGAGCGCAGCATCGAGATCCAGGAGACGCTGGGCGCCGACGTCATCATGGCCTTCGACGAGTGCCCGCCGGCGCTGAGCGAGCGCGGCTACCTCGAGCCGTCGCTGGCGCGCACCACCCGCTGGCTCAGCCGCTGCGTCGCCGCCTGGAGCCGCCAGCGCAGCTCGCTGTTCGGCATCGTGCAGGGTGGGCTCCACGAAGATCTGCGCAAGCGGCACGCCGAGGAGATCTGCGCCATCGAGCTGCCGGGCTACGCGCTGGGTGGCTACGCGGTGGGCGAGGCGCCCGCGCAGATGCACGCGGGCGTGGCGTTCTCGGCGCCGCTGCTGCCCCGGCACAAGCCCCGCTACCTGATGGGCGTGGGCACGCCGCTCGATCTGGTGACCTGCGTCGGTTCGGGCGTGGACATGTTCGACTGCGTGATGCCGACGCGGAACGCGCGCAACGGCTTCCTCTTCACCAGCCAGGGCAAGCTGGTCATCAAGCACGCGCGCTACGCCCGAGACGAGCGCCCGCTCGACCCCGCCTGCGCCTGCTACACCTGCAAGACGTTCTCGCGCGCCTACCTGCGGCACCTGTTCATCGCGGGCGAGCTGGTCGCGATGCGGCTGAACACCCTGCACAACCTGCACTTCTACGCGTCGCTGATGGCCGGGGCGCGCGCGGCGATCGAGCTCGATCGCTACGCCGACTTCATGAAGGCCTTCGAGGCGCGGCCGGCGACGGTGGCCGACGCCGGGGGGTAGGGCTACGGCTTGACGCCGACGGGGCGGCAGGTCTTCTTGGCGCCGCCCTGGTTGCCGACGGCGGTGCTGCCCATGGCGACGTCAGCGCACTCGTAGCCGTCGCGGCACTGGGCGTTGGCGGTGCACTCCGGGGAGCAGACGAGGTTGCCGCCGCCGAAGACGGTGCACACCGTGCCGCCCGGGCACTCGCGGGTGTCGGCCTCGGCGATGCAGCCGCGCGAGCAGAACCCACCGGGGATCTCGGTGGTGTCACCGGCCTGCTTCTGGAAGCAGCTGTAGCTCGGCGGGCAGTCGCTGCGGGTGGTGCAGGCCTGGCCGGCGGTCACCAGAGGCCCACAGGCCGGGAGAACGGCCGCGAAGGCCAGAAACGTGGTTGCCACCAGGAAGGAACGGATCATGGGCGCAGGGCCCTAGCACACCTTGCTGGACCCATGTGTGCCTGATAGAGGCCCGCGTCTCACACATGACGCCCGCAGCCATACCCCTGATGCTCGCCGCCGAGTCTGCCTTTGGCGGCCCGATGGCTTTCTACCTGGTGGCCATGGCGGCCATCGTCTACTTCCTCATCATCCGCCCGCAGCGTCAGCAGCAGAAGGAGCACGACGGTGTGCTGACTTCGCTGAAGAAGGGCGACGACGTGGTGCTGCAGTCCGGCATCCTGGGGAAGATCGCCGCGGTCACCGACAAGACCGTCTCGCTCGAGATCGCCAACGGCGTGAAGGTGCGGGTCCTGAAGACCAGCGTGCAGGCGAAGGTCACGGTCGTCGACGAGCCCGCGAAGGTTGACGAGGCTGCTGCCAAGAAAGAGGAGAAGTGATGGACCGGAATTGGTGGACTCGTTTCGCCCTGGTGGTGCTGGTCGCGGTGGGGAGCCTCTGGTTCCTCACGCCGACCTACTACTCGATGTTCGTGCTCTCCCGCGCCGATCGCAATGACGTGGCGAAGCTCGAGCAGGCGCTCCCGAAGTGGTCAGCGCCCGCGAAGTACCGGCTGTCGCTCGGCCTCGATCTCCAGGGAGGCATTCACCTCGTCTTGCGCGTCGACACCAAGACCGCCCTCGGCAAGCGCGCCCAGCGCCTGGCCCAGCAGATGGTCTCGTACATCGACGGCAAGAAGCTCGGGAAGCTCACCGAGTCGACGAACACCGAGACCTACGAGGTGACGCTCACCGCCGAAGACCCGGCGACGATGGACGCCATCGAGAAGGAGCTCGTCTCGTCCTTCAAGGACTTCTCGAAGGTCTCGCGCAACGCGGGCGTGCTGGTGATGAAGCTCGAGAGCGCCCAGGTGGACTACATGATGAGCGAGGCGGTCGACCAGGCCATGCTGGTGGTGCGCAAGCGCATCGACAAGTGGGGCGTGGCCGAGGTCGACGTGCGCAAGCTCGGCACCGACTCGATTCAGATCTCGCTGCCCGGTGAGAAGGACCCCGAGCGCGCCAAGGAGCTGATCGGCACCACCGCGCAGCTCGAGTTCCGCATCGTCGAGGAGCACGGCGACCTCTTCAAGGACCTGTACTCGAACACGCCGCCAGACCCGAACGCGGGCATCAGCCTCGTCACCGCGCGCCAGGACAGCGAAGGCAACGAGCCCTCGCCGCCGTACCTGTCGGGCACCGACAAGAACAAGCTGCTGGCCTACGTCGACGGCAAGGGCGGCGAGGGCAAGCAGGTGCTGCTCCACTGCGTCGAGGCCGCCAACGGCAAGAGCTGCCTGCGCTACACGACGTACCTGGTGCAGGCCAACGGGCTGTCGGGTGAGAACCTGACCGGCGCCGACGCCCGCAAGGATCAGACGACCAACGACATCGTGGTGGACTACCAGTTCAACGCGCAGGGCGGAAAGCTGTCGGAGGAGCTGACGGGTAAGAACGTCAACCGCCAGATGGGCATCGTGCTCGACGACAACCTCATCTCGGCGCCGGTGATTCGCGAGAAGATCGGCAACAACGGCCGCATCACCCTCGGCAAGGGCCGCAGCGACGAGCGCCTCAAAGAGGCCCAGATGCTGTCGTTGGCGCTGAAGTCGGGCGCGCTCCCGGCGCCGGTCACCATCGGCGAGACGCGGCAGGTCGGCGCGGCGCTGGGCGACGAGCTGATCAAGAAGGGCACCACCGCGGCCGTCATCGGGCTGGCGCTGGTCGTCGTCTTCATGGCCATCTACTACAAGGTGGCCGGCCTGGTGGCCGACGTCGCCCTGGTGCTCAACGGCCTGCTGATCCTCGCGGGCCTGGCGCTCTTCAAGGCGACGCTGACGCTGCCTGGCATCGCGGGCTTCGTGCTGACGCTCGGCATCGCGGTCGACGCCAACGTGCTGATCAACGAGCGCGTGCGTGAAGAGCTCGCCGCGGGCAAGTCGGCGCGGGTGGCGGTCGATCAGGGCTACGACCGCGCCTTCTGGACCATCTTCGACGCGCACATCACGACGCTCATCGCGAGCATCATCCTGCAGCAGACGGGCACCGGGCCGGTTCAGGGCTTCGCGACCACGCTGATCATCGGCATCATCGCCTCGCTGTTCACGTCGATTGTCGTGACCCGCGTCCTCACCACCTACCTCGTGCACGGTCGCAACGCGCAGACCGTCTCGATCTAAGGCCAACGACCATGCAGATCATCAAGGGCAAGACGAACTTCGACTTCATCGGCAAGCGCAAGATGGCGCTCCTGCTGTCGTCGGCCGCGAACATCGCCATCATCGTGGGCATCGCCGCCTTCGGGTTCAACTGGGGCGTCGACTTCGCCGGCGGCACGCTGATCGAGGTGAAGTTCAACGAGGCGATGACGGCCCAGAAGGTGCGCGAAGGCGCGGTCGCGGGCGGGCTGCACGAGCCGCAGGTGCAGAGCATCGGCTCGGCCGACGAGAACACCTTCATCCTCCGCATGGGCGGCGTCACCCAGCTGACCGAGCAGAACGAGAAGCTGGCCGAGGCGGCGCTGCGGGCGCTCCCCGGCGTCGAGATCACCGCGCTGAACAAGGACCTCGACAACGGCCTCATCAACGTTCGCACCCGGGCCGAGGTGAAGCTCGAGGACCTCAAGCAGGCGGTGGTGAGCAGCGGCACCGGGGTGCAGAGCGTCACCCTCTTGCCGGGCAGCAGCGCCGAGAGCGGCTTCCAGTACCAGATCACCTCGGCGGGCATGTCGGACAAGGTGAAGGAGTCGCTCACCAAGGGCATTCCCGGTGGCACCTTCGAGGTGCGCCGCACCGACTACGTCGGCCCCCAGGTCGGCGAGCAGCTGCGCAACAAGGGCGCCGCGGCGCTGCTGTTGGCGCTGCTGTCGATCCTCGTCTACGTGGCCTTCCGCTTCGACCTGAAGTTCGCGCCGGGCGCGCTGGTGGCGTCACTGCACGACGTCATCATGGTGTCGGGCTACTTCCTGGTGACGCGGCGTGAGTTCAACCTCACCTCGATCGCCGTGCTGCTGACGATTCTCGGCTACTCGATCAACGACACCATCGTCATCTACGACCGCATTCGCGAAGAGATGGTGCGGTACAAGGGCAAGCCGCTGGCCGAGATCATCAACATCGCGATCAACGACACGCTGGCGCGCACCATCTTGACCGGCGGCGTGACGTCGCTCTCGCTGGTGGGCCTGCTCTTCTACGGCGTGGGCGAGATCTTCGACTTCGCCGCGGCCATGATCTGGGGAATCATCGTCGGCACCTACTCGTCCTGGTACATCGCCAGCCCGCTCACCATCTGGCTCGACGAGCGTGAGGCGGCCAAGGCGGCGGGCGGCAGCTCGAACCCGATGAAGGCCAAGCCGGCCTGAGCGGGGCGTACAGTCCTTGAGGCACCCGGTGGCGGGCTCTTCGCGAGGCCCGCCATCGTCGTTTTGGGGGCGAGGCCCTGGGCCGCTACACCTCGACCCGCGCGACCATCGCCTCGTTGACCCAGCTGGCGATGGCCTGAAAGGCGCGAGGCGCGGCCTCGTCGCCGAACGCCGCGAAGGCCTCGCAGACGGCGGGCAGGGTGGCGCCGTCGCGGGCCAGCTCGAGCGCCTGCGCCTCGGCGTCGCTCACGGCGTCGTGGAACACGGCGAAGCCCTGGCGGAAGACCACCAGGGCCGTGGGCGTCGCTCCCAGCCGCGCCTCGCGCCACGGCTGGCCTTCGGCGATGGCGCGGAAGACGGGCCGCACGTCGACGGGGTGGCGCAGCACGCGCACCGAGGGCGTGAGGGTGAAGCGGGCCGTCTCGGCGGTCTCTGGCGTCACGAGGCCGAGCGCCTCGGCGGTAGCGACGGGGCTGGCTTCGGCGATGAAGGCCTGGCTGCGGGCCCACTCGAGCTCCGCGAGCGCCCACAGCCACGGCGCCCCTTCGACGGGGTTCGCCCGGAGGAAGGTGGGCAGGTGCTGCCCGAGCCAGTTGAGCGAGAAGTGCGTCGAGGGCTGCGCCTTGACGTACTTCGCGGCCAGCACCTCGAAGTCCTCGTCGCCCAGCACCGCCAGCACCTGCTCGAACTCGCTGCGCAGCACGTCGCGCAGCCGCAGCCAGTACATCTCGGCGTAGACGTTGACGCGCTCATCGGGCGAGAGCGCGCCGCCCTTGACGAGCACGGCGGTGTCTCGCACGGGCGCGTCGCCGACCAGCCAGTCCCACAGCTGGGCCTGCTGGGCCTGAAGGCTCATCGGGCCTCCAGCGTCGGGGCGCGCGCAGGAGGCGGCGCCGCGCGCTCCTCGGCGGCGATGGCGCGGGCCTTTTGGGCCTCGGCCAGCAGCACGGGCAGCGCGGGCACGCCCTCGTCCCACTCGATGAGGCACGAGACGTCACCGAAGCGCCGCACGGCGTAGCGGTACAGGCTCCACACGGCGTCGCAGACGTGGCCCTCGTGGGTGTCGATGACGAGGTGGCCGCGGTCCTGGTGGCCGGCCAGGTGGAGCTGGCCGACCCGGTCGAGGGGGATGGCGTCGAGGTAGGTCTGCGCGTCGAAGCCGTGGTTGCGCGCAGAGACGTAGACGTTGTTGACGTCGAGCAGCAGGCCGCAGTCGGCGCGGCGGGCCACCTCGGCCAGGAAGTCCCACTCGGTCAGCTCGCTGGCGCGGAACTCGAGGTAGCTGGAGACGTTCTCGAGCAGCAGCCGCCGGCCCAGCACGTCCTGCACGCGCGCGACGCGGTCGACGACGTGGGCGAGGCACTCCTCGGTGTACGGCACCGGCCACAGATCGTGGCTGTAGTGCCCGTGGGCGCGGCCCCAGCACAGGTGATCTGACACCAGCGCCGGCTGCACCTCGTCGACGAGGGCCTTCCACTGCTTCAGGTAGGCCTGGTCGAGCGGCTCGACGCTCCCGATGCCCAGGGAGACGCCGTGGAGCGCGACCGGGCGATCGCGGCGGGCCTGCTCGAGCACGGCGCGCGGCCGGCCGCCGAGGCCCATGAAGTTCTCGCTGATGGCCTCGACGAAGTCGACGCGCGGCGACTGCTCGAGGAAGGCCGCGTAGTGCTGGGTGCGCAGGCCGACGCCGTGACCGAGTGCGGGGAACATGCAGGGCTCCTTCCAGAAAAGACGACGGGCGGCGGCGTGATGGGCGGGGAAGCCCCGCGTCACCTCGCCGTCGCCCGGAGGCAGCGACCGCGTCGAGCTACTTCGCGTCGGCGACGACCGTGCCGCCCTTGGCCTTGCAGTCCTTCTCGGCGAGGGTGATCCACCCCTTGCCCTTGCACTCGTTGTGGCCGGCGCAGTCGTGGGTCGCGCCACCGCACGCGCCCTTGCCCTTGCACTCGTTCACGCCCGTACACTTCACCTGCGCGGCGTCCTTGGTGTCCTTCTTGGGCATGTCCTTGGGGCCCGCGTAGGCGGCGCCAGCGAACAGCGACGCGACGGCGGCAGCGACGAGGGCGTTCTTCGAGCTCTTCATGGTCTTCTCCGGGGGTTGAACGTGCGCGCCGGCATGGCGTGACGAGGTTCGCGCACACTACGCCGACCTCCAGAGACTGGTTTCAGCCTTTGCACGGGCCGCGCTGACGTGTGTCGTCGACCGCGGAAACCGACGACGCTCCTCCGCCAGGGGGGACGGCAGCAACGAGGGCCGCGCCGACGGCTCCCCTGCGCTGGTGAGGGCGTCTGCGCGCGACATGCCGTGCCCGTCGTCGATGATGGTGATGCCGCCGCAGCCGCTGCGGGAAGACGACGACGCCCCGCCACCGGGGGAGTGACGGCTTCAAGGGGGCCGCGCCGACGCGATCGCTCCCGTGCAAACGACGACGCCCCGCCACCAGGAGTGACAGGGCGCGGGGGCCGTCGACGGTCTGTCAGGCGCTCAGGGCTTGGCGTCGGGCGCCGCGGCCGGGCGCTGCACCAGCTCCACCTCGATGGAGATCTTCACCTCATCGCCCACCACCTGCACCGCCTCGGCGGGCGCCTGCCACTTCAGGCCCCAGTCCTGCCGAGTCAGCTTGCCAGTGGCGGTCACCGCGCGCGTCATGTTGCCGCTGAAGGGGTTCTTCACCGGAGGCGAGATCTCGGCGTCGAGCGTCACCGGCTTGGTGATGCCGTGCATGGTGAGGTCGCCGGTCACCTTGAGGTTCGTCTTCGACACCTTCTTCACGCTGGTCGAGGTGAAGGTGAGGGTCGGGTACTTCTCGACGTCGAAGAAGTCAGGGCTGCGCAGGTGGTCGTCGCGCTTGGCCCACTTGGTGTCGATGCCCTTCACGTCGATGGTGACGGCAATCATCTTGGTGGGATCGGCCGCGTCGAGATCGACGGTGCCGGACACCAGGCCGAGGGTGCCCTTCACGTTGGTGACGCCGAAGTGCTTGACCGAGAAGTTGGCAGAGGCGTGAGACGAGTCGATCTCCCAGGGGGCGGCTGCAGCGGGGAGCGCGAGCGCGAGCACGGCGGACAGGAAGAGGGTCTGCATCATGAAAGGCTCCTTGCGTGGAGGCTCGTGGGGCGAGCCTTGACGGATAGGCGCCGGCGGGGGCGTCGGTTACGAGAAGAAACGAAAACTCCGGCGGTCCCGTGAGGGCCACCGGAGTCAGGACCTGCAAGAGACGCTCCCTACTTCTTGGCAGGGGCTGCCTTGGCGGCGGGGGCGCCCATCTTCACCAGCTCGACGTTGAGGTCGACCTTCACCTCACGGCCGACGACGAAGTAGCTGTCGGTGGCCTTCGACTGCCAGTTCAGGCCGAAGTCGTCGCGGTTGACGGTGAACGACGCGGTGGCCGCGCGGGCCTTCGCGTTGGGGATCATCGGGTGATCGACCTCGCCCGAGAGCTCGGCTTCGAACGAGACGGGCTTGGTCACGCCGTGCATCGTCAAGTTGCCCTCGACCTTCAGCTTGTTGGGCGCGCCCGCGGCGATCTTCGTCGAGGTGAAGGTCGCGGTGGGGTGCTTGGCGACGTCGAAGAAGTCAGGGCTCTTGAGGTGATCGTCGCGCTTGGGGTTGCCCGTGTAGAGGTCCTTCACCTCGATGCTGGCGGTGAGGGTGGACTTGTCGACGTTCTTCTCGTCGTAGCTGAGCTTGCCGGTGACGCTGCCGAGGGTGCCGGTGACGCTGGTGACGGTGAGGTGCTTGACGGTGAAGCCCGCGGTGGCGTGGTTGGTCTCGATGGTCCACTCGGCCGCGGAGGCGAAGCTCGAGAGGGCCAGGACCGCGACGGCGATGAGGTTCTTCATGAGGGTAATCCCTTGTTGAGGTGGAATGGTGGGCAGGCACGCTGCCTGCGCGAGCCAGATACCGCCTCGCCACGCGCCGTGCTCGTCCCACTCCTGCAACGAAGCGTCCCGACGCTCGCTACCGCTTTTTGCTCTTCTTCTTCTCGTCGCGCCGTTCTGGCGTCGAGGGCCCCTCGGCCGTGGCGGGGGCGCGCGCCGCGAGCTTGAAGACGCCGAACAGCACGCCCGCGATGACGATCCACACCTTGAAGCCGAAGGCCGGATCTCCGATGGGGGCGCCCCAGGTCTTCTGGACGGCGGAGTAGAGGACGAAGAACGACATCGCGGCGAGGCCGACGAGCACCCAGCGGTTGTGCCACGGGCCCGCGTCGGGTTCGGGCGGCTGGGCGCCCTGCTCGCCCCACTTCGTGAAGCTCCACCACACCAGCGGCACCGCGAGCACCGAGGCGAACGACATGGCGGTGTACTGCTGATCGAGCTCGTGTGACTGGAACTGCAGCCACCCGAAGTTGATGAAGAGCGTCACCGCCGAGAGCCCCGCCAGCAAGAGGCCGACCTCGCGCTTCTCGGCGTAGAGCGCGGCCATGCAGAGGAGGAAGCAGTAGTAGTAGTTGGTCAGCTCGGCGCCGAGCACGATCATGCCCACGCCGAGACACGCCCCCAGGTACAGCTTCGGTCCCGAGTGCCGCAGCGCGAGGTAGAGCAGGGCGATCGCGCCGAGCACCAGCAGCGCGAAGACGGGCTTCATCTGCTTCCACAGCTCGAGCTTCATGTCCTTCCACGGCTTCCACGCGTCGATGAGGAGCCGGTCGGTCATCTGGTTCCCCACGGTCGAGGGGCGCCAGGTGAGCACGGTGCGCAGCCCCATCAGGTTCGTCAGAGGCGTGCTGGCGTGCTTGACGGTGTTGGCGGCGAAGCGCTTCCACATGGCGACGCCGGAGCCGTCGGCGTCACGCGCGGCCTTGGCCTCGAACGCCTCTTTGACGCGCGCGGCGATGGTGGCGGCGGTGTCTCCGACGGCGAGGGGCACCTGCAGCGTCTCGTCACCGCCGATGCGCACCGAGAAGAACGAGGCCTCGGTGGTGGGGCTCTCGGGCGCGGTCGCGGCGCCGCCGATGAAGAAGCCCGAGGCGCCCTCGATGGGGGTCGTCGCGAGGCCGGGCAGGCTGCTGGTCGGGTAGAGCGCGGGGCCCTTGAGCCAGGTGGTGGGCGCGCGCGTCTTCGTGTCGACGCGGGTCACGAGCACCTTCGTCGCGCCGGAGTCGGCCGGCGAGAGCTCGACGGTCAACGTGTTCGGCGGCGCGCCCGTCAGGAGCGCGAACGAGAGGCCCACCAGCACCAGCGTGCCCACGGCGCCGCCGGCCAGGTACTTGAGGAACGCGGGCTCGAGCTTCTTGTTGCGTCGGAAGTACTCGACGGCCGCGAGCGCGGGGCCGATGGCGGCCAGCCCGGGGAACAGGCGCAGCAGCACGGTGTACGAGAACGAGAGCCCGCCGAGGAACGGCTTGTCCTTCTTCAAGAGGCAGACGCTCGCCACCATGAAGAAGAGCCAGTCGTGGCGGAGGAAGGCGCCGCCCGTCCAGTAGTACCGGTTGGGGAAGTTGCAGCCCAGCACGATGCCGGCGAGCGCGAAGCCCCGCGCCCCGAAGGCCCACCAGATCATCAGCATCGAGAGGAAGATGTAGATGGGGTCGAGCAGGTTGACCTTGATGAGGCCGTCGCTCGTCGCGGGCACCAGGTTCGAGAAGAACTGGCCGGCCAGCGTCCACACCGGGGTGGCGTTGTAGCCGTGGTCGATGTGGATCTCTTTCCACCGGTTCTCGTTCACCATCGCGCGGATGGAGTTGATGTCCTTCGTGTAGACGGCCCAGCGCTCGGGGGTGAAGTACTGCTTGCAGATCTGATCGGCGTTCGAGATCACCTCATCGGTCTTGGTGATGAGGTTGGTGCGCAGGTCGGTGTGGTTGCGGCGCTGCACCTCGGCGAGGCGGCCGTTCTCGGCGTCGACCACCGCGGCGCAGTCGTACATGCGCTCGTACCCGAGCTCGGGGAAGAACTTCGCGCCGACGTAGTAGTGGTACGTGTCCCAGACGTGCACGAAGCCGCCGAAGTGCAGGTGGCCGAAGTTGAAGTAGGCGAACACGCCCGCCATGCCGAGCGTCACCATGGTGCGATCGCGCAGGCGCTGAAACGCCAGCGGGCGGCCTTCGTCGGCCAGCTTCATGCCCCAGCCGACGATCAGCATCGCCGCGATGGCGACCCCGAAGCCCACCGTCTGCACCGAGCCGTCGTTGTCGAGGCGGAAGGTGTCGCTGGCCCACTTCGAGGCCACGAAGAACCGCGCGAGCAGGCCGACCACCACCAGCACGCCCGCCGGCACCAGCACGTCCCACTGGCTGGTCGCCTCGGTGTGCTTCTTCTCGGCGGGCGGGGGGGCCTTGCCGGGCTTCTCGGTCGAGGTGGCACTCATGCGGGGCGCTCAATAGCACGCGCTCCAAGAGAGAAAGAAACGAGGAATTCTCGCGACTTCCGTTGTTCGAAAGATCCACAATCGCGCCCACACGTTCGGAGGGGTCATGAACCGACTTTTGCTGCTGGCCGCTGTGTTCGCCGGGTCGACGTCGCTGGCGCAGGGCATGTTGATTCCAACCGATCTCTCGATGGGCCCGCTGGGCATCAAGTACCAGCGCGTCTCGGCCGAGATCGTCGACGGCACCGCGGTGACGAAGGTCGAGCAGGTGTTCGTCAACAGCTCGCCGCGGCAGCTCGAGGCGCACTTCGTCTTCCCGCTGCCCAAAGGCGCCGCGCTCCAGGACTTCTACCTGTGGATCAACGGCAAGCGCACCAAGGGTGAGGTGCTCGAGAAGCAGAAGGCCACCGACATCTACGAGGGCATCGTGCGGCGCCTGCAGGACCCCGGCCTGCTCGAGTACATCGACACCGACGCCTTCCGCGCGCGGGTGTTCCCGGTGCCGGCCAACGGAGAGCAGAAGATCGAGCTGAGCTTCAGCCAGGTGCTCGACTTCCAGTCGGGCATCTACCAGTACCACTACCCGCTGGGCGCCTCGTCACGGGGCGCGCCGCGGCTGGCCGTGCGCCAGGACTTCGTGTTCTCGGCCCACATCACCTCGAAGACGCCGATTCGCAGCGTCTACTCGCCCACGCACAAGATGGGGGTGAACAAGAAGAGCGACTCCGACGCGGTCGCCGGCCTCGAGCTGGGCGCGGGCACCGACATCTCGAAGGACCTCGATCTCTTCTATACGGTGTCTGACAAGGCCATCGGCTTCAGCTTCCTGCCGTACCGGCCCAACAGCGAAGAGCCGGGCTTCTTCATGGCGCTGCTGTCGCCGAAGACCGAGCTGAAGGCCGACGAGGTGATGCCCAAGCGCATCACCTTCGTGATGGACACCTCGGGCTCGATGATGGGCGAGCGCATCAAGCTGGCGCGCGACTCGATGAAGTACGGCGTGCAGCGCCTCAACGCGAGAGACGAGTTCAACGTGGTGCGCTTCTCGACCGACGTCGAGGCGCTCTTCGAGAAGCCCCAGGTGGCCACCGAGGCGAACGTGAAGAAGGCGCTCGCGTTCGTCGACTCGTTCGAGGCCATCGGTGGTACCGCCATCGACGAGGGGCTCCAGCGCGCGCTCAAAGACGCCGAGGGCCGCGGCGCGATGCAGCACATCGTCTTGTTCGTCACCGACGGCCACCCGACGGTGGGCGTGACCGAGGAGCCCGACATCTCGAGCCGCGCGCGCTCCGGCAACAAGGGCAGCCGCGTCTTCACCTTCGGCGTCGGGGAAGACCTCAACGCCCGCCTGCTCGACCGCATCGCCGAAGACGGCCGGGGCACCTCTGACTTCGCCCGCGACGGGAAGGACTTCGAGGTGCGGGTGTCGGGCCTCTTCGACAAGGTGGCCAACCCGGTGCTGGCCGACCTCTCGCTCGAGCTCGCCGCCTTCGGGGCCTACGACGTCTACCCGAAGAAGCTGCCCGACCTCTTCAAAGGCACGCAGCTCGTCGTCACCGGCCGCTACCGCACCCCGAAGGACGCGACGGTGGTGTTGAGCGGCTCGATGAACGGCAAGAAGCAGGTGTACGAGTACCGCGCCGACGCCGCGAAAGAGGCGAAGGCCTATGACTTCGTTCCCCGGCTGTGGGCCATTCGCAAGGTGGGCTACGTGCTCGACGAGATCCGCCTGCACGGCGAGAAGCCCGAGCTGAAGGACGAGATCGTCGCGCTCGGGAAGAAGTACGGCATCGTGACGCCCTACACCTCGTACCTGGTCGTCGAAGACACGCCGATGCCGGTGGCGAACAACGTGCGTCCGCCGCCGCCGCCCCGCCCGTGGCGTGAAGAAGAGGCGCGGCGCGACGTGCCCTGGAGCGCGCGCGGCATCGGCCGAGGCAGCGGCGGGAGCGCGGGTCCGGGGCAGGCGTCGGCGCCGTCGTCGCCCGCGGCCGATCGGCTCCGTGACGAAGACGACGTCTTCTCGGGCGCCAAGGCCGAAGAGAAGGCCATGAACAAGCCCAAGGGCTCGGTCTCGCCCGAGCCGTCGCCAGAGCCCGCGAAGGCGCTCGAGTCGTCGGATGGGCGCACGGGCATCGCGGTCGCCAAGAAGGTGCGCTCCATGAAGGACCAGGAGGTGGCCTCCAAAGAGTCGGAGCCGGTGCGCGTCGCGTCGGGCCGCACCTTCCTCTTCCGCATGGGCGGGTGGATCGACTCCGAGGCCGTCAACGGCACGGCGAAGCAGCTCAAGGTGAAGTACCTGTCCGAGGCGTACTTCGCGATCCTCAAGGCGAAGCCCGACCTCAAGGCGGCCCTGTCGCTCGGCAACCGCGTGGTGATCGTCGTCGGCAAGGACAAGAGCCTGGTCATCACCCCGGACGACGGCGAGACCAAGGCCGACAAGGTGACCGACTTCTTGAAGTGACGCCTCGCTGACGTGGACGCGACGGCCCGGCCTCCTTGGAACGGAGCGCCGGGCCTCGTCGCGTCAAAGCGGCGCGAGGCGTTCGCCAGCGGGCGCCCGAAGGGTTGCGTGGCTCGCCGTGGCGGCGCTACGACGGCACCATGATCCGCACGCGCTCTCTCCTGCTCGCCCTCGTCGTCGTCGGCGGCTGCACGCGCGAGGCGGCGCCGGTGAAAGACGTGACGGTCGCCGAGGCGGCGGCGCAGTTCGAGGCTGGCACCGCGACGCCGGTCGACGCCAACACCCAGGAGTACCGCGACGCCGTGGGCTGGGTGCCGGGCGCGGTGCGGCTGGCCGACTACGCCAACTACCCGCTCACCGACCTGCCCGAGGACAAGGGCCGCGCGCTCGTCTTCTACTGCACCAGTCGAATGTGAACGGCCTCTCATGAAGCTGCCGGTCGGGCAGCGAAGAGCGGGTGGAAGAACGTCGGCGTGATGAGCGAGGGCATGAAGGGCTGGCGGGCCGCGGGGCATCCGCTCGAGAAGGCGGCCGCTCAGTAGCGCTGGGAACCTGTCGGGCGAGGCGGTGTCAGGAGCGGTCGAGCCCGCCTCGAGCGCGGGTGACCCACCTCACTGGAGATGCCCCGATGCGAGTGCTCGCCCTGGTTGTCGTGTGTTCCTGGTGTGCCTGCAGCCGCCCCTCGCCTCAGGTCGAGGTCGAAGCGCCTGCGCCGGTGGTGAAGGCCGGCTCGGTCGCGGTGGAGAAGAAGCTCCTGCCAGCTCCGACCGAAGATGTCCTGGTGGCCCCCGACCCCGCGCTCAGCCGGGCCAGGGTGGCCGACCGCGGCGTCCTCAAGGCGATCGGCGACTCCACGGCGGAAGGTTCCCCCAGGGCGTTCAAGGGCGGCGGCGCCGGAATGGGCGTGGGCGTCGCCAACGGCGTCGGCGGGCTGGGCTTGCGAGGCGTCGGCAGCGGCGGCGGCGGAAGGGGCCACCTGATGGGCGGCTTCGCGCTCTCGGGTGAGGTCGAGTCGGGTGAGGCGTACGGCGACTACGGCGTCAACGCGTGGACCGACGCCGCGAAGGACCACCTCTCGACCTTCGCCGCCGACGTCGACACCGCCTCGTACACCATCGCGCGAAGGAAGATCGTCGAGGGCCGCATGCCGCCGCCCGAGTCGGTGCGCGTCGAGGAGTTCCTCAACTACTTCAAGTACCGCTACCCGCAGCCCGAAGGCGGCGCGCTGGGCGTGACGATGGACTCCGCGCCCTCGCCCTTCTCGAGCGGGCGGCACCTGCTGCGCGTCGGGGTGCAGGGGCGACGGCTGTCGGTGTCGGAGCGCAAGCCCGCGCACCTCACCTTCCTCGTCGACGTCTCGGGCTCGATGCAGTCGCCCGACAAGCTGCCCCTGGCCCAGCGCGCGCTCCGGCTGCTCGTCGACAACCTGCGCGACGGCGACACCGTGGCGCTCGTCACCTACGCGGGCAACGTGCGGGTGGTGCTGCCCCACACGGGCATGGAGAAGAAGGCCCTCATTCACGAGGCGATCGCGGGGCTGACGGCGGGCGGCTCGACGGCGATGGCCTCGGGCATCGAGCTGGCCTACCAGCAGGCGACCAAGGTGCTCGACGGCGAGTCGATCTCTCGCGTCGTCATCCTCTCTGACGGCGACGCCAACGTCGGCCGCACCTCGCCCGAGGCCATTCGCGCGCTGATCGCCGGCCACGTCAAAGAGGGCATCACCGTCACCACCGTCGGCTTCGGCATGGGCAACTACAAAGACGACCTGATGGAGCAGTTCGCCAACAAGGGAAACGGCAACCACTACTACGTGGACTCGCTGTTCGAGGCGAAGCGGGTGTTCCAGACCGAGCTTGGCGGCACGCTCGAGGTCATCGCCCAGGACGTGAAGCTGCAGGTGGACTTCGACCCGGCGCAGGTGAAGCGCTACCGCCTCGTCGGCTACGAGAACCGCGCCATCGCCGACGTCGACTTCCGCAACGACCGGGTCGACGCCGGCGAGATCGGCTCGGGCCACACCGTCACGGCGCTGTACGAGCTCGAGCTCCAGCCGGGCGCGGGCGAGAGGCTCTGCACGGTGCGGGTGCGCGCGAAGAAGCCCCGCGGCACCGAGGCGGCCGAGCAGGCCTTCCCGTTCCCTGCCGCCGCGCTGGCCGCGCGCTTCGACGGCGCTCCCAGAGATCTGCGCTTCGCGACGGCGGTGATGGGGGCGGCCGAGCTGCTGCGCCAGAGCCCCGAGGCCCGCGGCTGGAGCTTCGACGCCGTTCGCGAGATCGCCCGCAGCGCCGCCGGTGACGACGCCGACCGTCGGGAGTTCGTCGCGTTGTTGGACGCGGCGGGCCCGGTGCTCAAGGCCGTCGCGTCACGGTGACCGGAGCGCGCGCGCTATGCGGGCGACCGGACCCCGACCGTGAGGTCCGGGAGCGACTGCCAGTGGTGCGTCAGGTCTCGCATCACGATGGCGTGGTCGAAGGTCGCCGTGCCTGCGGGAAACCGCGCGAGGTCGTCGAAGAACGACGAGCGCACCGCCTTGACGTCGAGCGGGTCCACCTTCCATCCGTCGGTCACCAGGTGCATGCCGTCGAGTCGCGTCGGGTCGTCGGTCACCGAGTAGCCCGCCGAGCCCGTCTCGAAGAAGCGCGAGGCCTCATCGACGCTCTGAAAGACCGAGCTCGTGGGCCACGCCTGCGTCGCCTCGGCCCGAAGCGAGATGGCGACGTCGGCCCCCTTCATCTCGAACGAGATGCGCGTGCGGTCGTCCTCGACGTCGAACGTCGCCGCGCCGTGAACTCCGGGGAAGAGCCGGCCGCCTGCGAGCTGGTTCAAGAAGGAGCTGCTGTCGCGCCGCCAGATGAAGACGCCCTCTTTGCGCACGCCTTCGTCGGTCCACTCCACCGCGATGCGATGGGCTGCGTTCTCGCTGTCGATGCCGAGCGGCAGCGCCTTGACGAGCTCGGGCCTGATGTCCTCGAGGCGAATCAGACAGACGCCCGCGATGGCCTTGCCCGCCTGGAGCTTCGGCTTGAGCGGCGACGGGAGCAGCGCCTGCGCCGTCTCAGCGTGGACGCGCCAGTTGGCGAGAATGCGCCGGCGAATGGTGCCGTGAAGAACGGGGAGTTTCATGGGGCCCTCATACCCCTCTCCCTCGACGTCGCGCCAACCGCCGAGGCGACCGCCTGTGTTGCGATTTTGCGTGAAGCTCCTGCGCGCCCGGAGCACTTCAGCGGCGGAGCCGCGCGCTCAGCGGGGTGAACCCGGCCGGGTAGCTGAGCAACCCCAGCCACACCAGCCAGCCCCGGCTCAGCAGCTCCGCCACCCAAGGGGAGGCTGTGCGGGCCGTCGAGGCGAGCTCGCGCGGGGCCCAGGGCGACGACACCATGGCCGGGGCCGAGGCCGCCTGCGTCGAGAGGCCAAGCAGGTTCAGCAGCAGGGTGAGGGCTGCAGGGGGCTACGGCTGGGGCGCGTTCCCCGCCGCCAGCTGCTGCCGGAGCTGCATGATGGCGCCGCGCATCATCGGCGGCACCTCACCCGGAGGCGCGACGGCCACGTACTGCTCGAAGTTCTTCACCGCCCGGGCCGGGTCGTTCTGATCCATCGCGATCATGCCCGCGTACAGGTGGCCGGGGTACGCGTCGGGGTACAGGGTGCCGAGGCGCTCGAGCTCGTCGAGCGCGCTCCCCACCTCGCCGTCGACGGCCTGCATGATGGCGCGGCCCACGCGCGTCTTCACGTGGAAGGGGTCGAGCATGGTGGCGCGCTGGAGGAAGGGCCTGGACTCGTCGAAGCCCTGCTTGCTGATGAGGTACAGCCCCGCCTCGGCGAGCGCGTCGATGTCGTCAGGCGCCTTCTGCACCGCGCCCAGCACCGCCTCGAGCTTCGGGTCTGACTGGGGCTCCTGTGGCGCTTCGGGGCCGCCGCCGCCAGGCATCATGCCCGTCACGCCCATGCCGTCTTCGCGCGGCCGGGTGGCGCTGTTCATCGAGAACCACAGCACGGCGAAGAAGAGCACCACCGCGCCGCCGATGAAGGCGCCCTTCAGGGTGGGGTTCTTCGCCAGCAGCCCGGTCTCGGCGGCCTGCGCGCGCTTCTCGGCGCGGGCCTCGGCCTTGAGCGCCTCGTGCTTGTGCGCGTCGCGCGCCTTCAGCAACTGCACCGCGAGGCCCTCGAGGCGCTTCTTCTCGGCCTCCCACTGCTCGGGCGGCAGCAGGTGCTTGTTGGCGGTGTGCTCTTTGAGCTCGCCGATCACCGTCTGGTAGCGGGCGTTCAGGTCATCGGGCGGCGCGTCGTTGGCGGGCGCGGCGCGCTTGGCGACGAAGAGGTAGGCCAGCGAGCCCACCACGCCGGCGGCGGTCACCAGAATGCCAGGCAGCCAGTTCGTCTCGGGCGCAGCCATCACTGCTCCAGGTCGGCACGCACCTGCGCGAGCAGGGCGTCGTCAGAGGTCGGGGCCGGGCCGGCCGGCGTGGTGGCCGGGGCGCCAGCGGCGGCGCTCGCGGCCGCGCGTCGCTTCGACTGCATCACGATGATGATCAGGCCGACGCCCAGCAACGCCACCGGGCCCAGCCACAGCACCGAGTTGAGCCCGCCGGTGGTGGGCTGGAGCAGCACCCACTCGCCGTAGCGCTCGATGAAGTACGCGTAGATCTCTTCATCGCTCTTGTTCTCGGCGACGAGCTCGCGCACCTTGTCGAGCTGCGCGCGGGCCATCGAGGCCGGAGAGTCGGCGATCGACACGCCCTGACACACGGCGCACCGCAGCTGCTTGCCCAGCCGCATCACGCGGGCTTCCTTCTCGGCCTCGAGCGGGTCGAGGCCCTGGCGCTGCGGCGCGTAGCCCTGGCCCAACAGCAGTGACACCAGCAGGGCGAACGTCACTGGAGGATCCCCTTCATGCGGGCGTCGATCTGCATCGGGTGGCTGAAGGGCGCGGCGACCTTGCCCTGAATGATGCCCTCTCGGGTGATGAAGTACGTCTCGGGTACGCCCGACACGCCGTAGTCCACCGCCACCGTCGACTTCGGGTCGAACAGCTGGGGAAACGTCCACCCGTTCTCGGCGAGGAAGCGCTTGGTGTTCTGCTCGTTGTCTTCGAAGACGATGCCGAGAAACACCGCGTCCTTCTCGTACTTCTTCCACGCGTACTCGAGCACCGGGTGCTCGGCTTTGCAGGGCCCGCACCACGTCGCCCAGAAGTTGAGGACGATGGGCCGGCCCTTGAACTGGTCGAGGGTGACCTCTTGATCGTTGTCGAGGCGCTTGATCTTGAAGTTCGGCGCCGCCTTCCCATTGAGGAGGAAGGGCACCTCGTGCGGGTCGGTGCCGAAGGCCTTGAACAAGACGAAGATCAGCAGGCCGATGACGGCGAGCGCGATGATCGGTCCGAGGCGTTTCATGTCGTCCCCGTGGCGGCGTTGGGGGCCGGCGCTTCGGCCTTCACCGCGGCGGCCGTCTTGCGCTGCGGCCACAGCGCGATGAGCGTGCCCAGCACCAGCAGCGGAATCGCGTACCAGATCCACCCCACCAGCGGGAACACCCAGGCGTTGAAGGTCGCCGTCTGGGCCTTGCCGTCGTAGGTGCGCAGCGAGACGTAGACGTCGCGCCACACCATCTCCTGCACCAGGGGAGAGCCGATGGGGTCGTTGGAGCGCTCGTAGTAGTTCATGCGCGGCGCGTCGGCGCCGATGTGGCGTCGCTCCTCGCCGCCGGGGCCGATGACGGTGATGTTGGCGGCCACCCACTCACGGTGCGGCTCCTTGCCGTTGGCCAGCCCGTCGAAGCGCACCGAGTAGTCGCCCACCTTCATCGCCTCGCCGGCCTTGAGCGTGCGCTCGGCGGCGACCTTGTACGCAGACGACGCGGCGACGGCGAGGATGATGGCCACGATGCCCAGGTGCACCACGTAGCCGCCGAAGCGCCGGCGCGCGCGGCTGGCCGAGGCCACGAAGGCGGTGAAGAGCGACTCCTTCGACTCGGCCATGCGCTGCTGCGCGGGCAGGAACATCTCTCGCAGGGTGACGACGGTGACGAAGGTGCCCACCCCGAAGGTGATGGCCGCCATCACGTCGCCGCTGCGCATCGCCGAGGCGAAGCCGCCGAAGGTCTTCTCGCCGCCGCCCAGCGGCTCCCACGCGCCGTAGCGCCACAGCACCACCGGCAGCAGCGTCAGCACGCCCAGCCCGCCGGGGATGAGGAACTGCTGCTTGAGCACCTTCGGGTCGGCCTTGCCCCACGGCAGCATCGGCCCCACGCCCATGAGGAAGAGCATCAACAGGCCCAGCGGCAGCGCCATGGTGTTGAAGTACGGCTCGCCCACGCTGATCTTCTTGTTCTGCAGCGCCTCGGTGACGAGCGGGAAGAGGGTGCCCAGCAGCACCGTGAAGGTGAGCGCCACGAAGACGAGGTTGTTCACCAGGATCGAGCCCTCGCGCGACACCACCGTCTCGAGGTGGCTCTCGGCCACCAGCAGGTGCCCGCGCACCGTCAGCAGCAGCACGCAGAACACCAGCACCACCGCGATGAAGACCAGGAACGTCGGCCCGATGTCCGACTGGGTGAAGGAGTGCACCGAGTTGAAGACGCCCGAGCGCGTCATGAAGGTGCCGATGATGGTCAGCACGAAGCTGCCGAGGGCCAGCGCGATGGTCCACAGCTTGAGCGACTTCTTGCGCTCCAGCACCATGGTGGAGTGCATGAAGGCCGTCGCCGTCAGCCACGGCATGAACGACGCGTTCTCGACCGGGTCCCACGCCCAGTAGCCGCCCCAGCCCAGCACCGCGTAGGCCCACCAGGAGCCGAGGATGATGCCGACCGACAGGAACAGCCAGGGCACCAGCGTCCACTTGCGCAGCGGCACCAACCACGCGTCGCCCAGCTCGCCGCGCAGCAGCGCGCCGGCCGCGATGCCGAACGGCACCGTCATGCCCACGTACCCGAGGTACAGCATGGGCGGGTGGATGATCATCAGCACGTGGTTCTGCAGGAGCGGGTTGGGGCCCGGGCCATCGGAGAGCGGGTTGGGCACCACGCCCCACGGGTTGGCAGGCCCCGCGATGAGGAAGGCGAAGAAGGTGGCCACCGCCGCCATCACGCCGAGCGACAGCTGCATGTAGCGGCCGTGCTCCCGGCGGTAGGTGAGGGTGAAGGCCAGCAGGTACGCGCCCATGATGGCGCCCCAGAAGAGAATCGAGCCCTCGAGCGCGCTCCACAGCGAGACGATGGTGAAGATGGTGGGCGTCGCCTTGCTGCCGACCTGCGAGACGTACTTCACCGAGAAGTCGTGCTCGAGCAGCGCCTTCACCATCACCAGGTTCGACAGAATCATCGAGCCGGCGAAGCCGTAGACGGCCCGCTGCACCCAGGGCAGGGCGTTCTCGCGGCGCGTCATGCCCGTCACCAGGCCCACCACCGCGGCGAAGGCCGCGAAGCCCAGGCCCAACAAGACCAGCCCATATCCAAGGGTCGAATTCACGAGGGCCTTGTAACGGGTTTAGGGGCCCCCGACGAGGCTCACCGTCCCCCCCCGATGAGTCGTGGTGATGGGCCCGTGCACGCCCCGAGCCGCCGGCGCAGCTACCCGTCAACTGCCCGATAGCGCCCACAGGGAACGGGGAGGAGGATGCTGGTGTCTTCCCGGTCGCCCACCCGCAGGAGGCCTCATGAGAGTCGTCGCCGCGCTGTGCTCCGTCGCCATCGCCTTCGCCGCGCCGTCGGCCCTCGCCTGCTACAACGGCATGCGGCTCAACCAGCTCGAGCGCACCGAGAACCTCGTCGCCAAGGCCTCGGCTGCCTACCGCGACGGCAAGTACGGTGAGGCCGTCAAGCTGACGGAGTCGACGCTCAAGCTCGACGGCCTCAGCGCGACCGATCGCCGGGCCCTGCTGCGCACCCACGGGCTGGCGAGCCTCAAGTTGGGCCACTTCCAGCAGTCAGTCACCTCCTTCGGCGCGCTCAACGCCGAGAAGAAGGAGCCCTTCGTGCAGGCCAAGCTCGCCGAGGCCCAGCTGCGCGGCGGGTTGGTGGCAGGCGACGGCGACGGCGCCGCGAAGGCTGCGCTCGAGAAGCTCGCGGCCGACGGGCTGCTGGCCGACGCCGACGCGTGGACGGCCCTGGCCCTCGGGCGCCTGAAGGACGGCGACCCGGCGGGCGCGAAGGCGGCCTGTGACGAGGCCCTCAAGGTGCAGCCCGAGCACCCCGAGGCCACCCAGGTGCTGGCAGGGCTGATGCCGAAGGTGAAGCCGTCGGCCGGCCCCACCGCCCAGTCGCCGAAGAGCTGACGGGTGCTGGGGGCGCTGGTGGCGCTGTGCCTGGGGGCGAGCCCGGGCGCGAAGGCGGTGATGGCGCGGTTCGAGTGTCATCGCTGCCACGAGGTCGAGGGGCTCGCGCCGCCGCCGACGGTGAAGCACTGCGCCGGCTGCCACCGTGAGCTGGCGGGCTCGGCGAACGACGCCGCGAAGCTCGAGCAGGGCCGAAAGACCTACGGCGACGCGTTCGACCGCTTCGTGCGTCGCACCGCCACCCACTACGTCGACGTGCCCCCGCTGGTGTCGATGCGCCGCTTCCGCGCGTCGTGGCTGCGCAGCTTCCTCGCCGACCCGCTCGATCTGCGGCCGCACCTGACCGAGTCGATGCCGCGGCTGCCGCTGACGCCGGCCGATCTCGACGCCCTCACCAGCGGCCTCCCGGCCGACGCGCCGGCTCCGGCAGCCTCACCCGAGCAGCTGGCGCTCGGCGCGCGGCTGTTCGAGGCGAAGGCCTGCACCAGCTGCCACCTCTTCGGCACCCGGCGGTTCCCGTCGCAGCCCGCCGCGCTCTTCGAGGTGAAGGCCCCGGCGATCAGCGTGCTCGCGCGCGCCCCCGACCTGCGTCACGTGCGCGACCGCCTCAACCGCGACGTGGTGGTGAAGCTGCTGCGCTCGCCGCGGGCCGTGAACGCCCGCGCGCAGATGCCCAACCCCGGGCTGTCACGGGCCGAGGCCGAGGCGCTCGCCGACTTCCTGCTGCAGGGGGCGCTGGGCCCCCCGGTCGAGCCCGAGGCGGTGCCCGTCGCCCAACACGTCGGGCCCGCGCGGTACGAAGACGTCGAGGCGCGCGTGTTCCGCAAGGTGTGCTGGCACTGCCACTCGAACCCCGACTTCGTGGACGGCGAAGGCGGGCCCGGGAACACGGGCGGGTTCGGCTTCAAGGGCGCTGGCCTGTCCCTGGCCACCTACGAAGAGGTGATGAACGGCTCGCTCGGCCCCGACGGAGAGTACCGCTCGCTCTTCCGCAAGGGCCCGTCGGGTGAGCCCGTCTTGCTCGAGGTGCTCAGGCGCCGGGTCGAGGAGAACGCGCGTGACTTCGTGCGCCCCGGGCACGAGGCCTCGCGCGCGCCGCTGGCGAGCGCTGGACCGCTGGGCATGCCGCTGGGGCTGCCGGCCCTCGCGCCCGACGACCTGGCGCTGGTCGAGGCGTGGATCGCCGCCGGCAAGCCCCGGCCCGCGACCCCGCCCGGCCTGCAGCTGACTCCCATGGGGCGGTGAGCCCGGGTGTCTCGCCGCGATCGGTGCTCAAGTCAGGGCGTCGTCGTCGCTCCGGGAGTTCGCCGACCGTGAAGCACCTCCGCTGGCACATCGCGATCGCCGTGGTCTCGGTGGGCCTGCTGGCGTTCTCGGTCTTCGCGGTGACGCTCCTGGTCGACGTTCGGGGCGCGCGCGCCTCGCTCGATCACGACGTGCGGTGGTTGGTGGCGGTGCAGCGGCTCGATCAGGCCGCAGGCCAGGGCGCCGCGCTCGAGCCGGGGATGCGCGCGGTCGCGCAGCTCTCCGCTGACGCCACGCCGTCGGCCAGAACCGCCCAGGCCCTCGCCGTGCTCGAGCGGGCGGTCGCGGCGAACGACGCCGTGGCGACGCGCGAAGCGTGTGCCGAGCTGACGAAGGCCCTGCGGGGCCAGACCGCCGAGCTCTCGGAGCGCCTCGGCTCCGCCTGGGCCCGCCTGTCCATCCTCGTCGGCGCCTCACTGGCCCTCGCCCTCGCGACGCTCGTGCTGCTGGTGGCCTTCGCAAGGGTCACGGCCCGGCTGGTGGCCCGCACGGCGCGGGAGCGTCAGGACGCGGTGGACGAGTCTTCGAGGCTCGCGGAGTCGCTCCAGGCGCTCGCCGGCCAGGTGACCCACGACATCGCCAACCCGCTCGCCTTCATCGCCAGCAACTACCGCTTCCTCGAGGGCCGGGCCGACGAGCTGGGCCTCTCGGCCGACGTGCGCGAGGCGCTGCGTGACTCGGGTGAGGGGCTCAAGCGGCTCGAGCGGCTGGTGCGCGGCCTCCAGGCGGCCACCGCGCTGAGCCGCTCGGGGGAGCGGGCCCGCGCCGTCGACGCCCTCAACGCGGTGCTGGTGTTGGTGGAGCCGCGGGTGCTCAAGACCTCGACGCTGGTGCGCGCCTTCGAGCGCCTCGATGGCTGCACCGTGCGGCCGGTGCCCTTCATGCGGCTGATGAACTCGCTGCTGGTCGAGGCCGCCGAGCTCTGCGGGCCAGGGGGCGGGGCCTGCGTCACCGTCGGCGGAGAAGGCGCTCAGGTGCGGGTGCAGGTGGACGGGCCGCTGGCGCGGAGCTGGGCGCCGTCGCTCAAGGTGGTCGCCGCCGAGCTGGCCTTCGAGCTCTCGCTCAGCGATCGGCCCGCCATCGCGACCGTCACCCTGCGTTGACTGCTATGAAACGACCCGTGTCAAGGCACGGCGTTGGTTGTTCGTCCTGACCACTCCTTCGTTCGT
>JACSRE010000327.1 GCA_014879945.1 Myxococcus sp.
GCCCCGCCACCTCGTCGATGAGCGCGCGCAGGTCGAAGTCGATGGGCTCGCTGCGCAGCCGCCCTGCCTCGACCTTCGAGAAGTCGAGGATGTCGTTGACCAGCGAGACCAGCGTGTGGCCGCTCTCGTGCACCAGCAGCAGCTTCTCTCGCGTGTCCACGTCGAGCGGGCCCGTCAGGAGCGCCTCGGTGATGCCCAGCACGCCGTTCATCGGCGTTCGAATCTCGTGCGACATGGTGGCGAGGAAGGCCGACTTGGCGCGGTTGGCGCGGTCGAGCGCCTCGAGGGCGAGCGCCTGCTCCTTCGCGAAGCGCAGGCCGAAGAAGAACACCGTGGCCACCAGCCCCAGGACGCGAGCCGTCGAGAGCGCGAGGCTCAGCTCGGCGCCCGGGGCCGAGGCCGGGCGCACCGCCACCATCACCACCACCGCCACCAGCGCCAGCCCCGCTGACAGCAACGCCTGGCGCGGGGGCAGGAAGAGCGCCCCGATGAAGGGCACGATGGCCACCCACGCCAGCACGGCGGGGTCGAGCGCCGGCTCCGTCAGCGCCGGGAAGCTGAAGATGAGGAGGCACACCATGAGCGCCGCCCACACCGCCGGCTCGAAGCGCCGGGCGACGCGCAGGGTGTAGGCGCTGGCCAGCAGCCCCAGGGTGCCCAGGAAGGTGCCCAGCGCCACCTGCCACAGGCCCAGCACCACGTAGGTCGTCAGGAACGCCAACGACAGCAGCACCCCCACCACGAAGCACTCGAAGAGGAACCGGGCCTTCCACGCCACCCCGGGCGCGAGCATCGCAGGGTTCAACCAACCGTCGACGCATCGCTGCCAGCCCATGGAGTCTACGAAGCGTAGCGACCGCCCTGCCGCGCTTCTACTCATTGGCAGGGGTCGCGTTCGACCTGTCCCTGGAAACACGACCGCCGCCGGAGCCCTGCTGGCTCACGGCGGCGAAGGGTCTGCAAACGCTGGGGACGGCGTCAGGCGTTGGGCGTCTTCTTCGACAGGTCGACGGCGAACTGCTGCGCCATGGCCTGGTGCCGCGAGTCGTCGAGCTTCTCGGCGATGAGCTTCTCGGCGATCTGCAGCGACAGCTTCACGGCCTCGCCCTTGATGTCGGCGATGGCCTTGAGGCGCTCCTCGTCGATGGTGCGGCGCGCCTCGGCCTTGAGGTCGTCGGCCTCTTTACGGGCCTTGCCCATCAGCTCCTCGCGGAACTTCTCGAGCTCGGCCTGGGTCTTGCGCACCTGGTCGGCGGCCTCCTGGCGGGCCTGCGCGATGGCGCTCTTCTGCTCGCCCAGCAGCTTCTCGGCCTCGGCGCGCTCCCGCTTGGCCGAGTCGATGGCGCTGACGATGTTCTTCTCGCGGGCCTCGACCGACCGGAGCAGCGGGCCCCACGCGACCTTCCGCAGCACGAGCATCACCACGATGAAGGTGATCCACGTCCAGATGATCAGGCCGGGCTTGACGTCGGTGAAGCTGGAAGCGAGCACGAGAGAGTTCATGGGAGTGACGACGACATGGGTGACGCGTGAACGGTGAAGCACTTCTTCACTCCGGAGCGCCCGTGTTCTTCGGCGCTCCGGAGCCCTGCCCTGCTCGCCGCGCTTACGACTTGAGCGCGAGGAGGATGCAGATGACGAGGGCGAAGAACGTCGCGCCTTCGATGAGACCGGCGGCGACGATCATCGCGCCGCGGATGTCACCACCGGCCGACGGCTGGCGGGCGATGCCCTCCATGGCGGAGCCGGCGAGGCGGCCGATGCCGAGGCCCGCGCCGATGATGCAGAGACCGGCGCCGATGCCGGAGGAGAGGAATGCGAGTGCGATTGACGTCATGGTGGGCTGCTTTCTTGGTGAACTGCGGGGCTCACTTCTCGGGGGAGCCAGTCGACTGTCCCATCGGGTACGACCTCCAGCACGGCACCTCGCCGTGGGGTGTTGAACGCGCGCTCAGTGAGGAGCGTGGTCATCAGCGTGGTGGTGATGACCCAGCGCGACGCCCTGGCCGATGAACAACGCGGTCAGCAGCGTGAAGATGTAGGCCTGCAGCAGCGCCACGAAGAGCTCGAGCATGTACAGGCCCGTCGCCAGCGGCACGCTCACCACCGCCGCGGCGATGTTCACCACGAAGATGAGCGAGAGAATGAAGAACAGCACCATGTGGCCGGCGAGCATGTTGGCGAAGAGACGAACCAGCAGCGCGAAGGGCTTGGTGAAGAGGCCGAGGAACTCGACCAGGAACATCAGCGGCTTCATCCACACCGGCACGTCGCCGAAGAGGTGGGCGACGTAGCCGACGGGCCCTGCGGAGCGAAGGCCGGCCAGCTGGGTCATCACGAAGGTGACGACCGAGAGGGCGATGGTGACGCCCAGCACGCCGGTGGCGGTGAAGAACCCGGGAATGAGGCCGAGGTAGTTCACCGTCATCACGAAGAAGAAGACGCTCGCGAGGTACGGGGTGTACTTCGGGCCCTCTTCCTTGCCGATGTTGGCGACCGCGATCTCGTCGCGCACGAACAGCAGCAGCGCCTCGACGATGTTGGCGAAGGTGCCCTGGGGCACGCCGTTCTGGTCGCGCTTGCGGCCGAGGAAGAGCACGAAGCCCAGCAGGGCCATGGCGATCCACATGCTGAGCACGGCCTTGGTGGGGCGCAGGTCCCAGCAGCCGTTCATGAACTTGAAGATGGAGCCGAAGGCCTCCTGGCTCTTCTCGACGGGCTTGCTGCAGGCGCCCGGCTCCCGCTCGATGAAGAGGCCCTGCCCGGGCTCCTTGCCGAAGAACTCCGCGATGTGAATCGCCGGCAGGTGCACGAAGGGCAGCTCGAACTCGAACTCGGTGTCGTCGGCGACGTGGTGGAGGATGAACTCCGACGACTCGCTGGCCTTGTCCTTCGGGCCCTCGCCGTGCTCGTCATGGCCGCCCGAGGCGAACGCGGGGAACACCACCACCGACGTCGCGGCGAAAACCGCCAGAAGGGTCCACACGCGCTTCATGACCGTGCCTCCACTGCGCTCGCCTGCCGGTTGGCCGCGAGCACGAACCGCATTTCAATCAACTGCTGAACGACGTAGCAGGCGAAGAACGCCAGCACGTACGCGATGGGCTCGAGCCCCTGGCGCTTGACGGCGAAGCCGCCCACCAGCACGCCGGCCAGCCGCAGCATCAGCGACACCACCTGCGCCGAGAGCAGCTGCTTGACGCCCGCGGGGCCGGCCTCGAGCCCCTCGGCGGTGCGCGCCTTCTGGAACAGGGCCACCAGGCCGAACACCGTCGAGACGACCGCGCCCAGCAGCGCCGCCAGCTCGACCTCTCGAGAGAGCCCGAACGCAAAGACGACCCCGACCGCGAACAGGCCGGTCAGCGTCACCATCACTGCGCTCCACGACATCGAAGGCTTCACTGCTTCCTCTCGAGCAACTTCAAGGCGGTCTTGATGAACGCCACGCACCCCAGGGTGCTCCCGACCAACCCGCCCACCACCAGCCCGTAGCCCTTCGTCGAGCCCAGCCACCGGTCCACGCCATACCCCAACCCGACTCCCACCAGCGCCGCGCCGACGAACTGCCACGTCGCGCTCAACCAGGGCGCCGCTGCGCGGTACGCCCGCGCGACTGCCGACGCCTGATCCACTGGGTCACTCAACTGGGCGCGCCCGTACCAGAGGCGTCCTGAGGCGGCAAAAGGAAAAGCGGGCTTCGGGAAAAGGGCCGTCAGCGGGGCTCATCAGGCCCCGCAGCTCAGGCGACGGCGCGGGCCTTGCGGTGGGCGCGCGCGAGCGCCTTGCTGAGGTCGTCGAGGCGAACGGGCTTGGCGAGGAAGCCGTCGCAGCCCGCGGCGGTGGCCCGGGCGCGGTCTTCGGCCATGGCGTTGGCGGTCATGGCGATGATGCACATGCCGGGCCCGAACAGCCGCCGGAGCACCTGGGTCGCCTCGAGGCCGTCCATCTCGGGCATCTGAATGTCCATCAGCACGACGTCATAGGTCTTGCTCGAGGCGAGCTCGACGGCCTCGCGCCCGTTGCGGGCGACGTCGGCGTTGACCCCCAGGTGCTCGAGGAGCTTGAGGGCGACCTTCTCGTTGATGGGGTTGTCGTCGGCCAGCAGCACCCGGAGCGACCGCAGCTCGGGGCCGGGCACCGGCAGGGCGCCCGAGCTGGTCGAGCTGCGGCTGAGCGACCGCCGCGCCGGCAGCCGCACGGTGAAGGTGCTGCCCTGGCCGTGGGTGCTCTCGATCGAGATGGAGCCGCCCTGGGCCTCGACGAGGCGCTGCACGATGGTGAGGCCGAGCCCGGTGCCCCCGAAGCGCCGGGTGGTGCTCTCGTCGGCCTGCACGAAGGGCTGGAAGATGCGGTCGAGCTGATCAGCCGGAATGCCGATGCCGGTGTCGCGCACCGAGACGACGAGCTCGTCGGCGGCCCACGACAGGCGCACCACCACCTCACCCGCCTCGGTGAACTTGACGGCGTTGCCCACGAGGTTGACCAGCACCTGCCGCAGCCGCGTGGGGTCGGCCGTGACGTAGGGCGGCGTGCTCGGGTCGATCTCACAGCGCAGCCCGATGCCGCGGTCCTGGGCCCTGGCCAGCAGCAGCTTGCGCACCTCGTCGGCGAGGTTCGACGGCGAGGTGGACAGCAGCTCGAACTGCAGCGCGCCGCTCTCGATCTTCGACAGGTCGAGGATGTCGTCGAGCAGCGACAGCAGCGCGTCTGACGAGGCGCGAATGGTCTCGAGGGCGTCGCGCTGGCTGTCGGTCGGTTGGTCGCGCAGCAGCAGGTCGGTCAGCCCCACCACCGCGTTCATCGGCGTGCGCAGCTCGTGGCTGACGTTGGCGAGGAAGCTCGACTTGATCTGCGAGGCCTTGAGCGCCTTCTCCATCGAGGCCTGGAGCTCCTCCTCCATCTGAACGCGGCGCTCCATCTCGTGCGAGAGCTGGGTGTTGGCCTTGGCGGTGACGAGGGCCTGGGCCTGCGACTGGCCGAGGGCGCGGCGCAGCTGCCGCTGAATGACGATGGCGCCGGTGGCGGTGAGCATGAACGCGCTCAGGGGCGCCAGCAGCGAGAGGAAGGGAGAGCGCGGCGGCGGCGTGACGAGCAGGCCCTGCTGCTCGAGCACCGCCAGGGCGACGCCGATGAGGAGCACGGCGGGGCCCATCACCACCATGCCGCGCAGGCCGAAGATCAACGCCGTCAGCTGCACCACCAGCACCAGCGCGTAGAAGGCCTGGCCCGAGGTGCCGCGGTCGAACAGGGCGCTCAGGAAGAAGAAGACGCAGACGAAGGCGAGGTACGCGACGGCGAGGGGCCGGGCGCGCAGGCGCTTGGTGGCCCACAAGGTGAGCAGCTGCACCGGCACCGGCGCCAGCACCAGCGGCAGGTACTGCCACAGGCCCGAGGCCGCCAGCCCGACCAGGCCGGTGCCGAGGGTGACGGCGGCGCTCCACCAGAGGACGACGCGCAGCAGCTGGCGACTGTCGTCTTCGCTCAGCCCCTCTGCGCCCCGTCCGAAGACCGCCATTGCGTAGGTCATATTGACCGAACGCCCCGCGATCCACTCGGACCCGATGACAGCCGCCAGCCTGGGTCGAGGCGCACCCGACGCTGGCCACAGACCCGCCGCCGCGGGCGAGGCGTCGGTGCTAGAGGCGCGCGATGCTCGTCTGCGGTCTCGACTTCGGCACCAGCAACACGGCGGTGGCGCTGCCGACGGGCGCGGTGCTCCCGCTCGACGTGAAGGCGCCCTCGCCGAGGCTGCTGCGCTCGGTCTTGTTCTTCCCCGACGACTCGAGAGAGACGCTGGCGGGGAACGACGCCATCGAGCGCTACCAGGAGGACAACGCGGGCCGCTTCATTCAGTCGATGAAGACCTGGCTGCCGGCCACCACGTTCACGCGCACGCAGCTGCGGGGCCGCACGCTCTCGCTCGAGGAGCTCATCGCGGTGTTCCTGCGGCGGGTGCGCGGGCTGGCGTCGGAGGCGGTGGGCGAGGAGCTGACCTCGGTGGTGCTGGGGCGCCCGGCGCGCTTCTCGGCCGACGCGAAGACCGACGCCTTCGCCGAGGCGCGGCTGCGCAAGGCGGCCGAGGTGGCGGGCTTCACGGCGACGCGCTTCGTCATCGAGCCCATCGCGGCGGCGCTGTCGTACGAGGCGACGCTCCAGCGAGACGAGGCGGTGCTGGTGGCCGACTTCGGCGCGGGCACCTCGGACCTGACGGTGATGCACCTGGGGCCGTCGCGGCGCGGGCGGGCGGAGCGGCGCGACGACGTGGTGGCGTCGTCGGGCGTGTACGTGGGCGGAGACCGCTTCGACTCGGCCATCATGAAGAGCGCGCTGCTGCCGTACTTCGGGCAGGGGTCGACCTACGCGGTGAGCCTGGGCAGCCAGCGCCTGCCGATGCCGACGTACCTGTCGAGCCGGCTGCTGTCGTGGAACGAGATGTCGCTGATTCGCGAGAAGACGACGCGGGAGCTCATCGACACGATGCTCAAGTCGAGCGACCGGCTCCCGGCGATTCAGGCGCTCGAGGACCTGGTGATGGAGAACCTCGGCTTTCGGCTCTACCGGGCCATCGAGGCGGCGAAGGTGACGCTGTCGACGCAGCCGACGGCGCGCATCGACTTCGAAGAGGCGCGCATCTCGATTCACGAGACCATCACGATCGAGGCCTTCGAGGCGGCGTCGGCGCACCTCATCGACGAGCTCGAGGCGTGCACCGATGAGCTGCTGGCGCGGCTGCCGAAGGGCCTGGCCATCGACTCGGTGTTCCTGACGGGCGGCTCGTCGCAGGTGCCCGCGGTGCAGCGGCTGTTCGCGAAGAAGTTCGGGAAGGAGCGGTTGAGAACGGCCGATGCGTTCACGAGCGTCGTCGAGGGGCTGGGGCGCGCGGCCGCGTCGTCGTTCTCGGAGTGACTTCCAGCTCACGCCTGGTTGAATCGCAGCATGGCCGCCCAGCGCCGATGGACTCGAGCCGAACAACTCCTCGCGCTCGAGCTCTACCTGTCCCTCCCCTTCGGCCGCCTGCACCGAACCGCTCCTGAAGTCGTGGCCGTGGCGAAGGAGATCGACCGGACGCCGAGCAGCGTGGCGATGAAGGCCTGCAACTTCGCCTCACTCGACGAGTCGTTCACCAGCTCGGGTCGAGCGGGCCTCGAGGGTGCCTCGGCGGCCGACCGCGCGCTCTGGCAGGAGTTCCTCCACGATCGAGACCGGCTCGTCGAAGAGATGGAGACGCGCGTGCTCGCGGCGCCGCCGGTCGAGGTGACGCTCCAGCGACCCGAAGGCCCGACCGAGGTGACGCGCTCCGTTCGGCAGCGACGACGCCAGGCGTTCTTCGCGCGCGTCGTTCGGGCTGCGTACGCCGAGTCATGCGCGGTGACGGGCTTGGCGGTCGCGTCACTCAACGTCGCGAGCCACATCATCCCCTGGGCCGAGAACGAGGCGCGCCGCACGGACCCGTGCAACGGCCTGCTGCTCAGCGCGCTGGTGGACCGCGCGTTCGACCGTGGGCTGGTGGCCTTCGATGAGAGGTCGAGGCTGGTGTGCGCGAAGCGGCTGAAGGAGCCGACGGCAGCGGCGAGCGCGTTGGTCTCCCTCGAGGGCACCACGCTCCGCGCTCCCGAGAAGTTCCACCCCGACCCGTCTGCGCTTGCGTGGCATCGCGAGCGGTGGGCCGAGAACTTCTAGCGCGCTGGCGCTCGGCTTCGTCCCTGG
This sequence comes from Myxococcus sp., assembly GCA_014879945.1. Classification (GTDB taxonomy): domain Bacteria; phylum Myxococcota; class Myxococcia; order Myxococcales; family Myxococcaceae; genus Xiheimicrobium. The sequence continues at coordinate 7,708 of JACSRE010000327.1, forward strand.
CCAGGATCGAGCGATGCCGCTGTACCTCCACCTCTTTCACGGGCGTGCCGACCCCGAAGACCTGCTCTCGGACTGGGGCACCGACGGCCCCACCATCGGCCCGTTCGACACCTTCCACTCCACGTACTGCAACGCGCTCGAGCTCTGGCGAGGCGAGGCCTCATTCGAGCTCTCGACCAGCCGCTCGCTCATTCGCTTCGGAGGCGTCTTCTACGGAGACCTCGAGATCGTCGAGGCGCCACCCTCGACCCCGGTCTTGTCGCTCGAAGACGCCGGGCGCGTCACCCACGCGCACGTGCGCGGGCCCTCGCTCCTCGAGCCGCTCACGCCCCTCGTGAGCGTCTTCGTCGACGCCGTTCGCAGCCAACACGGCGATGAGCTCGCGAGGCGCCTCGAGCTGACCCTGACGGCTGCGCTGCGGTGAATTCGCACTTGCACTCCCAATCCACTTAAAGAGAATTCGGTGCGGGAGGGAACACACACATGAAAAGCAAGAAACTCAACAGCGCAGACGTGCTGCTCGTGGCGGCAGCTTCACTTGGAAAGCGTGAGATTCAACAGCTCGGGTTCGACCCGCTGGTTGCGAAGCGGTCGTGTCGCAAGGGCCTCGAGGCGATGGAGGAGCACGTGAAGCTGCTCACCACCCAGCACAAGGGCTTCAACCTCGACGAGCTCCGGGCGCTGCCTGAGCTGTGTGACCTCCTGCTCGAAGCCCAACGACAGACACAGACCGCCCGTCGCGTCGGCGGTGACGTGGCGGTGGCGCTCAATGAGGCGCTGGGCTGGCGCCGACGACTCCTCGGGCTGGCGCAATCGCTCGCAGAGAAGGGCGGCCCCGTCGACCCGCGTGAGGTGCGCCGCATCGAAGGCGGCAAGGGCCCCACCGACAACGTTCAAGACACGGCTGACCTCGTCGCGCTGCTGACGCCCCTGAAGGCCGCCGTCGAGGCCGTCCACGGGAAGGATGCCCTGGCCCGGGCAGACGCCGCCGCCCGCGCCGCCCTCGCCGCCCTCGGAGGCACCGGCGCTGAGACCCCCGAGAGCCGCAAGGCCGCCGACCGCCGAGACCGCCTCGCGACCCTCGTGCTGCTCCGTCACGACCGCCTGCGCGCCGCGCTCGCCGCCGTCACCAGCTTCCGCGAAGCGCCCCTCCTCGTGCCCGGGCTCTTCGAGGCCATCGGCGCGAGCCGCTCGGCCCCACCGGCC
>JACSRE010000078.1 GCA_014879945.1 Myxococcus sp.
AGATGTGTATAAGAGACAGCGTTGCAGGCAGAGAGCACCAGCACGAGGGTGAAGGGGGCGGCGGTTCTCATCCGTTCGGTCATCGGTGGTGCGCCCAGGTGCCCGACGGGCGCCGGCGCACGTTAGCGCGTCGGGTGAACGATGCGCGGAGCAAGTCGGGCACCTGGGCGCGCGAGCCTCAAGGCCCTGCTGATGGACGAGCTCGTCTCCTCGTCGAAGTGCATGACTCCCGCCGGCAACACAAGCACCATCACCCCATGCGCTCCCGGCTCTGGTGGCTCCTCATCGCGACGCTGGTGCTCTCTGCCTGCAACGCGAGGTGCGTCGACTGCAGCGTCGAGGACGACGCGATGGAGTGCCGCAACCTCGCCGACGGGGCCCGCTGCATGGCCACCGCGCAGTGCGCCGAAGGCCTCAGCTGCTTCGCGCGAAACTCCGAAGGCGCGCTCGGCCGGTGTCGCCAGCCGTGCACCAACGGCGCCTGCGCCCAGCGCGGCGACCCCTCGCGCTTCGTCAGCTGCATCGACCTCGGCCAGCCCTTCACGCCGTCGTGCGTGCCCGGGCCCCGCTCCGACTCGAGCTGGCGGCTGTCGATCGACTCGCTCACGCTCCCGGCCACCAACCAGGGCCGCTTCTGGGACGCGACCGCCGACGACGTGCCCGACCCGTTCGTCTGCTTCACCTTCACCAGCCAGGTCGGCCAGCAGCAGCTGTGCACCGAGGAGCTGCACGGCCTCCGCGTCTCGTGGCGCACGCCCTTCGTCGCCACCATGCCGTGGGCGCTGCTCCAGAACGTCAGCGTCAGCGTCTTCGATGGTGACGCCATCGGCGACTTCGCCCAGTGCGAGGGCGCCTGCCCCGAGCTCGCCGCCTGGCCGAAGGAGCTCGCCTACGGCATGGCCTGGGACCTGCGGCCCCAATGGGACGGCCAGGACCAGGTCTTCGTGTTGCGAGACCCCGCGGGCCTCGCGCTCACGCTCCGCCTCACCGAGACCGCGGCGCCGCCTTAGGGCGCCTCGCGCCCGCCGTTGTGCAGCGCGGCCACCATCGCCTGCAGCGCCTCGAAGCCCCGGCTGATCTTCCCGAAGAAGGAGTGGTTGTTGGGCACGAACGAGAAGCGCGGGTGTTGGCTCCACAGCCCGTGCAGCGCGCGGTCGAGCAACACCGCGGTGGTGGCGTCTTCGGTGCGCGTGGGGTTGTTGCCTTCGATCGACAGCCCTCCGGCCGCCGCGGTCTCGAAGAAGATGACGCCATCGTAGCGCGCGAGCTGCTCGGCCATCGTCGTGCCCAGGTGCTTGAAGAACCCCTCGGGCGCTCCCGGCCAGTACGCCGCGCCGTCGATGGTGCCGCGGTCGCACAACAAGATGCGGTTGGGGTGCTTGGCCGCCTGCATGTCCTCCAGGTTCTGCTGCACGTGGAAGATGGCCGTCTGCGCCGCGATGCGCGCGTCAGGCTCCTCATAGCGGGGGAAGCCGCCCGAGAAGAGGAGCGTGGCCGACTCGGGCACCGCGACGATTCGCGTGCCCAGCTCTCTGCGGAACAGGTCGGCGGCCGTCGTCTTGCCGCCGCCGGGGCCGCCGGTGACGACGATGCGGAACGGGCGCGTCGGGTGCGAGCTCATGCGCCACAGTCTTTCACGCCAGGCGCGCGCCACGAACGACGGGGACACGAGAATCGGGCGGGCTGCGTCTCGGGGCCTTCATGCGCGCTGGTATGGTCGGCGACCCATGCACGATCCGTTCGAGGGGCTGGGGTTCGACGCCCCGTCGATGTGGCGGTGGCTTCACGCGCAGCCGCCTGCTCCCGGAGGCGAGCTCGGCGCGCCGCCTGCGCGCTCGGAGCGGGCGGACTTCACCCTCGCGGCGAATGGAGACCTCGGGATCGCCCTGGGGCCGGCTCGGTTCGTCCTCCGGCCTGTCTTCCCGCCTGCGCCGTGGGGAACGTCCACGGTGCGGGTCGGCTGCGAGCTCGAGACGCCGCCGGACGCCGGCAGGGCGCTCGTGGCGCTCGCGGCGCGTCAGCTCGACACGGCCAGCCCGGGGTTCGCGCCGTCGCCCGGTGCGAGCGCCCCGCCTGCCGTCGCTGCCCAGCTGAGCCGCTGGCGCGCGGGCGCTGCGCCGGCGCTGGTGGGCCGGGTGACGCTGTTCGAGCTGACCCGCCCGCGCGTCGCGCTCTGGCTCGACCTCGCGTTCGTCGGTGAAGACGTCGACGGGGCGCTCGGCGGCGGGCCCGGGTGGCTGCTGTTTGGTGGACCTCGGGGCCAGAAGAGCCGCGAGAGCGTGGTGCAGCTCCTCGCCGAAGGCCTCGGCCTCGCGCGGTGACCGCGGGGCAACGCCCCGCAGGAAGGGGCGTGAAGGTCGCCCGGCCCCTCCCGTCGAAGGCCGCATGCCGATGACCTCCGCGCTCCCACGTCTGGCTCCGACGGCGTCGCTTCGTCGCGCGAGGCCCGCGCGAGAGTCGTTCACCCGGTCTTGAGTGCAGGCTATGGTCCGCCCCGCTTTGGCCACCGACGACATCACGCTGGTTCAGCGCGTTCGCCAGGGCGACCAGCGCGCGTACAAGCTCCTGGTCGAGCGCTACCAGCGCAAGGTGTACGGCGTCGCGCTCGGCATGGTGAAGGACAAGGAAGAGGCCCGCGACGTCGCGCAAGAGGCGTTCATCAAGGTCTACAAGTACCTCGAGCACTTCAAGGGCGACGCGAGCTTCTACACCTGGCTGTACCGCATCACCGTCAACATCTGCATCGACGTGCTGCGCAAGAAGGGCTCGACCCGCGGCACCGACCACCTCGAGTTCGACGAGTCGGTCCGCATGGACGTGAGCGAGGCCAACATCGGCGCCCTCGGCACCCGCCTGGGCACCAACCCGCAGAAGGCCGCCCTGCGCCGCGAGCTGGCAGACAAGATCACCGCCGCCATCGGGCAGATCCCCGAGACGCACCGGCAGATCCTCCTGCTCCGCGAGGTCGAGGGCATGAGCTACGAAGACCTCGCCCGCACCCTCGACATCCCCAAGGGCACCGTGATGTCGCGGCTCTTCCACGCGCGGCTCAAGATGCAGAAGATCCTCAGTGGTTACCTCGAGTTGGACGAGGCGAAGGCGGGGGTCGGCCATGAGGGCTGAGGCGAAGACGGGTCGAGAATATCGGGTGTTGGGCGCCGTCTTGAGCCGTGCCGCCCTGGCTCCCGAGGTGATCACATGAAGAACCCGGCCCGAGAGAAGTTCCTCCCCATGCTGTCGCCCTACGTCGACGGCGAGCTGACGCCCGAAGAGCGCCAGCAGGTCGACCAGCACCTCCAGAACAACAAAGAGAGCGCCGCCCAGGTGGCCGACTTCCGCGCCGGCGACGGGCTGATGCGCAACGCGCTCGACCTGCAGGCCGATGACGTCGACTGGAAGAAGTTCACCGAAGACGTGATGGCCCGGGTGACGCCCGAGAAGCTGCCGCTCTTCGAGCGCCTCAAGCTGACGCTCAGCGAGATGTTCCTGTACCAACGCGGGCCGATGGTGGCCGGGCTCGTCGGGGCCGCCGCCGCGGTGGCCATCGCGATTCCCCTCACCATGTCGCTCGTGGGCCAGGCGCCCGTCGGCTACGGCGCTGGCCGCGTCGAGGTGCAGACCGTCTCGGTCGACACCGAGGCCACGGTCAAGCCGGTGGTGTTCGAGACCGAGTCGGGCGACGCCGTCATCTGGGTCGTCGACGCGCCCGAGAAGAAGGACGGCGGCCGCAAGAAGGGCGGAGGCTCGGACGAAGAAGACATCGCCCCCGTGCCGCCGACCGATGAACCGAAGCAGCAGGACCTCTGAACGCCATGACCACTCTGCTCCGTCGCACCGTGCTGTTCGCCGTGACCGCGCTCGCCTCGGTCGCGTTCGCCGATGGAGCCGTGGCCGTGCAGGCCGACGTGGTGTTCGCCTCGACGGCCAAGGGCACCGTCGACCCGTCGCTCGAGAAGATGCAGCAGACGCTCGGCGCGAAGGTGAAGTACCTCACGCTCGAGAAGCGCTCGTCACAGAAGCTCACCGTCGACGCGACGCCCGTCACCGTCGCGCTCCCCAACGGGAAGTCGGCGTCGGTCTCGCTCGAGCACCTCAAGGGCGGCGTGGCGACGCTGCGGGTGAAGCTGCCGCCGGCCGACGCGACGTACTCCCTGGCGAAGGACAAGGCGTTCTACCTGCAGGGCGGCGCCCACGAGGGCGGCGACCTCTGGTTGGTGCTCTCGCAACCGAAGTAACCGAAGGCTCCGCTCCGCGGCGCAGCGAGCGAACGGGCCCCTCACGGTGGGCCGTGCCACCCCGGCCTGGTGCTGAGGCTCCCGGTCGCGCTCAAGCCTCCACCTGCCCGGTCGCGTTGACGCAAGCTCGTGAGGCCCCGCGTCCCGGAGTACCCTCGGCCCCGTGCTGACGCTCGCGGTGGCGCTCCTCTTGGCCCAGAGCCCCGACGCCGGGGTCGATGAGGCGGTGCCCGTCGACCCCGAGCCGACGGTGCACCTGTTCGCCGGCGCCGAAGGGGAGCTCGGCGTGCTCTCGTCAGGCTGGGCCGAGAACGGCGCCGACGTCTTCTTCGGCCTCAGGCCCATGCTCGGCATGAGCGTGTCAGACGTCTTCTCGCTCCAGCTCGGCCCCCTCATCCGCCTGCGCCTCATCGACACGCCGCCGCTCGACCGGGGCAGAGACCTCAGCGGCGTGGTGCGCAGCCAGGACTGGGACCGCGTGGGCGACTTCGGAGAGCTGCTCCAGTCGCTGCGCGTCGGCGCCGACACCAGCATGTTCCAGCTGCGGGCCGGGCCGGTGCAGAAGAAGACCCTGGGCCTCGGCCACCTCGTCTTCCGCTACTCCAACCGCCTCAACGCCGACGCGCGCCCGGCCGCGGCCACCGCCTCGCTGGCCGTCAGCTTCCTGCGCTTCGAGCTCTTCGCGTCCGACGTGCTGTCGGCGCGCCTCTTCGCCGGCGAGCTGTCGTGGGACATCGCGCGCTCGTTCTCGAACGACGCCACCACCCATGGCCGCTACCTGCTGGCGCTCTCGTTCGGGCACGACTTCGCCAGCGGTACGCCTCCTTCGCTGCGCTCGGGCTGCAGCACCGCGACGCCGCCCGTCGACGTGGCGCCCTGCACGCCTTGGCAACCCGAGGCCGCCACCCTGGTGCACCTCGATGGCTCGGCGGTGCTGGTGCGCAGCCAGGCGCTGTCGTTGATGGCCATGCTGGGCATGGGCGCGCGGGGGAACGCGACGAGAGACCTGGGCTTCCTCGCCGGCGTGTCGATGGACGTGCGGCTGCCCGACGTCGAGCTGTCGCTGCGCGGCGAGGGCCGTAAGCAGGCCGGCGGCTTTCGCCACGGCTACTTCGGCGCGCAGTACGAGCTGGCGCGCTTCTCGGGCGTGGGCCTCTCGTTCGCCGGGCTCGCCAGCGAGGCGCTGCCCGACGCGTTCTCGGTCTTCGGCGAGCTGCGCCTGCGCCTGGCGCAGGTGGTGACGGTTGACGGCTCGGTCGAGGCCTTCACCTTCGGGCGCACCGACTTCGACTCGACGGTGATGGTGGAGCTGCTCGAGAAGAAGCTCATCGCCGAGGCGCGGCTGGGCGCGATGGGCCTGGGCCAGGCGCCGCGGTGGTTGGTGTCGGCGGGCCTGCGCTGGCGGCTCTTCAGCTCGTTCTACGTGCTCGGCTCGGGCGGGACGGCGTTCTTCCCCACCGAGACGGGCGCGCTGGCGCGAGGCGTCGTCGTCTCGGGCGGCGTCGGCGTCGACATCGCGCGCTGACGCCCGACAAGCCACCCTGGCGACATGTTGTGACCGCGGCCCTTCCGGGTGGCGCCGCGCGCCGGTACAGGGTGTCTGCGTCTCTCTCTCCCGGAGCCTCCATGACCGCCGCCGTCGCGATTCCCCCCGCCATGCCGCTGTCGCAGCTCGAGGCCACCCTGAAGCGGGTGCGCGAGAACGCCGCCACCTTCGCGAAGACGAGCCTCGACGAGCGCATCGCCTTCCTGCGCCAGCTGCGCGACGGCTACCTGAGCGTGGCCGAAGCGTCGGTGCGCCTGGCGTGCGCGTACAAGGGCGTCGCGTTCGACAGCCCGGCGTCGGGCGAAGAGTGGCTCTCGGGGCCGATGATCACCCTGCGCGTGCTGCGGCTGACCGAGTGGGCGCTGGGCGAGGTGAAGCAGTACGGCGCGCCCCGCATCACCGAGAAGATGATTCGCGAGCTGCCCGACGGCCGGCTGGCCATCAAGGCCTTCCCCGCCGACGCGATGGACGCGGCGCTCCTCGCCAAGCACGTGGGCGAGAACTACATGGAGCCGCACGTCACCCGCGCGAGCCTGAAGGAGCACCAGGCCGCCTCGTACCGCAAGCCGCACGACGGGCGGCTGTGTCTGGTGCTGGGCGCCGGCAACGTGAACGCGATTCCGCCCACCGACGTCGTCTCGAAGATGTTCGTCGAGGGCACCGTCTGCGTGCTGAAGATGAACCCCGTCAACGCGTACCTCGGGCCGCTCATCGAGCAGGCCTTCGCGCCCCTCGTCGCGCGCGGCTTCTTCGCGGTGGTGTACGGCGGCGCGGACGAGGGCGGGTTCCTCGTCAACCACCCGGCGGTGGACGAGGTTCACATCACCGGCTCCGACAAGACGCACGACTTCATGGTGTGGGGCCCGCCGGGGCCCGAGCGTGACGCGCGCAAGGCCCGCAACGAGCCGCTGCTGAAGAAGGACATCTCGTCGGAGCTGGGCAACATCTCGCCCGTCATCGTGGTGCCCGGCCCGTGGGACCAGGCCTCGCTCGACTTCCAGGCGCGCAACACCGCCGGCATGGTGTGCAACAACGCCAGCTTCAACTGCACCGCCGCCAAGCTCGTCGTCACCTCGCGCGGGTGGGCGCAGCGCCAGGCCTTCCTCGACTCCCTCGGCCGCAGCATGGCCACCGGCGGCGTGCCGCAGGCGTACTACCCGGGCGCGGAGCAGCGGTGGAAGGCGCTCGTCGAGGGCCGCCCCAACGTGAAGGTCATCGGCGACGCCAGGCCGGGCGAGCTGCCGTACGCGCTCATCGCCGACGTCGACCGCGCGAAGAAGGACGACGCCATCTTCACCACCGAGCCGTGGTGCACCGTCATCTCGGAGACGGCCCTCGAGGCCTCGGCGGTGCCGCAGTTCTGTGACGAGGTGACGGCCTTCTTGAACGACGGGGTGTGGGGCACCCTGGCCGCCAACGTGCTGGTGCACCCCGAGACGCTGAAGGACGCCGCGAGCGCCGAGGCCGTCGAGCGCATGGTGCGCACGCTGCGCTACGGCACCGTGGCCATCAACACCTGGTCGGGCGCCGTCTTCGGCATCGGCAGCTCGCCCTGGGGCGGCCACCCCTCGACGACGCTGCGAGACATTCAGTCGGGGCGGGGCTGGGTGCACAACACCCTCTTGCTCGACGGCATCGAGAAGTTCGTGCTGCGCGCGCCGGCCAAGACGTTCCCCATCGCGCCCTGGTTCCCCGGGCACCGGACGCAGCACCTGCTGGGGCGGCGGCTGACGAACTTCGAGTACGCGCCCAGCTGGCTGAAGATTCCGGGCATCGCGGCGGCGGCGCTCCGGGGCTAGCGGGCTGCCGCGACACTCGCCTCGAGCGCGCCCCGCATTCCCGAAGGGCCGCGACGAGGCGCGGCGCTCAGGGCCCGGTGGACCCGCGAATGTCGTTGCACGACAGGCCGCTGGCCGGCGCGCAGTTCTGCCCGATGAGGCAGCCGCCCGCGCCCGCGAAGTCGACGCAGCGAATCGACTTGCAGTCGTCGCCGGTGACGCACTTCTTCCGCGAGATGCTGCACTCGCCCGCCATGCACGACTCGGGGGCGCAGTCGCTGTCCACCTGGCAGCTGCAGAAGCCCTGCTGGTCGCCCTCGTCCACCGCGCAGCGCCCGGCGCAGAAGCCGCTGGCCTCGCCCGGGTTCTTCGCGCACACGCCGCCGCGCCGGCACTGCGAGTCATCGGTGCACGGCAGCATCTGGTTGATGGGGCACGCGGGGTTCGAGCGGCTGCAGGCCCACTGCGTCAGCACCACGATGACGTCCTGGCAGGCGTAGCCGCGCGGGCACGACTGGCCCTCGCTGCAGTCGGCGCCGCAGAACTGGTTGCCGGGGTTGCGGGTGTCGACGAGGCAGTAGTTGGGCCCCGAGCCGCACACCGACAGGCCGCCGGAGCCGATGACGCAGTTGTCGCAGTAGGGCCGCAGGCGGGTGTCGTAGTCGCTGAAGCACTGCGCGCGCGGGCCGGCGTCGGGCTCGTTGGGCAGCCCCGCGTCGGGGATGAGGCCGCACTGCTCTCCGAAGGCGCAGAAGTCGCTCGAGGCGCAGAAGGCCGGGTCGCAGACGCCGATGCGGCACCGCGCGAGCTCGGCCGGCGTGGTGCCCGTACAGGCGCACGCCACGTCGCCACAGCGGCACGACGTGCCGTTGCAGTCGCCGTTCTTGCGGCAGCCGGCCACGCAGCTGCCCCGCCGGAAGTCGCACACCTCTCCCAGCGGGCACTGCAGGTCGGAGGAGCAGCGGCCCATCGGCACGCACTCGCCCACCGAGGTGTCACAGAAGAGGGTGCTCGAGCCGCAGTCGGCGTTCGTCGCGCAGCCCGCGCGGTCCTGGCAGAAGCCCAGGGCGTTGCACAGCTGCGAGGGCGGGCAGGCGTCGTCGGTGCGGCAGTAGCAGACGCCGGTCTGCGCCTCGCAGCGGTACGCCGTCGCGGCCGCGCCCATCACCAGCGAGGCCGTCATCGAACTCGCGCAGTCGGCGTCGACGCCGCACTTGCCCCCCACCACGCGGGTGTCTCGGCAGCCGGGCGCCGCCACCATCGACAGCGCCGAGACGAGGCCCACCGCCGCCAGCC
>JACSRE010000328.1 GCA_014879945.1 Myxococcus sp.
GCGGGAGGCGCCGCGGCGGGCGGCGCCGCGACGGGCGGCGGCACCGCCACCGTGGAGCAGCAGTACGTCAACGCCCACAACGCCGCCCGGCGCCGCGCGACGCCGGTGCCCACCCCCGCGCTGCCCGACGTCTCGTGGGACTCGGCGGCCGCCGCCTTCGCGAGGCTGGGCGCCGATCGCTGCATCTTCAGCCACCGCCAGCAGAGCCAGTACGGCGAGAACCTCTACGCCTCGACCGCCGAGCCCACCCCCACCGAGGTCGTCGACTCGTGGGACAGCGAGAAGCAGTTCTACACCTACGCCACCGACGCCTGCTCCAGCGTGTGCGGGCACTACACGCAGGTGGTGTGGCGCACGAGCGTGAAGATCGGCTGCGCCTCGGCGCGCTGTACGCAGGGGTCGCCCTTCGGCAGCGGGCCCTGGTACCTGGTGGCGTGCAACTACTCCCCGCCCGGCAACTTCCGGGGCGTCAAGCCGTACTGAGGCCCCCCTCCGCAGGAGGCCTCGCTGAGGTCGTCGACCGAGGAGCCCGTGGGCGCGACGATGTTGCCGCCCAAAGCGCAGCCCTCCCATCGAGCGGCTGCTCGGTGATGACGTCGCGCCCCGAGCAGCGGCTCACCGAGGCGCAGTCACGACGTGCGACCTGTCCTCTGCGGGCTCGGAGGTCAGCCCCGTGAGACCGGCACGGGCGCCGAGGCGGGCGTCGGCGTTCGACCCGCCACCACCATCGCGGTCGCGCCGACGATCAGCAGCACCGACACGACCACCTCGGGGCCCACCGCCTCGTGACCCAAGAGGGCACCGATCACCACGGCGATCGCCGGGTTGACGTAGGAGTAGCTCGTCGCCACCGCTGGCCGGGTCGCGCGCAGCAGGTACGTGTACGCCGAGTAGGCCACCAGCGAGCCGAAGACGCAGAGGTACCCCCACGCCAGCGCGACCTCGAGGGGGATCTTTGCCGGCACCTGCTCTCGCAGCCCCACGCTCACCAGCCCGGTGGCGACCCCGCCGGTGATCATCTGCGTCGCGGCCGACATCAGGCCCCTGGGCAACGCAAGCCGCCGCGCCAACAGGGAGCCGGCCGCCCAGGCGATGGGCGCCAGCAGCAGGATCGCCGCTGCGAAGGGCTCCGCCCGCAGCTCCTTGCCGAAGCCCAGCACGGCGACACCGCCAAAGCCCAGGGTCAGCCCCACCCACTCCCGCGCGGTGGTGCGCTCGCCGAACAGCGGCCCCATCGCGGCTGCGCACAGCGGCATCGTTCCACAGACGACCGCGGCGATGCCTGACGAGAGGTGCTTCTCGGCGAAGGCCACGGTGCCGTTGCCCAGCACGAACATCAGCACTCCGACGGGCAGCGAGAGCACCCACTCCTTCGGCGTGGGCCACGCCGCGCCCCGGCGACGCAGGAACAGGAGCAGCACGGTGCCGACCAGCAGAAACCGCGCGCTGGCCATCATGAAGGGCGGCAACACCTCGACCGCCACGCGCATGGCCAGGTAGGTCGAGCCCCAGATCAGGTACACGGCCCCCAGCGCGGGCACGACGAAGCGGGTGTCAGGGGCGGACGGCACGGACGACATGAGGGCGGCGACGACTAACGCGTCGCCCCACCCTTCACACCTGAATCAGAAGTGGCCGACGAGCGCCGGGCCCACCGCGAGGCCCTCGTTGCGCCAGCCCGCGGGCACCATCGACACGGTGGGCTGAACGGCGACCGGCGCCCCTGGCGTCGAGGCCGGCTCGTCGGCCGTCAGGAAGTAGGTGACGCCGAAGGTCGCCACGGTGGTGACCAGGGTCGCCGCCGCGACGATCTGGCCGTTGCCGGCCGCGAGCGCGAGGCCCAGCAGCCCCGTGAGGAGGCCCACGCCGAGCGGGAGCGCGGTGAGCTTCAAGATGCGCCCGCCAGCGAGATCGGTCCCCATCGCCCACAGCCCGCCCAGGGCCATGCCGAAGGCAGGCGCGAAGAGCATGGCCGCGAGGGCTGCGGTCGGGCTGATCGAGGTGAAGAGGAACGAGGTGAGCGCGGTGAGCACGAAGGCGTAGGTCGAGGTCATGCCCATCAGCGCCAGATCGTTGCCCGAGATGTCATCGACGCTCCACAGGGCCAGCAGCGGCACCAGCATGCCGACCTGAGAGCCAGCCAGTGCGATCAGGCTCGCGAGCGAGAACGAGCTCACCACCAGGGCCGTCGAGAGGCCGAAGCCCGCGAGCACCCCGACGCCGATGCCCAGCGCGATGGTGCCGGCGGTCGCGACGCCGATGGGGTGCGCGTACTGGAGCGCGGTCGCCGCCCCGCCCAGCACGACCCCGCCGACCAACGCGCCGAGGAAGGCGCCGCCGCTCGAGCCCAGGCCGGTGCCAGCGAGCGCCCCCAGCACGAGGCCGTCGAGCCCCTCCGCGAAGGCGAACAGGGCGCCGCCGGGGCCGGCCGAGAACCGGCTGAAGCGCTTCGCCGGGCCCACCTGGTCCGACGCCTTGGGCCCCACAGGGGTCGGCGCCACCACGTTCTCGGGTGGAGGCGGCGGCGGAGGCGCGGTCACCAGCGGCGCTTCGGTCGGCAGCGCCGGAGCGCCCTCCGCCTGGGCGAACGCGAGCTGCGAGACCAGCAACAACGGGAGCACCCATCGGAGGAGTTGGCGCATCGGTCGCGGGAAATAAGCACAGGTCGCGGCTGATTGAACGGCGGACCTGTCGATGGCGCTCTGCCGGGTTCGTCAGGGGCCGCGGAGGACCCGCCGGCCCCAGTACACCAGGGCGTTCGGCTGCGGCGCCTGGGGCTCGAGCCCCAGCGGGGGGAACGTCTCGGGGTCGGCGCTCTTCATCAGCACCAGCCGGCGGGCCACGCGCCGGGCCTCGTCCACCGCGGCGCGCGTCAACGGGCGGGGTTCGGCGAAGCGCCGCAGCTCGGCGAAGGCCGGCGAGGCCTTGCGGGTGCGATCGAACATGGGGTCGAAGTAGACGACGTCGACCGAGCGCGAGGGCTGCTCGCGCAGCCAGGCCAGCGCGTCGGCGTGCACCACCTCGAGCGGCGCGCTCCCCGGCCACGGCGGCTCGAGGGGCAGCCCCTCGGCGAGCAGCACCGCCAGCGGCTTCGAGGCCTCGACGCCGATGACGCGGCCGCGCGGCCCCGCGGCGCTCGCCAGCACCCGCGCGTCGGCCCCCAGGCCACAGGTGGCGTCCACCACGATCTCTCCCGGCGCGATGGCCGCCTCGTGGAGCAGCGGGTCGGGCAGCGGCGCGCCCTGCCCCAGGCGCTTGAGCCGCAGCATCGCCAGCCCGGGAGAGACGCCGAGCGCGCCCTGCGCGTCGACCAGCGACCACCCCTTCCCGCCTCGCACCAGGAACGCGCTCGCGACGACCCCCAGCTTCGGGGCCAGCCCTCGTTTGTGGGGGCGCTCGTAGAGGGGCAGCGCCCAGCGCTCGGCGGCTCGGCGCGCGTCGGCGATGAGGGCGGGCGACGGCTCGCTGCTCCAGGTCACCGCGAGGGGCTCAGGGCCGCTCATCCCAGGCCTGGATCTCGGCCGCGACCTTGCGAACGCCGTCGTAGGCCGCGTCATCGGGGGGCTGGAAGCCGTTGACGCTCATCGGCGTGAGCAGCTCGCGGCCCACCCGATCGCGCACCGTCAGCACCATCAACAGGCGCCGCAGCTCCTCACGAACGCTCTCGGGCAACCCGGGCCGCGCGCAGAGGATGTCGCGCGGGGTGCGCTCGGTCTTGGCGATGATGCGAAACGAGAGCGGGTCGATCTCTCTGGAGCGCTTGAGCGACGACAACGAGCCCTGGTAGGTCGCGCCCGCGTCGACGCGGCCCTCGAGCACCGCGAGCAGCACGGCCTCGTGGTTGCCCAGGAACTCCATCGACTGAAGGTGCTTTCGGGGGTCGATGCCCGAGTCGAGCATCACCTTCACGGCGTAGATGAAGCCCGAGGTGGACGCGCGGTCGACGAACCCGAAGCGGGCGCCCGGCAGATCGGCCAGCGTGCGAATGGGGCTGTCTTCGCGCACCACGATGTACCCGGCCGCGGTGGCCGAGCCGTCGCCGATCATCTGCACCAGGCACGGCAGCGGCCTGGACTCGACGGCCAGCGCGTAGGTGTGCGGGCTGAGCATCACCACGTCGAAGTCGCCCGCCCTGGTGCGCACCACGACGTCTTCATAGCTGTCGGCGATCACCAGCTCGACCGGCACGCCCAGCGCTCGCGACAGGTAGTCGATGAGCCTGGCGTAGCTCTTCTCGAGCGACTCGCGGGCCAGCACCGGCGGCACCAGCATGCGCAGGCGCGTGAAGCCTGGGGGCGCGGTGAAGGTCGTCTGGCGCGGCAGCACGTGGCGCGGCTTCACCGGCGCCGGCTCGATCGACTGGGTGCACGCGCCGAGCGCGAAGACGAGGAGCCACCTCACGCGGCCTTCGCTCCCATCACCCGGTTCCGGCCCTGGCGCTTGGCGACGTAGAGGGCCCGATCGGCGGCCTCGAGCACCTCTTCGGCGGCGGCGCCGTCTTCGGGGAAGGTGGCGACCCCCACGCTGACGGTGATGCGCTGGGTCCACCTGCCACCCTCGTTGATCTTCGTCTCGACCGACTCCCGCATGCGCTCGGCCACCTGGAGCGCCTCGGCCTTGGTGGTCTCGGGCAAGAGCACCGAGAACTCCTCACCGCCGTAGCGCGCGATGAGATCGGTCTGGCGGAGATCGGCGCTGAGCACCTCGGCCAGGCGCCGCAGCAGCTCGTCGCCGGCGGGGTGGCCCATGGAGTCGTTGACCCTCTTGAAGAAGTCCACGTCGACCATCAGCACCGCCAGCGGCCGCTTGTGCCGCTCACAGCGCAGCAGCTCCGAATGCAGGGCCTCGTGGAAGCGGCGGTGGTTGAAGAGGCCGGTGAGGCCGTCGGTCACCGCCATGCGCTCGAGCCGCGCGTTGGCCTCGGACAGCTCGCGGGTGCGCTCGGCCACGGTGCGCTCGAGGTTCTCGCGCTCGGTCTGCAGGGCCGAGGCCATGCCGTTGACGATGTCCGAGAGCTCGGCCATCTCGCGGCCGGGGAGCGCAGGCACCCGGGTGGACAGGTGCCCTTCCCCCATGCGCTTGACGGAGGCCTCCAGCACCCGCACCGGGCGGATCACCACCCGGTTCATCCCCAGGAACAGGGCGCCGGCGATGAAGAGGAACAGCCCGAGCGTACCGAGCGCGGCGCGCCGGCGGACCGCGGCGTACGTCTGCTCCATCTGCCCGAGCGAGAACCGCGCCGTCACCGTCGCCCAGCGAATGCCCGAGTTGGCCGGCGTGGCGATGCGCAGCACGTTGCCCTCGCGCGCCCAGAGCGGCCCCTCGGAGGCGATGGCCTGCTGCGTGAACCCATCGGTCAGCACCCGGTTGAACCGCTCCGGCTGCGAGTGGGCCATCACCCGGCCGTCGTCGTCGATCACCGCCAGCTCGAGCAGCCCGTGGGGCTCGAGGCGCTCGGCCGTGTGGGCCACCACGGTGTCGAGGCCCGCCATGTCGTTCTCGGCGACCGAGGTCGCCACCGTGACGCTGAGCGAGTCGAGCGCGGTGAGGTTGAGCTCCTTGAACTCCTCGAGCGCCTCGCGGTTCGACTGCCGCACGGCCGCGAACGCCACCACGGTCAGCGCGATGGCCACCACGCCGGGGACCAGCAACGTCAGCTGTCCCCGAATGCCCATCACCTTGGTCCGCCTCCGTTCGAGACTCAGCTGGCCTTCTGCGCCTGCAGCTGGGCCACGGTGACCGACTGGTTCCGCCCGTGCCGCTTGGCAAAGTACAGGCACTGGTCCGAGAGGTCGATGAGCGTCTGCTTCGCGTCACCGTGATCCGGGTAGGTCGCCACCCCCAGCGAGAGGGTGATCTTCAGCGGGCCCTGCTCGGTCTGGAACACCTCTTTGAGCACCCGATCTCGAATGCGCTCGGCGATCGCGTGGGCACCCTTCAGATCGGTCTCGGGCATCACGATGCAGAACTCCTCGCCGCCGTACCGGGCCACCACGTCGGTGTCGCGCGCGGTCTCGCGGAGGATGCGCGCCACGCCCTTGAGCACCTGGTCGCCGGTGGGGTGGCCGTAGGTGTCGTTGACGCTCTTGAAGTGATCGACGTCGGTGAGGATGACGGACACCTTGCGCCCGTAGCGCTTGGCCGCGGCCAGGGCGTCGTCGAAGCGGCTCTGCAGGGTGCGGTGGTTGACCAGCCCGGTGAGGCCGTCGGTGGTCGCCATGCGCTCCATCTGCTCGTAGAGCTGGGCGCGCAGCACCGCCTGGGCGGCCTGAATGCCGATCACCTCGAGCATGCGCAGCTCGTCGTCGTCGAACGCGGCCTTGCGGCGCGACCCCGACACCAGCGTGCCGAGAATGCGGTTGCCGGCCACCAGCGGGAAGATCTTCAGGCTCTGCAGCCCGCGGATCTGGGTGTCGTCGTCGAAGATGATCTGCCGGTCCATCGCGCCGACGTCGCGGCCCGGCAGCGGCGCGCCGTAGCGCACGACGTTCGCCACCAGCCCGTTGTTGTCGGCGAAGGTCTGGTTCTCGAGCGCGCGGCCCGCCGAGGTGACGCCGCTCATGCGCACGATGCGGTGCTGGCGCTGCCCGTTCTGCTCGGCGACCAGGGTGACGGCGCAGAAGTCGAGCTGGGCGACCTGCCGGGCGCTCTCGAGCACCGCCAGGAACACCTGCTCGGGCGAGCCGGCCCGGTTGAGCTCCTCGATGGCCCGGAAGAACCGGTCTTTCTCGTCGCGGGAGCGGCGGATGTAGCCCATCACCCGCTCCACCTCGATGGCCCGCAGCACCTCGCCGGCGATGGTGGACAGCAGCTTCTCGTCTTCTTCGGTGAACGGGTGGTTCTCGATGCGATCGGCCACCAGCACGCCGCGCAACAGCCCGCTGCCCTCGAGAATGGGCACCGCCACCACCGCGCGCACCGTGGGGCCGCCCGACTCGTAGTGGGTGATGCCCTTGAGCCCGGCCTGCCCGTTCATGCGCACCGGCACGCTCCGCTTCAGCAGCGCGCCGAACACGCCCTCGCCGGCGGAGAAGCGCTCGCGCTGCACGTGCTCGCTGGCCGACCGGCAGTCCTGCAGCTTGAGCGAGCGATCGTCCGAGGTGAGGAGGAAGGCGCCGACGGTGTGCGCCTTGAGCGCGACCTCGGCGACCTCGAGCGCGCTGCCGGTGGCCCCCTCGATCTCCTTCACCGCGGCCAGCAGCCACTTCTCGTGATCCTTCACGCCGGGCATCGAGTCGTGGGTGCCGCTCGAGACGAGGCGGAAGGTGCGCGCGCGCTCCTCGACCTCCTTGAGGCGCAGCTTCACCGCGTCGTCCTCCGCCGTCCTGGCGACCGCGAGCCGGGCCGAGAGCACCACGTGGTATAGCACCGCGAACAGCGCCACGAAGGCGACGCGCGCGAGGAAGGTGCCCCAGCGATCGGGGAGCGTCAGCACCGCGTCGAACAACACCGCCGTGCCCAGCAGCGTCGCCCCGGCCGTGCGCGAGAGGAACGACACCAGGAACGCCATCAGCAGGTAGACGACCGGGAAGAGCACCTCGTTGCTGAGCGCGACCGCCACGAAGGCGACCGCCAGGCCGGTGGCGCCCAGCTCGAGCTCGTCGCGGAGGCTGACCGCCACGTGGAGCATCGAGCGCCGCACCCGCCGCACCGTCGAGAGCGTCGTGGCCAGGAGCAGCAGCCCGAAGACCGCCGCGTCAGCCCACTCCAGCGCGTCGATCGAGCGGAAGCGGCCGCGCGCCAAGAAGGCGAACGACATCAACACCGCTACGGCGGGCACCAGCCGCACCAGGCCCTGCGCCCACTTGGAGGGGGTGAAGCCCATCGAGCGCGGCGGCTTGAAGCGGGGCAGCGAGGTCACCGGCGTCATGAACCCTCCAGGCTGAAGACGATCTCTCCGGGCCGCACCAGGCCCAGCTCTTCGCGCGCGGCGCGCTCGAGGGCCCGCGGATCATCACGCAGCGCCTCGACCTCTCGCCGCAGCCGGGCGTTGTCGTCGCCCAGGCGCTTGTTGCGATCTTTGAGGGCCTTCACGTCTTGAGACAGCCGCAGGTAGCGCCGAAAGCCACCCTCGGCCGCCGCCGACGCCGCGGCCAGGATCAGGGCGACGAACACGCATGCCCACAGCACCTGTTGCCGACGCATCATCGCCGTCGAAGGTACCAGCGAGCCGAGGCCCGGCAAGAAAACCGCTACAGGGTGCAACGCGCCTGAAGACGGCGACGGGCGTGCCGGTCTCTGCCGACACGCCCGTGCCTGTCGAAGCCGCCGTCGGGCTCCTCAGCCGCCGTCGCGCACGCCGGCGTCGACGGGCGCGTCGGGCCACACGGTTCGGAACTTGAGGTTGCCGACGGTGAAGCAGGCCGTCCCGTCGGGGCGATCGGTGTCGAAGTTCCACTTCCGGTAGACCAGGTTGGTGCCGCCGCCGGTGAAGACACCGGCGTCTTCACGCCGGGTCCCCGCGGTGAACGAGTAGCTGCCCGAGGTCGCGAGGTACTCGCCTGCGCAGTTCTCGCCGTTCTCGTCGCACCCCAGGTAGGCCTGGAAGCACTCGAGGCAGTTCCTGAAGGTGGTGTTCGCCGCGAGGTTGCCGGCGTGGGGGAACGTCGGCGGGCCGTCGGCGGTCTCGAACCACAGCTCGCTGAGGAAGAGGTCGATGCGGTTCTGCGGCGCCTCGAGCGCGAGATCCGAGGCCCACCACTCGTAGCCCTCGAGGCCGCCGTCAGGCTCGCCCACGTTGAACGAGCCCGAGACGTCTTCCATCAGGTCGATGTCGCCGAAGTCCATGCAGCCGGCGTCGGCCATGGCCGAGCCGCCCGCGCTCGCCGCGCCGCCCGCCGAGCCGCCCGCCGC
>JACSRE010000172.1 GCA_014879945.1 Myxococcus sp.
CAACCACGAGCGCGACCAGCGCCAACACGCCTGCCACGCCGAGGAAGATGCCTGTCCTGTTCATGGTGCCTCCGGAATTCTCGATGGTTCCGCTCGCCGACGCTGGCCTCGCGACCAGACACCGCCGGCCGCAGGTGGTTCTACGAACCAGCGGCTCAGACGATCTATTGCGAGTCGTGCGCCAGCGTCGTCGGGCAACGGGAGGACGGTCGCCCGGGTGCGGCAGGCCGCTCAGGCCCTCATCGACCTACATGCCGGCGTCGGGCGAGCTGCCACGGGCGCAGAAGTAGGGCGACTTCACGTTGAGGATCTTGCGGGCGCCGGGGTCCTGGTTGATGGCCTCGAGCGTCTGCTCGTCGAGGAGCAGCGGCCGGCAGTTGAGGCGGGTGTCGCCGCGCTTGTCGAGCTCGGGGTCGAACGACGGGCAGGCCGCGCCGACGTCACAGGGGTTCGAGCAGTAGCCGTAGGCCACCGCGTCTTCACCCGCGTCGGTGACGAAGGTCGCGTCTCGCACGCAGAGCAGGTCGTCGCAGTCGAGCGAGCCGAAGGCCAGGAAGTCGCGGGTCGCGTTCGAGGCGGTGCCGGTGCGGGCGCGCACCTCCTTCTCGGTCAAGAAGGTGGTGCCGGCGTCGGTGCGCCTGGGCATCTGGCAGGGCCGGCCACGATCGGTCGACGGGGGGCAGGCCAGCGTTCCCAGGACGACGAAGCCCAGAGGCAGGAGCCAGAGACCACGCCACTTCACTTCGGGTGTTGCCTTCGACATTTCGTTTCGTCTCCGACGTCCAGCGCCCCTTGAGCGGACGGCGGCGACCGTAACATACGACTTGGCGGAATCGAGGCTTCCCAGCCGCTCGCCGCAAGGTAGAGTGCGCGCGCTTCGTTTCGGCAAGGGGCCCGCCGCGTAAAGCGTCGGGAGAATTCGCGGAGAGTCAAACGAACATGGCTGTTCAAAAATACCTCGTGGCGGCGTCGGTGATGCTGCTGGCGCTGTCTTCAGGCCGGGCTCTTGCCCAGGGCTTCGAAGGCCTCGACCTCACCGACGACCCCAAGAAGGAAGAGAAGAAAGACCCGCCGAAGGACGAGCTCGACCTCACTGCGCCCGAAAAGCCAGCGAAGCCGACCGGCGCCTCGGACGACCCGCGCAAGCCGCTCAAGGCCGACCGGCCGGCCGTGGAGCGCGACGTCACCCAGGACGACCGCGTCAAGAGCGTGCAGCGCAAGCTGTACATCAAGCGCGGCCGCTTCGAGCTCGCGCCCGCCGCCATCATCAACGTCAACGACCCGTACTACACGCGCGTGGGCGGTCAGATTCGGCTGGCCTTCTACCCGGCCGACACGCTCGCCATCGCCCTGCGCTTCGCCCTGATGCAGACGCTGCCCTCTGACGACGTGCGGCAGGCTACGCGCACCCTGCAGTCGCGCATCTTCTTCTCGGTGCCCTACTGGAACGCGATGGCCGACGTCGAGTGGAGCCCGCTCTACGGCAAGGTCTCGTTCCTCAACTCCATTCTGCACATCGACGGCTACCTCCTCGGCGGCGGCGGCGTGGTGTTCACCGAGCGCACCGGCACCCCCGACCCCGCCAACATGGACCTGCCGCGCCCCATCGCGCCGGGCTTCGATCTCGGCCTGGGCCTGCGCTTCGTCGCCAAGGACTTCGTGAGCGTCAACGTGGGGCTGGTCAACACCACCTACGTCGACACGCCCCGCGGCACCACCAAGGGCGTGACCCAGAACCTGATGATGCTCACCGTGGGCATCTCGCTCTTCATGCCCTTCAAGTCGACCTACCGGGAGGCCGAGTGATGCGCGCCTTCACCTCGTGGTGCCTGCTGCTCGCCCTGGCCGCTGCGCCTGCCTTCGCGCAGAAGAGCGAAGAAGAGGCCGGTGACGTCTCCGAGACCGACAAGGACTCGTCGGGCCCCTTGCGCGATCGCATTCCGCCCGTGTCTGGCCACGTCTTCTTGATGGACGGCCGCTTCGAGATCTCGCCGGGCATCGGCCTGTCGGTGCGCGACGCCTTCTTCACCAAGGTCTTCTTCGGCGCGGCGCTCACCTACCACTTCACCGAGACCCTCGGCGCGTCGCTGCGCGGCGGCTACAACCTCTCGCTGGTGTCGGGCGCCGCGCAGATCTGCAGCCCCGGAGACCCGAGCACCAACACCGCCGCGGGCTGCCGCAGCCCCACGCAGGAGGAGCTCACCACCCGCCTCGACTCCAACGGGCAGCGGGTGATCGAGAACGTGGCCTACGGCCTCAACACGGTGCTGGCGAGCCTCGACTTCCAGTGGGCGCCCATCTACGGAAAGCTGTCGCTGTCGGCCGAGCGCGTGTTGTCGTTCAACATGTACGGCATCATCGGGCCCTCGCTGGTGATGTACGGGCCGAAGAACGAGCTGGGCGGCGGCGGCAACCTGGGCATCGGCTTTCGCTTCTTCCTCAACAAGTTCCTCACCATTCGGGCCGAGCTGCGCGACACCATCTATTACGAGAACGGGTTCCCCTCGGGCTCGCTGCGCAACCAGCTGATGGCCGACTTCGGGCTGTCGATCTTCCTGCCCACCGTCGTTCAGGAGAAGTGACATGAGCCTCCTGCGAGCCTTGAGCGTGGTGGTCGGGGTGACGTTGGCGGTGCCGGCTTCGGCCCAGATGAGCTTCGAAGGGCTCGATCTCGGCGGCAAGAAGAAGCCGGCCAAGAAGCCCGGCAAGAAGAAGCCCGACGAGAAGAAGGACGAGAAGAAAGACGAGGCGACGCCGCAGCCAGACGTCGAGCTGCCGGCCGAGGGGCTCGACCTGTCGAAGCCGGTCGAGACGAACAAGAAGAAGCCGCCCCCGCGCAACGACGAGAACAAGCCGGCGCCCACCATGTCGTTCGACGCCGTCGACGTCTCGGGCAAGACCGGCGATCGCCAGCGCATGGATGCGGCCATCACCCAGTTCAAGGCCGACGAGTTCGAGCCGGCCGCGCTGGCGTTCTTCGAGATGTCACAGGACCCGAAGATGGCGGCCCTGCAGGTCGAGGCCGACTACTGGCTGGGCAAGTCGCTCTACAAGCTGGGCCTCTACAACTCGTCGCTGGGCATGTTCTCGAAGGTGCTCGGCCGCGGCAGCGACAAGAACAAGTTCTTCAAGAGCTCGCTCGAGTGGCTGTTCTTCATCGCGCGCAAGACGACCAACGAGACGGTGGTGCTCGACGAGATCGCCAAGTACGCCAACTACGAGTTCCCCGAGCGGTTCCGCAACGAGTTCCGCTACCTGCTGGCGCGCTACAACTTCGTCTACGGCAAGGCCCTCGACGACGCCGAGCGCAAGGGCGAGGGCGACAAGGCCTTCGACGAGGTCAAGCGCCTGTGCCTGATGATCCCCAAGGGCGACCCGTTCTACCCGAAGGCCAAGTACCTCGAGGGGCTCTCGTACTTCCGTGAGAACAAGCTCGAGGCGGCGTTGGAGTCGATGAAGGAAGTCGTTCGCGCGACCCGCTCCGAAGAGGGCCGCGGCGAGACGGCCGAGGCGCGCAACGCCAAGAACCTGCGCGAGCTCGCGTTCATGCAGCTTGCCCGCACCCACTACGGCGCCCGCCAGAACCGCTACGCGCTGTTCTACCTGCAGAAGGTCGAGCGCGGCGGCCCGCAGTGGCTCGAGTCGCTCTTCGAGGGCAGCTGGGCCAACTACCGCATCGGCCAGTACGAGCAGGCGCTGGGGAACCTCATCACCCTCTCGAGCCCGTTCTTCCGCGACGAGTACTTCCCCGAGGCGCTCATCCTGAAGGCGGTCGTCTACTTCGAGAACTGCCGCTACACCGAGGCGCTGTCGATCATCGAAGACTTCGAGGGCATCTACGGCCCGGTGCAGGAGGAGCTGAACACCCTGGTCGAGAAGAACATGGAGGCCACCGAGTACTTCAACGTGCTCGACGAGGTGCGCCGGAAGAACAAGGCCGGCCTGGTGAAGAAGGGCAGCGTCGACGAGATCCTCGAGCGCATTCTGAACCTCGCCCTCACCGACAAGGACCTGAAGAAGACCGTCGACTCCATCGGCGAGCTCGAGGCCGAGATCGACTCCTTCGGCGGCCGCTCCGACGCGTTCAAGTACTCGAACATGTCGAAGGCGCTGATCGAGTCGATGAAGGCGCAGCGTGAGCAGCTCATCAAGAAGGGCGGCGTCATGGCCAAGGCCAAGCTCGACTTCGAGAACGGCCAGCTCAAGACGCTCCGCGCCAACGGCCTGCGCATCAAGTTCGAGACCACCGACAAAGAGAAGGAGTTCCTCCAGGAGCTCCTCCAGGCCGGGGGCAAGAAGCAGACGGTGAAGAAGTACAAAGAGACGCAGGCCGTCTCTGACGATCAGCTCTACTGGCCGTACTACGGCGAGTACTGGCGCGACGAGCTGGGCACCTACCAGTACACGCTCACCAAGGGCTGCATCGAGCGCTCGTCAGGCTCGGAGCTGCGCGAGTAGCCGAGGGAAGACGACATGAGCGCGCAGCGGCCCGTCACCATCGCCTTCGACGTCATGGGAGGCGACCACGGCGTGCTCGAGGTCGTCAAAGGCGCCGCGCAGCTGACCCTCGACTCGCCCAACGTGCACGGCCTGCTGGTGGGCGACCGGGCGCTCATCGACCAGGCGCTCACCCAGGTGAAGTACACGGCCGAGCGGCTGGCGGTGCACCACGCGCCCGACTTCGTGGCCATGCACGAGAAGCCGGCGGTGGCGCTCGACGCCCGGCCGCGCTGCTCGGTGATGGTCGCCGCCGAGCTGATTCGTGATGGCGAGGCCGACGCGATGGTGTCGGCCGGCAACACCGGCGCGGGCGTGCTGGCGTGCGCGCGGGCGTTCAAGCTGATCCCCGGGGTGCGGCGCGCGGCGCTCGCCACCGTGTACCCGACGGCCGTCTCGCGCGGCGAGAAGAACGACCCGTTCAGCCTCATCCTCGACGTGGGGGCGACGGTCGACGCCTCGGCCGACGATCTCGTCGCCTTCGCCGTCATGGGCGCCGCGTACGCCCGCATCATCTCGAAGAACCCCGACCCGGCGGTGGCGCTGCTGTCGAACGGCACCGAGGCCAGCAAGGGCCCTGCGCGGGTGGTCGAGGCCAACCAGAAGCTCTCGGTCATCAAGGGCCTGCGCTTCATCGGCAACGTCGAGGGCGTCGACATTCCCAAGGGCACGGCCGACGTCGTGGTGTGTGACGGCTTCGTCGGCAACGTGTGCCTCAAGATGCTCGAGGGCGTGAGCGAGACGGTCATCGAGCTGGCCCGCTACGCCTACAAAGAGAAGCTGCTGTGGCGCGCGGGCCTGGCGATGCTGTCGAGCGGCATCGAGCGCATCAAAGAGGTGACCGACTGGGAGCAGTACGGCGGCGCGCCGATCCTCGGGTTCGATCGGCTCTTCATCAAGGCCCACGGCCGCTCGAAGGCGCGCGCCATCACCAACGCCGGCAAGGTCGCCGCCAAGGCCGTGAAGAGCGACCTGACGAAGGTGATTCAAGACGCGCTGCCTGGCGCCTGAGCGGCCCGCTCGAGCCTTCCCCGCGCCCGTCGAAAAGGCGTACAAACCACTGGCCCTGTGACGCTGCCCGACCGCATCGACCCGAGACCGCCGAAGAAGATCTACCGGTGGGACCTCGACAAGACGTACCTGCAGACGGAGTTCGACACGCTCCGTCAGCTGGTGCGCACGGCCATGCAGAAGGCGCACGAGAAGAAGGCCGTGCCCGGCGCCGCGGCGCTCATTCGCGAGCTGCGCGCCTCGGGCGACTCGCGCCTGTGCATCGTCTCGGGCAGCCCCACGCAGATGCGCGCCGTGCTCGCCGAGAAGCTCAAGCTCGACGGCGTCGAGTTCGACGAGCTGGTCCTCAAGGACAACCTGAAGAACCTGGTGCGCGGCCGGTTCAAGGCCCTGCGCGGGCAGGTCGGGTACAAGCTGCCGGTGCTGCTCAAGAGCCGCGCGCACGCGCCCGTCGAGGCCGAAGAGGTGCTCTTCGGCGACGACGCCGAGGCCGACGCCTTCATCTACTCGCTCTACGCCGACATGGTGGCGCGCCGGGTGAGCGAGCCGGTGGTGCACCAGGTGCTGCAGGCCGCCGAGGTCTACGAGAACGACATCACCGCCGTGATGAAGGTGTGGGAGTCGATTCCGCAGGCCGACCCGGTCACGCGCATCTTCATCAACCTCGACCGGCTCACCACGCCGGCCTCGTTCGCGCACTACGGCCCCCGGCTGGTGCCCATCTTCAACTACTTCCAGGCCGCGCTGGTGTTGATGGCCGACGGCCACCTCGCCGCGCCGCAGGTGCTCAAGGTGATGGTCGACCTGGTGCAGTCCGCCGGGCACAACCTCTTCACCCTCTCGAACTCGCTGCAGGATCTCATTCGGCGCGGGCTGCCCATCGCGCAGGTCGCGCAGCGCCTGTCAGAGGCGCTCCAGGGCCCCCAGGCGATGTTGCAGGTGGTGCGCCCGGTGCCCGACATCATCGCGGCCTTCACCAAGCGCGCGGCCTCGCTGGGGGCGCCGCCGGCGCCAGCCCCCGTGAAGGACATCGACTACCTCTCGCTGCTCGACCACGCCCGCCCGCGTACGCACAAGAAGCGGCGCATCGAGTAGCGGCCGTTGGCGTCAGCGCGCCGTCGTGGCGCTGCAGCGGGCGTAGACCTCGAGCGTCTGCTGCGCCGTCTTCGCCCACGAGAACGTCTGGGCTCGCGCCAGCCCTGCGGCGGCGAGCGAGGCGCGCGCCGAGGCGTCGCCGAGCAGCCGGTCGAGCTGCCCGGCGAGCCCGCTGACGTCGTCGACGCCGACCTGCCACGCCCCGTCGGCGCAGACCTCGGGCAACGAGCCGGCGTTCGAGACGATGGTCGGCACGCCCAGGCGCATCGCCTCGAGCGGCGGCAGGCCGAAGCCCTCGTAGCGCGAGGGGAAGACGAAGACGCCGGCGCGGCGCATCAGCGCGTAGAAGACCGTGTCTTCGAGGTACCCGAGGGGCCGCACGTCGACGCCGAGCTCCTTGAGGCGCAGCACCTCTCTCTCGATCGCGCCGCTGCCGAACCAGCGCTGCCCGGCGAGCACCAGCGTGGCGCGCCGGCCCTGTCGGAAGAGCTGCTCCATCGCGCGCAGCACCAGCTCGACGTTCTTCCGCGCGTCGAGCGCCCCGGCGTAGAGGACGAAGGGCGAAGCCAGGCCGAGGGCGTCGAGCCAGGCGGTGGTGATGTCATCGGGCGGCCCCACCGCCTCGACGTGATCGACGCCGTGGTGAATGACCGTCAGCTTCGCGTCATCGACCTCCACGTGCGCGCGCAGGCTCTGCCTCGCGACGTCAGAGACGCAGATGATCTGCTCCGCCACCCTGGTGGCCCGCGCCAGCCAGAGCCGGAATTGCCACCGGAAGGCCGTAGAGACGGTCTCGGGGAGCAGCAGCGGCACCAGGTCGTGCACCGTCAACACGTACGGAACGCCGGGAACGCGCTGGAGCGGCAGGTTGAAGTTCGCGAGCGCATGAAAGAGCCGGGGCCTGCGCTCCGACAACGCGCGCGGGAGCCCGCCGAGGGTCCACCCCGTGCGCGACCCGTCGCCGCGCGGGAGCTCGCCGCTCTTCCGCGCCCCCCACCGCTCCACCGGCGCCCCCGCGCCGATCAGCGCGCGGTGCAGCTGCCGCGTGTACAGCCCGATGCCGGTGATGGGCTCGTCCCAGAGAGAGGCGTCGAGGG
This sequence comes from Myxococcus sp., assembly GCA_014879945.1. Classification (GTDB taxonomy): domain Bacteria; phylum Myxococcota; class Myxococcia; order Myxococcales; family Myxococcaceae; genus Xiheimicrobium. The sequence goes on from JACSRE010000172.1 coordinate 7,701, forward strand.
CGATGGGCTGCGACACGGTGCGTGCGCATACCACAGCCCCCCCGTTGCGCTGACCGAACCAGATCGCCTTTGGTGCGCGCCATGAACGAGCGCCGCCTCGCGACCCGCAAGCCCGTCCGCCTCCTCGTGCAGCACCAGTCGAGCGAGGGCGCGTACGAGATCGACTACGCGAGCGACCTGTCGGCGGGCGGCCTCTTCATCGCCTCCCGGGCGACGCCGCCGCGCCACGCGACGGTGCACGTGCAGTTCGCCCCGGCGACGAACGCTCCCCTGGTGAGCGCGTTCGCCCGGGTGACCCACGTCACGCCCGACGGCTTCGGCGCCGCGTTCATCGCGCTCGACCCCGAGGCCGCGAGCGCCATCAACGCCGTGCTCTAGCGCCGCCCTTCACCGCGCTCGCCACCTGCGCGCGAATGAAGCCCTGCGCCGCGGCGCGCTTGAAGCAGACGAGGGCCGAGCCACGGCCCCACACGACGTGGTGGTGGCACCGCCGGGAGCGCTCGACTAACAGCGCGCGCGCGTGGCCACGTTCCGGGTGCATCAGCTGGTGCCGAACTTCCGCCCCGGCGACGCCATGGGCGCGGCGGCCATCGGGTTCCAGCGGGCGCTCCGGCACCTGGGCTTCACGGGTGAGGTCTTCGCGGGCGAGGTGGCGCCCGGGTGCGAAGCCATCGTGCACCCGATCGCGAGGCTGCGGGTGGAGCGCGACGACCTGGTGCTGTACCACCACGGCATCGCCTCGAGCCTGGTGGCGAAGCTGCTCCACCTGCCGTGCCGCCGCGGCCTCGTCTTTCACAACATCACGCCCGCGCGCTTCTACGCCGGCACCCGGCTCGCCGAGCCGCTCGTCACCGGCCGCGCCCAGCTGACGGCGCTGGCGGGGCACGTCGACGTCGCCATCGGTGTCTCGCGCTTCAACGCCAGCGAGCTCGAGGCCGCCGGGCACCGCGACGTGAAGGTGGTGCCGCTGCTGGTCGAGCCCGAGCGCTTCGCGGCGTCTGAGGCCGACGCGACGCTCCTGGCTCGCCTCTCGCGCGCGGGCAGCCCGCGGGTGCTGGCGGTGAGCCGGGTGGTGCCGCACAAGCGCGTCGACGACCTCCTGTCGCTCCATCAGGCGCTCAAGCGCATCGCGCCGCGCGCGCAGCTGACGGTGGTGGGCGGGTACGACGCGGGCCAGAGGGCCTTCAAGGCGCTCAAGGCGCGGGCTGACGACCTCGGCCAGGTGACCTTCCTGGGCAAGGTGACGCACGCCCAGCTGGTGGCCGCCTACCGCTCGGCCGAGCTCTTCGTCTCGATGAGCGAGCACGAGGGGCTGGGTGTGCCGCTGCTCGAGGCCTTCGCCAGCGAGGTGCCGGTGCTGGCCTTCGGCGCCGCGGCGGTGCCCGAGACGATGGGCGGGCGGGGGCTGGTCTTCGACGAGAAGCACTTCGCCGCGCTGGCCGAGGTGGCGGCGCAGCTCGTCTCGGACGCGCCGCTGCGGGGCGCGTTGATCGCCGGTCAGCGGGAGCGCCTGCGCGACTTCTCGCTCGAGGCGGTCGCCGACGGGCTTCGCGCGGCGCTCCCGGCGCCTCCACCCTCGCGGCCGCGCCGCAGCAAGCGCCCCCGGGTGGCCTTCGTGGTGCAACGCTTCGGCGAGTTCATCGTCGGCGGCGCCGAGGCGCACGCCCGCCAGGTCGCGCTCGCGCTGGCTCCGCGGGTGAACGTCGAGGTCTTCACCACCTGCGCGACCGATCACTTGTCGTGGAAGAACGAGCTCCCGCCGGGCACCTCGCGCGACGGGCCGCTGACGGTGCATCGCTTTCCTGCGAGCCGGTTTCGCAACATTCGCGCCTTCAACCGCACCTCGAAGGAGGTCTTCGGCACGGCGCAGGACCTCGTCGCCGAGACGCGCTGGCTCGCCGACCAGGGGCCCACCGCGCCCGCGCTGCTCGACGCGCTGGTGGCCGCGCGTGAGCGCTTCGACGCGGTCGCCTTCTTCACCTACCTCTACCAGCCCACCGTCTACGGCGTGCCGCTCCTGGCCGACCGCGCGCTGGTGGTGCCGACCGCCCACGACGAGCCGCCGCTCGCGTTTCACCTCTACGCTGACGTGTTCGAGCGGCCCCGCGCCCTGCTGTGCAACACCCCGGAGGAGGAGGCGCTGATCCGCGCGCGCTTCCCGAACGCCGCGCCGTCGAGCGTGGTGGGCGTCGGGGTGACGCCGCTGCCCGCGCGGCCCGAGCGCTTTCGCGACGCCTTCGACCTCGCGGGCCCCTACCTGCTGTACGTGGGCCGCATGGAGGCGGGGAAGGGCGTGGCGGAGCTGCTCGAGTTCCACCAGGCGATGGTGCGCGCGTTCCACGACGCGCCGACGCTGGTGCTGGCCGGCGCGGGCGAGCTCAAGCCGAAGGGCGCCCGGGTGCTCGCCGTCGGCCGCGTCGACGAGCAGACCAAGTGGGACGCGCTGAGCGGCGCGCTGGCGGTCGTGGTGCCCAGCCGGTACGAGAGCCTCTCGCTCCTGGCGCTCGAGGCCTTCGCGGTCGGAACACCGATCATCGGCCACACCGCGGGCGCGGTGGTGCGCGGACAGCTCGAGCGCAGCCAGGGCGGGGCGGGGTACGACGACGAGGCGTCGTTCCTCGAGGCGGTGCGGGTGGTCGGCGAGCGGCGGGGCCCGCTCTCGAAGAGGGCCCGGGCGTACGGAGCGAAGCACCAGTGGCGCAACGTCATCGACGCGTGGCTGTCGGCCATCGAGCGCGTCAGAGAAGGGGTCAAGCGATGAGGCTGTTCGGCAAGGACGTCACCACGCAGAAGTTGCTCGAGGTCGCGAAGGAGCGCCTGGGCGCGCGCGGGCTGCTCCCTCCGTCGGAGGACTCGGGCCTCGCGGACGGCGTCGAGCCGCCGGTCGACGCGTTCGCCTTCGCCATCGAGGCCATGGCCGAGCACGTGGACGTCACCCGCGGGCTGCCCATCGAGACGCACCGCGACGGGCTCGCGGGTCAGGCCGTGGTGCTGGCGAAGCGGGCCTTTCGACGGGTCGGCCAGCTCTTCATCAACGAGGCCCTCGCGCGGCAGGTGGTGTTCAACGGGCACGCCCTCGACGGCTACGCGACGCTCGGCGCCGAGGTGGCGAAGCTGCGCGAGCAGGTGGCTGGGCTCGAGGCCGCGCTGACGAAGGCCCAGGCCCCGGCGGCGAAGGCTCCGGTGCTGAAGGCCCCGTCGGCCCCAAAGGCGCCCGCTGAGAAGCCGAAGCGGCCCCGGCGCCCCCGAACGCCCCCGCGCTGAAACCGTGGCCTCGGGTTGTGGGGTGGGGGCCCATGCGCTATTGCGCCCGCGGCCCATGCTTCGCAATCTTCAGGAGCTCTACCAGTACCGCGCGTTGCTCTGGGCGCTCTCACTGCGAGAGCTCAAGGCCCGCTACCGCGCCTCGGTGCTGGGCTTCTTGTGGACGTTCCTCAACCCGACGCTGAGCATGGCCGTCTACGCGCTCGTCTTCGGCGTGCTGATGGAGAACGCGCCCGAGCGCTACCCGTTCTATTTGTTCAGCGGCCTGCTCCCGTGGATCTTCTTCTCGACGTCGGTGATGGCCGGCACCACCTCGGTCAGCGATCGAAAGGACCTGCTGACGAAGGTGCGCTTCCCCGCCCAGGTGCTGCCGGCCTACGTGGTGCTCACCAACCTCATCAACTTCGTGCTCTCGGTGCCGCTGTTGTTCCTCCTGGGCATCGCGTTTCAGGACACGCCCTCGTGGCACCTCGTCTTCATGGTGCCGCTGCTGGCCCTGCAGACCCTGTTCACCCTCGCCATCGTCTACCTGCTGTCGGCGCTGAACGTGGCGTTCCGCGACCTGCAGCACATCATCGCGAACGTGATGCAGCTGGCCTTCTTCCTCACCCCCGTCTTGTGGGACGTGCGCTCGGTGAAGGGCCTCGATCGGTTCGGCCTGGTGTTGAGCGCCGACGAGGTGCAGCGCGCGGTGGTGCTGGTCAACCCCATGGCGGCGCTGATGACCGCCTGGCGCGACGTCTTCTTCAGCCACCGGGTGCCAGACGTCGAGCCGCTGCTGGTGGTGCTGGGCATCACGCTGCTCACCCTGTGGGCGGCGACCACGGTCTTCGAGCGGCGGCGTGAAGAGTTCGCCGAGCTGGTGTGAGCCATGACGGACGCGATCGTTCTCGACAACGTCACCAAGCACTTCCAGAAGCGCTCGAAGCGCAATGAGATCACCACGCTCAAGAGCGAGGTGGTGCGCATCCTCAAGGGGCAGCGCAAGCTGGTCGAGCCGGCCACCCACATCGAGGCGCTCAAGGGCGTGAACCTGGTGGTGCCCCGCGGCACGACCATGGGCATCGTCGGCCGCAACGGCTCGGGCAAGAGCACGCTGCTCAAGCTGGTCACCGGCATCTACGCGCCGACCTCGGGCACGGTGCAGGTCAACGGTCGCATCTCGGCGCTGCTCGAGCTGGGCGCGGGCTTTCACCCCGACTTCACGGGCCGAGAGAACATCCTCATCAACGGCATCATCCTCGGCATGTCGCGCGCCGAGGTGAAGAGCCGGGTCGATCAGATCATCGAGTTCGCCGAGCTGGGTGACTTCATCGACGAGCCGGTGCGCACCTACTCGAGCGGCATGTTCATGCGCCTGGCCTTCGCCGTCGCCACGCACGTCGACCCCGAGATCCTGATCATCGACGAGATCCTCTCGGTCGGTGACGCGCACTTCGGCAAGAAGTCGTCGGCGAAGATGAACGAGTTCCGCCAGTCGGGGAAGACCATCCTCTTCGTCACGCACGATCTCGGCAGCATCGAGACCTGGTGCGACACCGCGGTGTGGATCGACGGCGGCAAGACGCGAATGGTGGGCGACCCTCGCCAGGTGGTGGGCGCCTACCGGCAGGCGGTGGCGGCCGCCGAGGCCGAAGGGGAGCGCGTCGGCCACTCGGCCCTGTCGTCGCCCGGGCTCGCCCTGCCAGACGTGAAGGCGCCAGCCCCCGTCGAGGTGAAGTCGCCGGTGACGGTCGAGGAGCTCCGGCTGCGAGACGGCGTGGGCGCGCAGCCCTCGGCGTTCTCGGCCGACGGCGCGCTCGACGCGCACCTCGACCTCGCGCTGTCGGCCCCGGCGAGCTGCGACGTGTCGGTCGAGATCGCGACCGTCGGCGGCGTCACGCTCTTCAAGACGATGTACCCGGTGGGGCCTCTGCCGGCCGGCAAGACGACGGTGCGGCTGTCGCTCCCACGCCTGGGCCTGGGTGACGGGGCGCACGTGCTGACCGCCACCGCCTGGAGCGGCGAGCTGCCGCCGCACGCGCTCTCGAAGTCGCTGGTGGTGGCGCCGCACCCGTCGGCGGTGGGCTTGATTCGCCCGGAGCACGCCTGGGCGACCGAGCCGGCGCGGGAGCCGGTGGCCCCGCTGCCGGCTGCGCAGGCGACCGCGCAGGCCTGACGCCATGGCCGCCCCGCTCACCGCCGACCTCCGAACGCTCGTCGCGCGACGCGTGGGCCTGAAGAAGCGCGTGGCGGTGTTGGGCAGCGACCCCTCGCTGGCGCGCCTCATCGAGGCCAACGGGTGCGCGGTGCTGGTGGACCCCGCGTCGCTCGACGAGCTCACCTCGTTCGCGCCCGAGGTGGTGGTGGCCTTCGACGGCTTCGCGCTGGGCGATGGGGGCGCGGCGTTTCGGGCCCTGGCCGCCGCGGGCGGCGACGCCGCGCTCGTCTTCTCGTTCGCCAACGCCTCGTCGGCGGCGTCGCTGCTCGGCGCGCTCACCGGCGCCTCGCCCACGCCGGCCTTCGCGGAGCGCGAGGTGCGGCGCTGGTTGGCGTCGGCGGGGTACGAGGTGTCGAGCCGCGACGTGGTGGTGACGGCGCACCGCACCTCGGGGCTGTCGGCCGACACCGAGGCCGCGCTGCGCCAGCTGCTCGAGCAGGTGAACCCCGACGCCGCCGCCGATCGGCTGCTGCTGACGGCGAAGCGGGGCGCTGCCGCGACCGCGCCCGACAAGACCGAGGGCCTGGTGTCGGTGGTCGTCTCGTCGTCGGACGCCGAGCCGCTGCTGGCGGGCACCTTGTCGTCGCTGGTGAACCAGCACCGGCGCCCCCTGGAGCTGCTCGTCGCCGCCACCCTCGCCCCGGCCGCGCTCGACCGCCTGCTCGAGAAGCCGCGCGCGCGCAGCGGCGTCACGGTGGTGGCGCTCCCGTGCACCTCGACCGACTGGGCCGCGCGCACCAACCTGGGGCTCGCCGCGGCCCAGGGGCAGTACGTGGCCTTCGCCGAGGCGGGGGAGCTGTTCAGTCCGACGCACCTGTCGTCGCTGGTGAAGCGCCTCGAAGACGCCACCGCGGCCTGGGCGCTGGGCGCCTCGACGCTCGCCGGCGCGCCGTCGGAGCCCCGACCGCCGAGCTTCTCGCTGGCCACATGGCTCAGGCACGGCTGGGTCAACCGCGCGGAGTGGCTGCTCGACACCGCGCGCCTGGGCCCTTTCCCCTTGAGCTTCGCCGAGGGCGTGTCCGCGGCCGAGGCGGTCTTCTTCGCCCGGCTCGCGCTGCTCTTCGCGCCAACGCTCGGCGGCGGCGCGCCCGGGGTGGAGCGGTTGGTTCAGGCGACGGTCGACGTGCCGGCGCTGCTCGACGCGATGAAGGGCCGGCCGCTGCGCGCCCTCACCACGCTCGAGGCGCTGCTGCGCGAGCCGCCGCCGCCGGCCCTCAGCGCCGTGGTGCGTGAGCGGCTGGCTGACGTCGACCCGCGCGCCCGGCAGGCGTTCGACCGAACGTGGGCCATGGTGGAGCGCGTCAAGGCGGCGTGGAGCGACGCGCGCCGCGCCGCCGAGCAGGACCGCGGCGACGAGGAGCCGTAGTCAGCTGACGGGGAAGCCGGCGCGCCGCTGCTCGAGCTGCCGGGCCGTGATCGCGTCCAGCACCGCGCCCATCTGCTCGGCCTTCGTCTCGGGCGTGATGTGCATGAAGCCGGCGGTCGTCTTCGGACTGGCGCCGAACTCGGCCGCGAGGTTGTACCCGAGGAAGTTGCAGAGGTAGGCGCTGCGGTCGGGCCGGTAGGTCGGGTCAGACGCGCTGGTGAAGACCTGCCGCTGGGCGCCGAAGCCCTGGAGCGCCCAGTCGATGGTGTCGATCGGCAGGTCGGTGCGCAGCTCCTGCGGGCCCCCCTCGCGCACGGCCCGCTCGCGCATCAGCTGGTTGTTGCCGTCGCGGTTGGCGCCCAGCAGGTTCTCGGGCCGCTCCTCGAGCTGCGCCTGGCCGTGGGTGACGCCCATCGAGAGGATGACGTCGGGCGGGCTGCGCCGCACCTCGGCCATGAACTGCTCCACCGCCGCCGGGGTGACGTCGAGGCGCCGGTACTCGACGATCGCGCCCTTGACGCCGCGCTCCGCCAGCCGCTGGGCCATGTTCGCGGACGGGTTGTCGGTGATGCCCATGAACGCGCCGTAGCCCGTCACCACCACGCGCAGCGGCTTCTCACCCGGTTGGAGGCCGAGCGAGGCGGGCTTGTAGAGCATCAGGTGGGCGGCGACGTCGGCGCGGCGGGCCGAGCGCCCCGAGAAGCTCGCGGCGTCGTAGGGCTGCACGTCTCCCCCCAGCACCACGCCGGCGAAGTGCGCCGGCAGCTGGGCCTTCAACTTCGTCAGCAGCTGCTGCGGCCCTTCTCCGGCCTTCACGGGCACCGACACCTTCGCCCCGTCGACGGTGAGCTGAAGCACGCCGTCGGCGGTCGCCTTGCCCTTGAGCGCGAAGGCGTTGTCGAACAGCCCGACGCGCGCCGAGAGGCCGGGCACGGTGAGGGTGAGGTTCGCGTAGCGGCCGTCGATGCTGGCGACCTGGCCTTTGGCCTCGAGGTTGACCCACGCGTTGGTCTGGCCCATCGCCGAGAGGTGGCTCAGCAGCCGCTGCCGGGTGCCGTCGTCGAAGCCGTCAGCCGCCTCGAGGAGCGCGGTCCTCTCGAGGGCCGACAGCCCTCCACCGTCGCGCGCCTGCAGCATGATGCGGTCGACGTCGGCCGCGTCCACCTTGCCGTCCTTCGCAGCGGTCGAGAGGGCCCGGCGAATTCCGTCTACGTTCATGCGGGGGTTATCGCCCAGGTCAGGCCGCAGATGCGAGGCGGGCGCTACTTGAGGACTTCAGCCGGCGCCGCGCCCGCGACCGTCGCCGCCCAGGCCGTGTTGAGCTGGTGGAGGTGGTCGCCCTTCGAGAGGAGGACGCCCGAGACCGCTGGGTCTCCGGCCTTGTTGGGGTCGACCGGCACGATGGGAAACCTGAACCCTCGCGTGAGGCCGTCCTTCTTCGGCGGCTCGAGCTCGAACGCCCTGGCGTACCCGGCGGCGTCCACGTCGGCGCCGCCCACCCGCACCGTTCGCGTGCGCGCCTCGACGACGCCGTCAGCGCGGAGCACCACGTCGCCCGCCCAGGCCTTGTTCGAGGGCAGCTTCGCGCCCGAGTCGATCTTCACGTTCTGGTCGGAGTTGGCGGTGACGGCGCCGACGTGCGCGACCCAGTGCTGCTTCGACAGGCTGAACTGGGTGTTGCCGTCGAGGGTCGCCCCGCGCGCCTTGAGATCGGCGATGAGCCCGCCGAGCTGCGCCGGGTTCAGCCCGTCGTCGAGCGGCTTCCCGTCCTTCGCCTCCTTCTTCTGCGCGTACCGGCGGCCCACCGCGTAGGCGACCTGCTGCAGGACGAAGACGTCGTTCATGCTCGGCGAGCCGGCCGCGAGGTGGTCGAGCGCGTCGTTGATGGCCTGCTTGTCGAGCGAGGCAGGGAGCTCGACGTGACGGGCCCCCATCGCGGAGCGCAGCGCTTCGGCGTTGGCCTTCGCCGCCTCGGGCGTCGTCGAGTTGAGGATCAAGGCGTTGACGGCCGCGGCTCCCGCACAGATGCGATCGGCGTTGTCGATCTTCGGGTCGGCGCTGATGGGGTTGACCTGCGAGGCGTCGGTGGCCAGGCGCTTGCGGGCCTCGAAGGTGCTCAGATCGCGGCGAACGTCAGGGGCGATCTCTGCGGCGTGCTTCGGCGCCGGAGCCGGCGTGGCCTTGCCAACCGTGGTGGCGACCTGCGGCCTCGGCCTGGCGGCGCCCGCGGCGACCCACCCTTCGGCCTTGCCGGCAGGCTGGAGCGGCTGCGTGGGGGGCGGCTGCACCTCGCGTGCGCTGACCCTCGGCGTCGCGATCGGTCCAACCCGGTTCGAAGTGATTGGCGGTGGCATCAGGGCTCCGGTCGAAGACGACGATACAAGCAAAGACGCGGGAGCGGCGCGCGGTGGGACATGGGCGCACGTCACCCTCTCGCCCCTGCCGGGCCGCGTGCTATCCCAACGCCATGTCTGACTCGAAAGCCGAGAAGTCGCGGTGGGTTGTGAAGACGTACGAGAAGGCCAAGGCGAAGGGCCCCGAGCGGCGGCCGACCTTCCTCACCTCGAGCGGGGTGGAGCGCACGGCCCTCGACGGCCCCGAGGCGGCGCCTGAGAGCGCGTACCTCGAGAAGCTGGGGTTCCCCGGCGAGTACCCCTTCACCCGCGGCGTGCAGCCCACCATGTACCGCGGCCGCTTCTGGACGATGCGCCAGTACGCGGGCTTCGCGAGCGCGAAGGACTCCAACGAGCGGTACCACGCGCTGCTGAAGGCCGGGCAGACCGGCCTGTCGGTGGCCTTCGATCTGCCGACGCAGATGGGCTTCGACGCCGACAACGCCCGCGCCCGCGGCGAGGTGGGCAAGGTGGGCGTGTCGATCTGCTCGGTGCGCGACATGAAGGTGCTGCTCGAGGGCATTCCGCTCGGCGAGGTCAGCACCTCGATGACCATCAACGCGACCGCGCCGATCCTCCTGATGCTCTACGCGGCGGTGGGTGAGGCGCAGGGCGTGCCGATGGAGGCGCTCCAGGGCACGGTGCAGAACGACATCTTGAAGGAGTACATCGCGCGGGGCACGTACATCTACCCGCCCAAGCCCAGCCTGCGCCTCATCACCAACCTCTTCGCCTTCTGCGCGAAGAAGGTGCCGAAGTGGAACCCGATCAGCATCAGCGGGTACCACATCAGAGAGGCGGGCTCGACGGCGGCCCAGGAGATCGGCTTCACCCTCGCCGACGGCATCGCCTACGTGGAGGCCGCGCGTCTGGCCGGGCTCGAGGTCGACGACTTCGCGGGGCGCCTGTCGTTCTTCTTCAACGTGCACAACGACTTCCTCGAAGAGGTGGCCAAGTTCCGCGCGGCCCGGCGCCTGTGGGCCCGCATCATGAAGGAGCGCTTCGGCGCGAAGGACCCGCGCTCGATGATGCTGCGCTTCCACGCGCAGACGGCGGGCTCGACGCTGACGGCCCAGCAGCCGATGAACAACGTGGTGCGGGTGGCCATCCAGGGCCTCGCGGCGGTGCTCGGCGGCACCCAGTCGCTCCACACCAACGGGTGGGATGAGGCGCTGGCGCTGCCCAGCGAAGACGCCGCCAGGCTGGCGCTGCGGACCCAGCAGATCATCGCCAACGAGACCGGCGTGGCCGACACCATCGACGCGCTCGGAGGCAGCTACCACCTCGAGCGGCTGACCGACGGGCTCGAGGCGAAGGCCGAGGCGTACATCAAGCGCATCGACGAGCTCGGCGGCATGGTGCGGGCCATCGAGCTGGGCTTCCCGCAGCAAGAGATCCAGAGCGCGGCCTACGAGGCGCAGCGCGCGCTCGAGCGCAACGAGAGCGTGGTGGTGGGCGTCAACGCCTACCAGCAGCAGGAGCCGCCGGTGACGGGGCTGCTGCGGGTCGACGGGTCGGTGGAGCAGGAGCAGCGCGCGCGCCTCGAGGACCTGCGCAAGACGCGCGGCGCCGACGCCTGCCGCCGGGCCCTCGACGCGCTCAAGCGGGGCGCCGAGACCGCCGACGAGAACCTGATTCCGCTCATCTCGGACGCGGTGAAGGTCGAGGCGTCGCTGGGGGAGATCGCCGACGCGATGCGCGGCGTGTTCGGCGAGCACCAGGAGCACGTCTTCCTCTGACGAGCGCGCGATGACGCTCGCCGAGCTGATGGTGCCGGTGATGAACGCCGCGCTCGTGGTGGGCGTCGGCCTGGTGATGCCCATCGCCTTCGGGCGGGCCTTCACGCCCTGGTTGGTCGCGGCGCTGGCCGTGGCCGCCTCGCTGTCGGTGGCGCCCGGGTGGCCGGCGGCCGTGGTGCTCGCGCCGTGGCTTGCGTCGTGCGTCGTCGAGGGCGTGGTGGCCATCAAGCGCCGGGTGCTGGTGCGCCTGGTGATGGCCGGCTTCGGCGCCACCGCCGCGCTGGCCCTGGTGGCCTCGAGGCTCGAGGTGACGCTCTTCGAGATCCCCGAGCCCATCGTGAAGCTCACCGCGCTGCACTTCTCGTTCGCGGGCGTCGGCGCGCTGTCGTTGGCGAACCGGCTGGTGACCGAGCGCGCCTCGGCGTCGCGGCGCCTGGCCGGGCTGCTGGTGATGCTCGCGCCCCCGGTGGTGGCCCTGGGCTTCATCACCCGGCTGGCGGTCTTTCAGGTCGGCGGCGCGGTCGTGATGTCGGTGGGCGTCTGCGCCGTCGCGGCGCTGCAGGTGCGAGCGGGCCTGCGGCGCGAGGGCCCCACGCGCGCGCTGTTGCTCCTCTCGGCCGCGGCGCCCTGGGTGGCGATGGGGCTCGCGGTCGCCTGGGCGGCCAGCCAGTACTGGCCCCAGGTGCCCGCGCCGACGGTGCCCGACATGGTGCCGACGCACGGCGCCCTCAACGCCTTCGGCTTCGTGCTGTGCGGCCACCTGGGGTGGTGGCTCGACGACCGCGGCTACTGAACCTGCACCTCGAGGCTGTAGGTCATCATGCCGGCCCGGTAGCTCGAGACGACGATGAACACCGTCTTCGCGCTCGTCGAGGTGTTCTGCCAGGTGGCGCGGTCCTCCTGGCCGTTGGCGCCGCGGTCGGCCGAGGCGAGGCAGGTGGCGCCGGGCGCGCTGCACGCGCTGGCGGGGCCGTCGATCACGTTCAACACGATGTCCGACGTCATGTCGGGCACCCCGCGCACCGTGAGCGTCTGGTTGGCGCCGACCGAGACCGAATAGACGCGGTCTGCGCCGCTCGAGCGGCTGCAGGTCAGCCCCAGGGCGTAGTCGCGTGAGAAGGCCGTCAACGTCTCGTTCATCAGCGCCGCTCCCGAGGCGAGCGTCTGGGCGTTCTCGCAGACCTCTCCGGCGGCGATGGCCGCGGTGGTGCCCGAGAGCGAGAAGACGGTGTCGGTGTCGGCCTCGTTGTACGAGCCCACCACCACGAAGAGCGTCTGGGCGCTCGACGAGGCGTTGGTGAAGCTCGCGGTCTCGGGGGCGTTGCGCGCGCCGTCGTCGACGCCCGCGAGGCACCGGCGGGTCGCCGAGTCGCACGAGGTCGCCGGGCCCGCGATGAGCGAGAGCACCGGGTCGAACCCGCCGTCCATCACGGCGGCGGTGGGCGTCACGGTGACGGTGAGGCGCTGGTTGGCCGGCGCCTGCGCGACGTAGACGCGATCGGCCCCGCGGGCCGTCGACACGCACGAGTAGTCGCGCTCGAAGGTGACGTTCGCGGGCCTCAACGTCTGGTTGGTGAGCGCGGTCGCGCCGAGCGCCGTGGTCGCGGTGGTGCAGACGTCGTCGGGGGGGGGCGCCGCCGTCGCCAGGCCGATGGTGAAGTCACCGCCCGCCGCCTGGCCGTCGACGATGGCGAAGGCGCCCATCGCCATGCCGCTGCCGTTGAAGAAGGCGGCGGTGCGCGCCGCGCCGCTGCTGCCCGAGCTGGTGCCAGCGACGCAGACCCGCGGCGTCGCTTCGCAGGCCGCGGCGGTGCCGGTCACCAGGCTCACCGAGGGCGTGAAGCCGGCGTCGGCGGGGGTGACGGTCACCCTGGCGCGCTGGCCGTTGAGCACCGAGAACCCATAGACGCGGTCGGCGCCGCTGGTGTCGAAGGTGGCGCAGCCCGTCGAGCCGGTGCCCGTGTAGTCGTTGAAGAAGCCCACCGTCGTGCCCGCCACCGGCGCGCCCGTGGACAGCGCGGTGGCGTTCCCGCACGAGTCGCCGGCGGGCGGGTCGCTCAGGGTGGCCAAGAGATCGAACGTGCCGTTGGCCGGAGCGGCGCTGTCTACCAGCACCAGCAGCGTCTTCATGGCGCCGCTGCGGTTGCTCCACCGCACGACGTCGGGGGCGCCCGCGGCGGCGCTGGGGCTGGTGGCAGCGCAGCGGAGCATGCCCTGGGCGCAGTTGGCGACGCCGTCGACCAGCGACACCGAGGTGTTGAGGCCCGCCGTGGGCGTCACCGTCACCGTGACGGCCTTGTTCGCGGGCACGTCGAGCGCGTACACGCGGTCGGCGCCGCTGGTGGTGAAGCTGCACCCGCTGCCTGAGCCGTAGTCGTTGCCGAAGTTCGCGAAGGGCTGCGCCGCCAGCGGCATGTCGGCGACGAGCGGCGTCGCGGTCGCGCACTCATCGCCTGCAGGCGGCGCCGCGACCGTGGTGGTGAGCGAGAAGTCGGTGTCGGGGTCGGCGGGATCGTACGAGCCCACCACCACGAAGACCTCCTGCGGGTTGGGCCCCCGGTTCAGGTAGTCCACGCGCTCGGGCTGGCCGCCGACCTGCGAGTCGGCGCCGGTGAGGCACACCAGGGGGCTGGCTTCGCACGCGGCCGCGGGGCCCGCGATCAGGTTCAGCGTCAGGTCGAAGCCCGCGTCGAGGGCCGGCGTGGCGATGGCGGTGAGGCGCTCTCCGACCGGCACCCGAATCGAGTAGGCGCGGTCAGGGCCGTCGGAGCGGCGGCAGTTGGTGCCAAAGCCGTAGTCGCCCGAGAAGTTCGTCAGCGCCTGGCCCGCCAGCGTTCCCGGGGTGATGGCGGTGGCGGTGTCGCAGCGGTCGCCCATGGGCGGCGCGGCCAGCGTGAAGCGCAGCTCGTAGCGGCCCTCGTGAATGATGCCGTTCATCTCGTCGGGCGCGTTGAAGAACGAGTCGACGACGACGAAGACCTCACGCGGCGCGCCGGTGGTGTTGAAGTAGGTGACGCGCTCCGGGGAGCCGGGCGGCTGATCGATGTCTGAGCCGTCGAGGCAGGCGCTGCGGTCGCCCGCGTCGGCCGGCTGACAGCTCGCCGCAGGGCCGGCCACGAGGTACAGCGAGGGGTCGAACTGAAGCCCGCCGTCGGTGGTGTCGGTCACCTCGGGGGTGAGGGTGACGGTGAGGCGCTCCATGTTGGGCACGGTGACGGCGTAGACGCGGTCAGGGCCCTGGTTGCTCGCGCCGGTGCAGCCGAGGTTCACGTCGGCCGTCGCGCCGATGGTCGAGCCCGAGACGGTGGTGCTGCCGGGGACGCTCGAGGCCAGGTCGCACCGCTCGCCGCCGGTGATGACCGCGCCACCCGCCGCGCCGCCGCCGCCTGCGCCGCCGCCAGCGCTGCCGCCCGCTGCTGCGCCCCCGCCGGTGCTCGAGGAGCCACCGCCCACCGACGAGGTGCCGCCGCCGCTGGAGCCGCCGGCCGCGCCGCCCACGCACTTCGACTGAATGCACGACTGCCCGGCGCTGCAGTCACCGCTGCTCCGGCAGGCTCCCGGCTGGGGCGCGGGGCACCCCAGGAGCAGCAACGCGACGGTGGAGGACAGCGCCAGGACTCGCTTCACGGTGCACCTCGGGGCATGGAACGGGGCGCTCCTAGCACGCCCGGGCGCCGCGCAAATGGTGACGCGGCGAGGTGTGCACGGCGGTGAACAGCTCAGCTCACGGCGGCTCGGCCCCTGGCCCGAGGAGGAAGGCGAGCCGCGCTTGCACGAGCACGCCGCCGGACAGCTGGCTGAAGGTGTCAGGGGTGGCCAGGAGCGGCTGCGGCGAGAGCGGCGCGAGCACCGCGAGCTCGGGCAACACGGTGACGGCGCGAGAGACGCGGAGCGCGACGCCGAGGCTGCCCCCGGCCGCGAAGCGTCGGGTCGCCGCCTCGTTGGGGTCGGCCGGCAGCGAGGCCAGCAGGTGCAGGCGCGGCCCGAGCACCAGCTGATGGGGGCCCAGGCGGAGCCCCAGGAGGAGCGGGAGCGCGAGGTTCAGGATCTGCCCGGTCACCTCGAGGGTCGACGAGACGCGCAGCTGGCCCGAGGCGGAGGGCGCGAGCGAGACGATGAGCGGCCACGCGCGCGGCGTCAGCATCGCCTTGAGGGCCAGCTCGAGGCCCGACTGCCCGAAGCGGCCTCCGACGTCCACGCGGTCGGCCACGCCGTACCGGACCGCGACGTCGGCCACCGGCGCGGCGCTGAGCCCCGGCGGCGCGTGCACCACCCCGGCGACCCCCGGCTCCACGCCGACCTGAAGCCGTCCGCGCCCCAGCGTATCGGCGGTCTGCACGCTCGAGATCGCGACGCAGCCCTGGGTGAGGCACAGCACGACCAGCAGCAGCAGTGGCGCAGAACGTCGCACACGAAGATTGTGCACTGGATCTCCGCTTCAGTCGCCGCCGAGGCGCATTGCAGCTAGGTTCCGGGGCGCGCGATGAGTGACGAAGTCGTCCACGTCTGGGTGAGGAACGAGAAGGGCCAGGTGTACGGGCCGCTGGTGCCCACCACCATCGAGCTGCTGCTCGACAACGGGGTCATCGCGGGCCGGGTGCAGGTCTCGCTCGACGGCATCAACTACGTCTTCCCGGGCCGCATGCCGGGCATTCGCATGGTGATCCCCAGGCCGCTGTGGGGCGACCAGGTGCTGCCGCACACCGAGCTCGACGACGCGTGGGACAAGGTGGTGGCGCCGCCGCCGCTGCCGACGGCCGCCGCGGTGCCGATGTCGTCGCCCAGCGGCGCCATCCCCGGAGGGCCGGTTCCAGGCGGCCCGGTGCCTCGGCCCGGCGCGGGCGCGATGGCGGGCCCGGGCGCGCGCTCGCAGGCGTCCGCCCGCCCCATGAACCCGGCGCAGGCCTCGGCGCAGGGAAGACCGGCTGGGCCCCCGCAGGCCAGGTCGATGCAGCACCCCGCCGCGACACCGGGAACGCTGGAGGACTCCCTCTTCGGCGACGCGCCCCGCTCGAGCCCGTCGATGATGGGCTCGACGCCTTCGGGGGTTCGCGCAGCCCCGGCCCGCCCCATGTCATCGGCGTCGATCGCCGCGGCCATGGGCGCCGCGCCGACCTCGACGCCTTCGGCGGTCAACGCGTCTCCTGCCATGGCGAGCCGCCCCTCGGCGGTGAGCGCCTCACCCTCGATGGCGAGCCGGCCCTCGGCGGTGGCGCCCTTCGCTTCGACACCCACGCCCGCGCCCCTCTCGAGCTCACCGTCGGTCGCGGCGGTCGCGCCCATCGACGCGCTGCCGGCCTCGGGCTCGCTGCGCGAGATCAGCCCTCAGCGCCTCTACTTCCTGGCGGCCGCGCAAGACGTCAACGGGCTGCTGACGCTCCAGCTCCCCGATCGCGCGCTGCTGCTGCACTTTCGCAAGGGCAGCCCCGAGCTGATCGACTCGACCCACCCGGAAGACGCGCTGGCGACGTTCCTGCTCAGGCAGCGCCTGGTGACGCCGGAGCAGCTCGGCCAGGCGCAAAAAGAGGGCGCGCGGTTTGGCGGAGAGCTGCTCCCGGCGCTGTTCGGCCTGGGGCTCGTCAACCCGAACGTCGCCATCGAAGCGCTGAGCAAGCGCGCAGGCGCCCTCGTCGGGCAGGCGCTGCTGGCCACCGAGGGGACGTTCACCTTCCAGCCCGTCGAGCTCCCGGCGCACAAGGCGATGCCGGTGGGCAACCGCTGGCAGCTGTACATCGAGCAGCTGCGCCAGGTGTCGACGGCCGAGCTGAAGGCGCGCATGCACGAGGCCCTCGACTTCCCCGTGATGAAGGCGGCGGGCTCGGTGCCGGTGACGGAGCTGCGGCTGTCGGCGCAAGAGACCCGCGCCTACGCCGGCTTCGATGGCACGCGCACCTTGAACCAGCTCTTTCAGAGCCAGGCCTCCGAGGCCGACCAGGCCCTGCGGGTCGCGTTCATGCTCGAGCCGTGTGATCTGGTCTCGTTCGCGGGCACGGTGGTGAAGACGCGCGTGCCGGTTCAGCGGAGCGCGCCCGCGCCGGCGCCTCCGCTCCCGGTGGGGCCCGCCCCAGGTCCAGTCGCCGCGCCGGCCAGGCCCGTCATCACGCCGCAGGGGGGGGGGCCCGTGATGCCCGCGATGCCCGTCGCGCCGAGCGGGGTGCCGGCCCCTCCTGCGCGGCCCGTCATCACCCCGCAGGTCGCGCCGCCCCCGGCGCCGACCGTCGTGCCCGGGCCTCCGGTCGCGCCGCGCGCCCCCTCGTACCCCGCGCCGCCGTCGCAGCCGCTGCGCCCGGTCGGCACGGCAGCCCCGGGCCCCTCGAAGGGCGGAGCCCCGGTGGTGACGGCGCCCGCGCCGGTGGCGAACCAGAACCATGACGCCGAGGTGAAGCGCCTCTCCGAGGTGCTGGCGAAGATGAAGACGCAGAACCACTTCGAGGTGCTGGCGCTCACCAAAGACTCGCCGGCCAACGCGGTGAAGCTCGCCTACTTCAAGCTCGCCAAGGACTACCACCCCGACACGGTGCCGCCCGGCGCCCCCGAGGCGCTCGCCAGGGCCAAG
The DNA here is from genome assembly GCA_014879945.1 of Myxococcus sp. Taxonomy (GTDB): domain Bacteria; phylum Myxococcota; class Myxococcia; order Myxococcales; family Myxococcaceae; genus Xiheimicrobium. Next base: position 25,219 of record JACSRE010000172.1, read on the forward strand.
GCCGACATCTTCGCGCGCGTCGGAGAGGCCCACCGCACCCTGTCAGACGACGCCCTCCGCAAGGAGTACGTCGCCGAGCTCGAGGCCGGCGGCGCCGGAGAGAAGATCGACGTCTCGAAGTTCCTCCAGGCCGACGAGTTCTTCCAGAAGGGGAAGATCCTCATGCAGGCCCGCAAGTACGCCGACGCCTTCAAGATGTTCGACGACTGCATCGCGATCATGCCCGACGACGCCGAGGTCTACGCCTGGCGCGGCTACGCGAAGTTCTTCACCTTCCCTGACAAGAAGCTGGGCATCGTCGAGGCGATGAAGGACATCAACAACTGCCTCAAGCGCAACGCCAACGTCGTCGCCGCGCACTTCCACCAGGGCATGATGCATCGGATTCTTGGTGACATGGCGGCCGCGAAGAAGCACTTCAGCGCGACGGTGAAGCTCGACCCCAAACACATCGACGCGCAGCGCGAGCTGCGAATGATGAAGTGAAAGAAAGCACTCGTGGCCCTCAACGGAAGACAACGGCGGCACCTGCGATCGCTCGGCCATCACCTGCACGCGGTGGTGCAGGTCGGAGACGACGGCGTGACGGAGGGGGTGATCGGCGCGCTGGCGGCCGCCCTCGAGACGCACGAGCTGGTGAAGGTGCGCATCGCCGACGATCGTGAGGGGCGTGAGGCGGCCATCGATCAGCTCGCCGAAGGCACGGGCGCCGAGGTGGCGCAGGTGCTGGGGCGCACGGTGTTGTTCTTCAAGCGCCGCGCGACCAAGCCGGCGATCCGGTTCGACGGCGAGCTGCTGCCGAAGGAAGAGAAGCCGGTGAAGGTGGCGAAGAAGAAGAAGCCGAAGCCTGCGAACGTGAAGTCGGCCGCCCGCCGCACGCCGCGAAGCGGAGGCTGAGCGCCGCGGCCACCAGTCCCACCCTCCGCGCCACGCCCGAGGCGGTGGACGACGCGCCGCGGCTCCTGCACGTCATCGACGCGGCGGGCCGGGAGCGGCGCGGTACTCGTCGAGGGGCAGCGTCACGGCCCGCGCGAAGCCGCCGACGACGCGAACCGCCTCGACCTCGAGCCGCCCCGGGGTGAAGTCAGGCAGGCTCGCGTACTGCTGCGCGTCGGGGTGGTGCTCGACGAAGCGCGTCTTCGCCAGCGCCGCGTCAGCCCCGTCGAGCCACGAGAGCGAGCCCGTCAGCGTCACGCGGAGCCGATCCATCTGGCCGCCCGGGCCGTGCGCCGCATCGACGAGCAGCACCGAGGCGCGGGGGCGCTGACGCAGGTTGCGGGTGTGCTCGGCCAGCCCCGAGAGGAGGAACAGCGGCCGGCCCTCACCGTCGTCGGCCACCGCCACCAGGGTTGCCAGGGGCCCGCCGTCGTCTGAGAGGGTGGCGAGCGTCGCCAGCCTGGTGCGCGCGATCAGGGCCCGCGCGGCGTCACTGGCCTTCGACACGCGCGCCTCGCGAGTCTGACGAGGCCGCGACGAAGAGGCTCGCGCTCGCCAGGGTGTCGAACAGCTCGGGGCCGAACCACTGGCGCCTGGCTTCTCCGAGGCCATCGCGCACCACCTCGGCCGGCTCGAGGTAGCCGACGTACCCATTCGAGAGCGCCAGCACGCGCGTGGCGCCGGTGCGCTGCTCGAGCTGCTTCGCCGTCGCGAACGAGGGCTCTACCGGCAACGCCAGCAGCGACACGCACCCCAGCCTCACCATCGACACCTCGACGTCCATCTCGGCGGCCGCGCACAGGGCGTTCTCGGCGATGGCGCGGAACGGCCAGGGGGCCAGCCGGGCGCCGTCGGGGTGGGGGAGCGGGACCCGTGCCCCCGCGACGCTCAAGGCCGGCCCCGCGCACCCCTCGACGGGGACCCGCAGCGCCTGCTCGATGGCGGTCACGACGGCCCGCTCGTCTTTCGCGACCTCGCGGTTCACCGACGCGTTGCCCACCGAGGTCTGCAGCACCAGCGTCACGCCCTCGCCCGACTCCGCGAGGGCGCCCGGCCAGTCGGTGTCGAGGGTCGGCGTGCGGCGGGGCGTCAGCGTCGGGTGCGCGGCGAGCAACACCCAGCGGGCCACGCGGCTCCCGTCTGCCCTCACGAAGGCCACCTCGAGGCCCCGCGGGTCAACCTCGTCGCCGCTGCGCGCCCGCACGAAGGGCGAAGTGTCGAAGGTGGCCGCCTGCATCGTCACCGACTCCCGCCCGGCCTGGGCGCGGGTGAGGGCGTCGCGCGCGGCGGTCACCAGCGCCGCCTCGACCTGCGCGTCGAAGGTGCCCAGGGCGGCCACCTGGCTGGCGAGCCGGCGATCGAACTGCCCCACCGACGAGTGGGTGTGGGTGGCGGTCACCACGATGGGGAAGTCGAAGCCCTCACGAACGGCGGCCACCAGCGGCTGGGTGAGGAGCAGCACCTCGAGCGAGACGAGGCCGAGGCGCTGGCCGCCGACGTCGACGAGGGTCGCCCGGGCGAACACGGGGTCGCCCTCGGTCGCGGTGGAGCGCAGCGGGCCGTAGCCGCCCACCGTCACCGCGCCAGGCAGCGCCACGGCGGTCTTCGCGGCGCCCACCAGGAGCGCGCCGCCGCCGCCCCGCGCCAGCTGGTTCAGCGTCGCCGGCGTCACCGGCCAGGGCCCGCAGCGATCGCTCGACGCGAAGGCGAACGCCCCCAGGAGCACCAACACCACCACGCCGAGCACGCGCCGCTTCGTCACCGGCGGTACCTTTTCACGCCAGCGCAGGTGCCGAGAACAGCAAAGCCCACCGGAGCAGACCGCGCCTGAAAACACGAAGGGCCCGACTCCGTGTGGAGCCAGGCCCGTCGTCCGCGCTGCATCGCCGGCCCGGTTCGATCGGCGCGAGCGCGGTCAGGAGAGGCGCGTCAGTCGGCCATGTTCTTGTTCGCGCGCTGAATCACCGGCGCGGGCGACGCCGAGGCCTTCACCGGCGCGGCCTTCACGGGCGCCGGGGTCGGCGCGGGCGCGGCGACGGGAGCGGGGACCGGCTTCGGCGCGACCGCAATGGGCCGGGTCGTGGTGGGCTGCGGCTTGTTCGCCAGGGGCTCGGCGACGGCGACCGGCCTGGCGGCCACGGCCGGCTTCTGCTGGGCCTGCATCACCACCGGGGCCAGGCGGCCCGACTTCGGGGCGCGCTCGAAGGCGCCGATGGCCTCGTTGACGGCCGCGTCGAAGGCCGTGCGGGTCTTCCCGGCGGGCGTGAAGGGCAGGGTGGCGACGAAGGCCTCGTGCGTGTCCTTCGCCATCGCCGTGAGGTCGACCTGGCACCAGCGGGCAGACTTGTCGCAAGAGAGGTTGGTGAAGATGTAGTTGAAGTTGCCGGCGCAGCGCGTGTCGGGGCACGAGGCGTTGAGCTCGACCGAGAACTCGGTGAGGCGCCGGGCGCTGATCTCGAGGTCGGCCTCCACCGGCGCGGCGGGCTCGGCGGCGACGGCGGCCTTCGGGAGCGGCGCGGGCTCGGGCTCGACCGCGGCGACCGGCTCGGGCACCGGCGCGAGCTCCGCCAGCTTCGTCGGGGCGGCGTCGCTCTCGGGGGCGAGGGTCAGCGTGCCCAGGTTGCCGGGGCACATCATGCCGGCCGACTTGCGTGAGAGCCCCATCGGGCCGCCGGCGTAGAGCAGGTTGACGTCGCCCGACTTCATCACGCACGCGCCGACGGCGTTGGCGCGGCTGCAGGCGCTCTTCGCGTAGGTGCCCTTGAACATCTCGCAGCCCTTCTTCGCGGCCTCGCTGGGCGCGGCGTACTCGGTGCACGAGCCGTTCGAGGGCAGGTCGCACGAGGCGACGCCGGGACGAACCGCGAACGGGTCGTCGAGCGCCACGGGGGCCGAAGGGGCCGGCTCGTCCAGAGGCGCGGCCTCCGCGAGCTCCTTGCCCGCCTTCTTCGCCTTCAGCGCAGCCAGCCTGGCCTTCATGGCGTCCTTCTTCGAAGCGGGCGCGGCCTCGGCGACGGCGGGCGCGTCGACCGGCTCGGGGTGCTTGGCGGTGATCTCGAGGTTGAAAGAGTAGCCGCCCTTCACCACGTACCCGCCCACGCTCTTGACCTGCACCGAGTAGGTGCCCGGCTCGAGCTCGAGGCTCGTCTTCGCGGCCTTGCCGTCGAAGGCGTCGACGTCGGCCAGCACCTCATCGCCGCGCTCCACCACCAGCTGCGGGGCCAGCTTGTACTTCTTGCCGGCGATCGGCGAGGCGACGAGGGTGTAGGTGTCCTTGCGGGTGACGGTCCACGTGTACTGCTCGCCCTCGGCGTTCGACACCGTGTCGCTGCACTTCGAGACCGGCCCGGTGAGCACCGAGGCGCAGCCGCCGCCGAAGGTGTGGTTGGGGTCCGACTTGCCCGACGCCTCGCCGCTGCTGACCGAGGGCCCGAAGATCATCAGGGGCACCGACAGCACCGCCGCCACGCCGCCGCCGATGAACGAGAACTTCTTCTTCTTGTTGATGCTGCCGATGAGGCCGTCGCGGCCCTTCGACGAGGTCATCATCGAGCGCCAGCCCGGCTTGACGATCTTCGCGCCCTCCAGCTTGCCCAGCACGAAGAGGCTGCCCTCGGCCGGCACGTACTTCTCGGTGGCCTTGAAGCCGATGGTGTACTTCTCGGAGTCGCTGATGACGGGCACGTCGTAGGAGAGCTCGCCGAACTGAATCTGCGAGGCCCAGCCGCGGCCGTTGAGCTCCTTCTTGAAGCCCTCTTTGTAGTTGTCGAAGTCGGCGCCTTTGCTCACGTCGACCTGGAGCGCGCCCGAGCCGTCGTCGACGCTGAACACCGCGCCGCCCTTGAGCGTGTCGAGCGTGTCGGAGCCCTTGACCGTCTTGGTGCCGTCCTGCGTCGTCTCGACCTTCTCCCACAGGCGCTCGACCTTCACCTCGTACGCGAGGCACGGCTGCTTCGTGCAGGGCGAGAGCAGCGGCTGCTCCGGGGCGATGACCTTTCCCTCGGTCGAGATGGCGCCCTTGGGGTCGGGGCTGACGGGGTTCTTCGCGAGCTCGCCCGTCTTCTTGAAAGGCGCCGAGAGAATGCGCTTGCCCTTGAGGTGCTGGAAGAGGCCGAAGGCGCCCACCGCGACGCCGACGAGAAGCAAGAGAACGCCCATCTGGAAGCTCCAGGTGAAGGCCGCGCGTGGCGGCGAACGAGTGTGGTTGGAAGAGGGGAACCGCCCTCAGGTGCGAGAGAGACCCTGAGGCCCCCTCAGGTGTGCACCTTTTCTCGAGGCCCTGTTTCCATGCTTGACGAAATGGTCGGAAAGGCGAGCCCGATCATCGGGTTGCCCCTCGAGCGCGCATTCGCGCCTTGATGCGCCACCCGCTTCCCGGCAGGGTGCGCGCCGTGTTGCGACGCGTCATCCTCCTCTCTCTCATCGTCTTCGTGCTGGTGGCCTGCGGCATCAAGGCGCCGCCGAAGGCGCCGCTCGCGACAGACGCGCCGCCGCCCGTCGAGGTGCTCGACGCGGGCTGCTGCCGGGAGCCGCGGTGAACCACTTCGAGTCGGTCGGCGGCGTGCTGCACTGCGAGGGCGTTCCCCTCCCCCGCATCGCCCAGGCGCTCGGCACGCCGACGTACGTGTACTCGTCGGCCACGCTCACCCGGCACCTCGGCGTGGTGCAGCGGGCCTTCGCCAACACGCCGACGCTCGTCTGCTACTCGGTGAAGGCGTGCAGCAACCTGGCGGTGCTCAAGCTCTTCGCGAAGGGCGGCGCCGGCTTCGACATCGTCTCGGGCGGCGAGCTCGAGCGCGTGCGCCGCGTCGGCGGCGACATGCGCAAGGTCGTCTTCGCGGGCGTGGGCAAGACCGAGGCCGAGATGGTGGCCGCGGTGCGCGCCGGCATTCTGATGTTCAACGTCGAGAGCGCCGAGGAGCTCGAGGCGCTCGATCGCGTCGGCCGGCAGCTGGGCGTGCAGGCGCCGTTCGCGCTGCGGGTGAACCCCGACGTCGACGCCAGGACGCACCGCTACATCGCCACCGGGCTCAAGACGTCGAAGTTCGGCGTGCCCGTCGATGAGGCGGTCGCGCTCTACGCGAGGTCCAGGCGCATGAAGGGCCTGCTCGCGCGCGGGCTCGACTGTCACATCGGCAGCCAGCTGACCGACACGCGGCCGGTGCGGCAGGCGATGGCCCGCGTCGGAGACGTCTACAAGGCGCTGCGCGCCAGGGGCTTTCCGCTGACGCACCTCGACGTCGGCGGGGGCCTGGGCGTCACCTACACCAACGAGACGCCGCCCGGCGTGGCCGACTACGCGAGGGCGGTGCAGGAGCCGCTCGCGGGCCTCGGCGCCACCCTGGTGCTCGAGCCCGGCCGTGTGCTGGTCGCCAACGCGGGCGTGCTGTTGACCCGCGTGCTGTACCGCAAGAAGACGCCGGCGAAGCACTTCGTCATCGTCGACGCCGGCATGAACGATCTCCTCCGGCCCGCGCTGTACGAGGCGCACCACGAGCTGCGGCCCGTCGCTCCGCGCAAGGGCAAGAAGGCGACCGTCGACGTGGTGGGCCCGGTGTGTGAGTCGAGCGACGTGCTCGGCGCCGCCCGGAGCCTGCCGCCGCTCCACCAGGGCGACCTGCTGGCGGTGATGACGGCGGGCGCCTATGGCATGTCGATGTCGTCGTCGTACAACTCCCGGCCCCGGCCGGCCGAGGTGCTGGTGGACGGCGACACCCATCGCGTGGTGAGGACGCGAGAGACCGTGACGGAGCTGATGCGAGGAGAGACCCCATGATGAAGCTGTCTGGCTCGATGACGGCGCTGGCCACGCCCTTCAAGAACGGCGCGCTCGACGAGCCCGCCTACGAGTGGCTGGTAGACGATCAGATCGCCAACGGCACCTCGGTGCTGATCCCCATGGGCACCACGGGCGAGTCGGTCACCATGTCGGCCGCCGAGCGCAGCCGCGCGATCGCGGTGTGCATCGCCGCCAACAAGGGCCGCGTGAAGGTCTTCGCCGGCGCGGGCAGCAACAACACCGCCGAGTGCATCGGGTCGATCAAGGCCGCGCGCGACCTCGGGGCCGACGGCACGTTGATCGTCACGCCCTACTACAACAAGCCCACCCAGCAGGGCCTGGTGGAGCACTACCGGCTGCTGGCGAAGGCCCACCCCGGCTTTCCGATCATGGCCTACAACGTGCCGGGTCGAACCGGCGTCGACCTGTTGCCCGAGACCGCCAAGCGGCTCTGCGACATCGACGAGGTGGTGGCGCTCAAAGAGGCGACCGGCAACATCCTGCGCACGCTCGACGTGTTCGAGCAGTGTGGCGACCGGCTGACGCTGCTGTCGGGCGACGACTTCGTGGTGGCGCCCTTCATCGCCTCGGGCGGGCGCGGCGTGGTGAGCGTCTCGTCGAACGTGGTGCCGCGGCTGATGGCCGACCTGGTGGCGGCGGCGCTGGCGGGTGACTTCAAGAAGGCGGTCGAATTGCAGCTCAAGCTCCAGCCGCTGCACCGCGCGCTGTTCTGCGAGTCGAACCCCATCCCCGTGAAGATGGCGCTCCACCTGATGGGCCGCTTCTCGCCCGACCTTCGCCCGCCGCTGTTCCCCATGTCCGAGGCGAACACCCCGAAGCTCAAGGCCGAGCTGCAGAAGCTCGGCGTGGTGAAGTGAGCCATGGCCGCTGACGTGAAGGCGGTCGTCACCGGGGTCACCGGCCGCATGGGCACGATGCTGGTGCAGTTGGTGCGCGACACCGAGGGCTTCGTGTTGTCGGGCGGCACCGAGAAGCGCGGCTCGCCGTCGGTCGGCCTCGACGTGGGCCTGGCGTGTCACCTCGGCATGCTCGAGGTGCCCTGCGTGGACTCGCTCGACGAGGCCATCGCCGGCGCGCACGTGGTCATCGACTTCACCACCCCCGAGGCCTCGGTCGCGCACGCGAAGGTCTGCGCCGCGAAGAAGGTGCCGCTGGTGGTGGGCTCCACCGGGTTCTCCGCCACGGCGAAGGCCGAGATGGCCGAGGCCGCGAAGGTGGTGCCGGTGGTGATGTCGCCCAACATGAGCATCGGGGTGAACCTGGTGATCGAGCTGGCGGCGCAGCTGGCGACGCGCCTGGGCGCCGACTTCGACATCGACGTGCTCGAGGCGCACCACCGCCACAAGAAAGACGCGCCCAGCGGCACCGCGCTGCGGCTCGCCGACGAGATCGCCAGGGCGCTGCTGCGGCGGCCCGAAGAGATCCGCACCTCGCGGGTGGGCGCCATCGGCGAGCGCCGGCGCGAGGAGATCGGCGTGCAGACGCTCCGCGGCGGCGACGTGATCGGCGAGCACACGGTGTACTTCTTCGGCGACGGCGAGCGCATCGAGCTGACCCACCGGGCCACCAGCCGCGAGCAGTTCGGCCGGGGCGCCCTGCGCGCCGCGCGCTGGGTGCAGGGCAGGGCGCCGGGGCTGTACGGCATGGGCGACGTGCTGGGAGCCTGACGATGACGCGCTACGGACGCATCGAGACCGACGCCGGGCCCCGCTACGCCGAGGTGCAGGAGCCCCGGGTGCACGTGCTCTCGGCGGCCCCCTGGGCGAACCCGCACCGCACCGGCGAGGTGTACGCGCTCCGAGACGTGAAGTGGCTGGCGCCGAGCGAGGCCACCAAGGTCGTCGCCATCGGGCAGAACTACCGCAAGCACGCCGAAGAGATGGGCAAGGTCGTGCCGGTCGAGCCGCTCCTCTTCATGAAGCCGCCGACGGCGCTCAACGCCCACCTGGCGCCCATCGTCATGCCGCCGGCCAGCGACGACGTGCAGCACGAGGCCGAGCTGGCGCTGGTCATCGGCAAGCAGCTGACCCGCGCGACCGAGGCCGAGGCCGCCGAGGCCATCTTCGCGGTCACCTGCTTCAACGACGTGACGGCCCGCGACGTCCAGAAGCGCGAGGTGCAGCACACCCGCGCCAAGTCCTACGACACCTTCGCCTGCTGCGGCCCGTGGATGGTGCGGGGCCTCGACTTCGGCGACCTCGAGGTGCGCTGCCGCCTCAACGGGGTGCAGAAGCAGCTCGGCCGCACCAGCGACATGGTGCACGCGCCGGCGAAGCTGGTGGCCTTCATCTCGAACGTGATGACGCTGCTGCCGGGCGACCTCGTGGCGACCGGAACGCCCTCGGGCGTGGGGCCGATGCAGCCGGGCGACGTCGTCGAGGTGGACATCGAGGGCATCGGGGTGCTCGAGAACCCGGTGACGCGGTGACCGAGCGGGTCTTCGTCGCCCTGGGCTCCAACCTCGGCGAGCGACAGACCCAGCTGATGGACGCAGTGGCGCGCCTCGGGCGCCTCGAGGGCACCACCGTGCTGGCCGTCGCGCCAGTGCTCGAGACCCCGGCGCTGCTGCCGCCCGACGATCTCACCCCGCAGCCCGACTACCTCAACACCGTCGCCGAGCTGCGAACGCCGCTCGAGCCGCTCCCGCTGCTGCGCGCCCTCAAGAGCATCGAGCGCGACATGGGCCGCCTGGTCACCACCCGCTGGGCGCCGCGGCTCATCGATCTCGACCTGGTGCTCTACGGCGCGCGCACGGAGCGCTCGCCGGAGCTGACGCTGCCCCACCCGGGCCTCTCGAGCCGGCGCTTCGTGCTCGAGCCGCTCGTGGCCCTGTGGCCCGACGCCGTGCATCCCCAGACCGGGCAGCTTCTGCGCTCGGTGCAGCCGGGCTGAACGCCGGCCTCAGATTCCCGTCACGCGCCCGCCGCAAGCCTGCGCAACGACGGCCTCGTCGGCTGGCCCACGGCGTGCTGTGCAGCAGGCCATGCGAACGATGCTCCTCTTCTTCTCGCTGTCGCTGGCGGCCTGTGGAACCCCTACCCTCGAGGTGAAGGACTACTCCAAGGCCTGCACCGTCGAGGCCGACTGCGTGGCCGTCTACATCGGCCCGCTCTGTCAGACGTGTGGTGGGTGCCCGAACGAGGCCATCAGCCAGTCGTCGAAGGCGAAGTACGACGCTGACGCGGCGGCGGCCGCGAGATCGTGTCCGCCCAACCTCAACCGGGCGGTGTGCGCGGCCTGTCGCCTGCCCGAGGTGGCCTGCACCGCCGGCGCCTGTGCGCTGCGGCCGCTCCCGTGAGCCCAAGCGCCGCCCTCGCTGGTCGGCGGAGCGAACGGGTTGATGCCGCGGCCCGGTCCGGTGATATCAGCGACCCATGCTGGCCTGGTCTCTCGCCGTGAGCTTCACCCTCGCCCAGGGCGCCCCCGCTCCGGCCCCGACGCCCGAGGACCTGATCAAGAAGATCGACGCCGCCGCCGACGTGAAGGGCCGAGAGAAGCCGTTCGAGATCTCGGCCTCGCTGACGCGCCTGTACTTCAGCCAGGGCCGCACGAAGGACGCGCAGGTCTTCGCGAACGAGGCGCTGGCGGCCGCCGAGCCCGCGCTGAAGTTCTACGTCGAGCAGAAGAAGAAGCTGGGCGCCGCGCCGCCCGCGCCCCTCGCCGACGCGAAGTGCGAGCCCGAGAAGCCGAAGGAGTCGAACCTGGCCAATGGGCTCGAGGTGGCCCGCCGCCACGCCCAGGCCAACCGCACCGCCGCCGCGGTGACCTGCGCGCGCAAGGCGCTCTCGGGCGTGCCCGACGTGCTGATGATGGACGGCAACGCCCGCTTCCTGGCGCGCGACTACGCCGGGGCGCGCGCGGCGTACGAGCGGGTGGCCTCGACCTTCGACGACGTGCCCGAGGCGCTCTACGCGCGTGGCGCCCTCCTGATCGATCAACAGCCTGACGACCTCAAGGCGCTGGAGCAGGCCAAACGAGATCTCGAGGCCTTCCTCGCCGCCGCGCCCAATGCCAGACAGGGCCGCAACGCGCGCGCCCTGCTCGAGCGCACCAGGGCAGGCCTCGGCGCCGGTGGGCTCTCGAAGCTCGCGCCCTCACCCGCGCCCGCGCCAGCCCCGATGTTGCCGGCCCTCGACCCCGCCACCATCGCCGCCTTCCAGAACGCCCCCAAGACCGCCGAGGGCGACGCGCGCTTCGCCAGGCTCATCGAAGACGCCGAAGAGGCGCTCGCGAAGGGGCGGTACCAGGAGGCCCTCGATGGCTTCAAGCAGGTCATGCCCTTCCAGCCCGAGAACCCGCGGCTGCGCGCCGGCATGGCGTGGACCCTGGTGCGCCTCGGAAAGCCGATGGCCGAGAACGTGTGGCGGGTCGCGACGGGCTCGCCCGAGGCGCTCGACGCCCTGGGCGATCGACTCAAAGAGAAGGGCGACGGCGAAGGCGCCAAAGCCCTCTGGACCCGGCTGGCCGAGACGGTGCCGGGGTACGCTCCCAGGTTGGAGGGAAAACGATGAAACAGCTCACCGTCGTCGCAGTGCTGGCGTTGGCCTTTGCGTGTGATCGCGTCGAGCCGGGTGTCCAGGGCACCAACCGCGGCGAGCTGAAGATCGCGCTCCCCGACGCCGGCGTCCCCGTGTTCGAGACCAGCTACGGGTTCGGCGACGTGAAGACCGGCGAGCAGGCCAGGGTCACCTTCGAGGTCGTCAACACCGGCCAGGACGCGCTCGACATTCGGGTGATCAAGATCATGACCGACGACACCGGCGCCTTCTTCGTGCAGGGCGGCACCGGGTCGGTCGCGCCACAAGTGCGGCGCACCTTCAGTGTCACGTTTGCCCCAGCCCGCGCCGGCGCCCACACCGGGAACCTGGTCTTCGAGACCAACGCCAACTCCGAGAGCGCCCGCATCGCCATCACCGGCAACGCGATTCCCTAAGGGTTTCAGCGCAGTGCCACGAGGGCGCCGGTCGGGCCTTCGGTGGGCGCCCCCGGCGGATCCGTCTTTGCACGGGGTTCACGCGTGGCGTCACTTCGGGTCATCAGTGTGACGGGGGGCAAGGGGGGCGTCGGCAAGACGCACCTGGTGGCCAACCTCGGTGTGCTCGCGGTGCAGCGAAGGCTGCGCACGGTGATCATCGACGCCGACGTGGGGCTGGCGAGCGCGCACGTGCTGTTCGGGCTGACGCCGACCCTGCACGTGGGTGACGTGCTCGACGGCGCCGAGCTCGACGAGGCGCTGATGTCGACCCCGCAGGGCGTGGCGCTGTTGCCGGCGGCCAGCGGGGAGCGCTCGCTGACGTACCTCTCAGACGAGCAGCGGCAGCTCATGCGGGCGGTCTGGGAGCAGCTCGCCGAGCGCTTCGACGTGGTGTTGATCGACTGCCCGCCCGGCATCGGCCGCGACGCGCTGTTCTCGGCGTCTGCCGCAGATCGGGTGCTGCTGCTGGCCACCCCCGAGCCCACCAGCCTCCTCGACGCCGCGACGCTCGCCCACGCGCTGCACCACCACACCGCCATCCGCACCATCGACGTCGTCATCAACGGCGCGCGCTCCGACCGTCAGGGCCAGCTCGCCTTCGGCAAGCTGCAGGCCTGCTCCGCGCTCGCGCCCACGCCGAAGCTCTCGTACCTGGGCTCGCTGCCCGACGATCACAACATTCGTCGCGCCGCCGCCTTGTCACAGCCGCTGGTGACGCTCGCGTCGGCCAGTCCGGCGGCGCGGGCCATGGAGCGCCTGGCCACCTCGCTCCTCGACGGGAACACGCCGGAGCACCTGCTGGCCAACTCGGGGGGCAGCTTGCTCGGGTTCGAGCGCCGGCTGCGCGAAGCCGACGCGCGCCGGGTGGGCTGATCGAGCGCTTGTGGTGGTCTGCTCACTCCGACGTCATCGCGCGCGCGCGTTGGGCGACCTCTTCGCTGATGGTGTTGACGGACGCGTCGTCGAGCTTGAGCAGCGCGAGGCCGGCCGCGACCTGGGCGTCAACCTCGGCGCGGTCCACCGAGCCCACATAGAGGCCGGCGCGCTTGGCCAGGGCGTTCGCCAGCCTCACGCAGTTGCCGACCGACGCGCCCTCGTCTTGCCGAGGCGCCCCACACTCGGCGATGGCCGCCGCCACCGCGCTCGGCAGCCCCCACTTCCTGGCGAGCGCGACGCCGATGGGCCGGTGAACCCGCTGTACCACCTCGAGCCAGGCCTCGGGTTCGATCCACGCGCTCTTCGCTGAGATGGCGCTCTTCTCGGCCTCGAGCAGCAGGAACGCCACCACCGGCTTGCCGATGTCGTGCAGCAGCCCGGCGAGATAGGCGGCCTCGCCCGCTGAGACGTGGCCCAGGTCTGCCAGCTCGCGCGCGAGCAGGGCCACCGCGACGGAGTGCTGCCAGAGGCCGCGGGTGTGCTCGCCGATTCGGGCGTCTCGGGACTCGAAGAGGCGGTGCGTCGAGATCTCGATCAGCACCTCGCGCAGGGGCTCGGCGCCCAGTCGAGACAGCGCGTCGGCGAGGGTGTTCACCGCTTCGCCCGGCTGCTGGTCGCTGGCCGCTCGCACCACTCTCGCGGCGACGACGGTGTCGCCCTCGACGAGCGGCGCCGCCTCTTTCTGTGAGAACGTCGCCTCGCCCACCGCCTTGAGCACGCGCGTCACCACGGTGGGGGGAGCGGGCACCACCAGCGAGTTCTCGGCGATGCGCTTCACGAGGATCGCCTGCACCTGCTCGCCCAGCTTCGCTGCCACCACCGCCATGCCGCGACCTCTGCGCCCACCCGTCGACGTGACGCGGTCCGGTGCGCTGCCCGTTCTGGGAGCAAGCCCTGTGCCCCGGGGCCGTCGCGGTTGCGCCTGCTTGTGGCGACAGAAGTCTGACGTGGGGCGCGCGTGCTACGAAGGCCTGACGATGACCCTGCTCGAGACGGCCAACCGCACGATGCGCAGAATCCTCCGGGCGCAGGGCGTCGAGAGCGAGGTGCACCGCGTTCGAGGGCACCAGGTGCACGCCTACCGCCTCGAGGGGCAGGGCCTGGGCCCGCCGCTGTTGTTGGTGCACGGCCTGGGCAGCTCGGCGAACGCCTACTGGCGAACGCTCAGGCCGCTGGCGCACCACTTCCGCCGCATCTGGGCGCTCGACGTGCCCGGCAACGGGTTCTCTCCGACGCCCTCGACTGGGCCGCTGCCCTGGCGCGAGCAGCTCGACACCGTTCGCTCGTTCCTCGAAGACGTGGTGCGCGAGCCGGTGTTCCTCATCGGCAACTCGCTCGGCGGCGCCATGAGCCTGTACCTGGCCCACGAGACGCCGGCGGCGGTGCGGGCCCTCGGCCTCATCTCTCCGGCGGGCGCGCGCCTCGAAGATCAGCGCTTCAAGGACCTGGTCAACAGCTTCGACGTCAACACCCTGGCCGAGGCGCGCGCGATGACGAAGCGGCTGTTCGCTCGCCCCCCGCTGCCCCTGCTGCTGCTGGCCGGCGAGATGCGCAACCTCTACGCGAACCCCACCGTCAAGAGCCTCATTCGCGAGGTCAAACCCGCCGACGCCGTGAGCGAGTCGATGCTCGCGGGGCTGCCGATGCCCACGCTCCTCATCTGGGGAACGAAAGAGAAGCTCCTCCCGCCCGAAGGGCTGGCGTACTTCCGCGCACACCTGCCGAAGCACGCCGAGATCCACGAAGTCGAGGGCTTTGGGCACATGCCGCAGATGGAGAACCCCCGCCCGTTGGTCCGCCGCATCATCGACTTCGCCCGGGCGCGCAGCCTGGCGGGCTGAATTCCGCGCAGCTTCCCGATTACACTCCACCCCATGCGTCGTCTCGTCGTCGCGTGGTGCCTGAGCGTCTCGTTCTCTGCAGAGGCTGGGGCGCCGGCCTCGAAGTCGGAAGACACCTACCGGCAGCTCGAGCTGTTCGCGCGGGTGCTGTCGTACGTGCAGAACAACTACGTCGAGACCGTCGACGAGCAGCAGCTCATGCAGGGCGCCATCAAGGGCATGCTCGAGACGCTCGATCCCCACACCGTCTACATGCCCCCCGACGTCTTCAAAGAGATGAAGATCGACACCTCGGGCGAGTTCGGCGGCCTGGGCATCGAGATCGCGCGCCGCAACGATCTGATGATCGTGGTCGCGCCCATCGACGACACCCCGGCCCAGCGCGCGGGCATCAAGTCGGGCGACCAGCTGCTGAAGATCGACGACGAGCCCACCCGCTCGATGGAGCTGGCGCGCGCCATTCAGAAGATGCGCGGCCCGGCGGGCAAGAAGGTGATGCTCACCATCATGCGCGAGGGCTTCAGCGCGCCGCGCGAGTTCGCGATCATTCGAGACCACATCCGCATCGCCTCGGTCGAGAGCGCGCTCTACGGCGGCATCGGCTACGTGAAGGTGAAGAACTTCCAGGAGCGCACCGACGCCTCGCTCTTCAAGGAGCTCGAGAAGCTGCGCGCGCAGAACGGCGCCCGGGAGCTGCGCGGGCTCGTCATCGACCTGCGCAACAACCCGGGCGGCCTGCTCGACCAGGCCGTCGCCATCGCCGATCGGTTCCTGCCCGGGGGCCTGGCCATCGTCTCGACGCGCGGCCGCGACGGCGCGCAGGCGACCGAGGAGCGCGCGAAGGACCGCGACACCGAGAAGCCGTACCCCATCGTGGTGCTGGTCAACGCGGGCTCGGCGTCGGCCAGCGAGATCGTCGCCGGCGCCCTGCAGGACCACAAGCGCGCGGTGCTGATGGGCGTGCCCACCTTCGGCAAGGGCAGCGTGCAGACCGTCATCGAGATGGAGGACGGCTCGGGCCTGAAGCTGACCATCGCCCGCTACTTCACGCCCTCTGGCCGCTCGATTCAGGAGCGCGGCATCCTCCCCGACTTCCTCGTCGGTGAGTCGGAAGGGGTGCTGACGAAGACCGAGACGCTGCGCGAGAAGGACCTCAAGCGGCACTTCCGCGGTGAGGCCGACGGCCCCGACGTCGCGGGCCTCAAGCCGTCGCTCCCTGGCAACCTCAAGCCGTGGGACGTCACCGAGAAGCTGACCGACTACCAGCTCAAGACCGCGCTCAACTACCTCAACGGCTCCATCGGCAGCGCCGGCAAGAACACCGCGCGCGCCGCGCCGCCCTGAGCGAAGTCGACCCGGGCAATCGGCGTGTTCGTGCTACGTCGCTGGCCCCGTGGCTGGTGAAATCAAAGAGATCCTCAAGTCGCTGGCGGTGAACGTCAGCATCGCGACCGCCAAGGGCGTGGCGGCCTTCTTCACGGGCTCCGGCACCATGCTGGCCGAGGCCATTCACTCGAGCGCCGACTGCATCAACCAGGTGCTGTTGTTGATCGGGGTGACGAGAGCGAAGAAGCCGCCCGACGAGAAGTTCCCGCTCGGCTACGGCCGGTCGGTCTACTTCTGGAGCTTCATCGTGGCGCTGCTCCTCTTCTCGGGCGGCGGCGTCTTCAGCGTCTACGAGGGCGTGCACAAGCTCGATCACCCGGAGCCCGTCGATCACGTCGGCTGGGGCTTCGCCATTCTCGGGTTCTCGCTGGTGCTCGAGGGCTGGGCCACCTGGGGCAACCTGGTCGAGATGAAGAAGCGCCGCGGCTCGGTGGGCCTGTTCACCTACCTGCGCGACACCAAGGACTCGGATCTGGTGGTGCTCTTCGGCGAGAACGCGGCCGCGGTGCTCGGGCTCGTCTTCGCCATCGGCGCGCTCGGGCTGGCCGTGGTGACGGGCGACCCCCGCTGGGACTCGGTGGGCAGCCTGCTCATCGGCCTGGTGCTGATCGGCGTCGCCATCTTCCTCGGGCGCGAGGTGATGTCGCTGTTGCTGGGGGAGCGGGCAGACCCGCAGATCGAGCTCATCGTCAAAGAGGTCGCCACCACGCAGCCCAACATCTTGCGCCTCATTCGCGTGCTCACGGTGCAGCAGGGGCCCGGAGAGGTGATGGTCGCCTGCAAGGTGCACCTCGTCGACGGCCTCGACACCCGCGGCGTGGTCGAGACCATCGACACCTTCGAGAAGGCGATTCACGCACGGGTGCCCGACATTCGCTGGCTCTTCGTCGAGCCCGACGACGACGATTGAACGGGGCTTTGGTGCTAGCGGAAACCCCCGTCCTGAGGAACCATGGCGCCATGCGCCGGCCGGGACCGTTCTCGAGAGCGTTGATCGCTGCGCTGGTCGGGGGCGTCTGTGCCGGCCCTGCCGCCGCGAGGCCGCTGGTGCTGCCGACGCAGGTGGTGGCCGCCTCGAGCGGCGCGCGCCTGGCCGTGGTGGTGGTGCCGCTCGACGCGCCCTCGCGCGCCACCCAGGGCCTGCTCGAGGCCCTCGCCGAAGACGCGGCGCGCGCCTCGGGCCGCTTCGAGGTCGTCGCCGTCGCCGACGCGTTCGACCCCCAGGCCGCCAGCGAGCGGGCCGCGAAGGTCGAGGCCGCCGCAGCGCGGGTGGCGGCCGGCCAGGCGGCCCTGGGCGAGCTCGACACCGCCAAGGGCGTCGAGGCGTTCGGCGAAGCCGTCAAGCAGCTCAAAGAGACCGACACCGGCCGCACCTTCGACGAGCTGGCGAGGGCCTGGGTGATGAAGGCGGCCAGCCACGCCATGGGCGGCGAGGTCCCGCCGGCCCGACAGGAGATCGAGCGCATCGTCGCGGTGCAGTCGGCGGCCGAGTTCAACGCCGAGTTCTTCCCCCCCGAGCTCCTCAAGTTCGTGGAGCAGCAGCGCAAGCTGGCCCACAACGCCAAGGGGGAGCTCACCGTGCGCACCGAGCCGGCCGGCGCCACCGTGTGGGTCAACGGGCAGCGCCGGGGGCAGAGCCCGGTCACCGTCGCGGGGCTGCTGGGGAGCCGTCACCTGGTGGCGGCGTCACTGGGAGGGCACGCGCTCGCCCTCGCCGAGCTGCCCCCAGGCGAGGCGACCCTCGACCTCAAGCCGGCGGCGCTCAGGCCCGCGCTGGTGAAGGCCATCGACCTGGTCTCGAAGGCGCCGAAGGGGCCCACGCGCGACCAGGCGCTGACGGCCCTGGGGAAGACGCTCAAGGTCGACCAGGTGCTGGCCTTCCTGGTGAAGAAGAGCCCGGTGGGCGAGCAGTCAGAGGTGACGGCGCTCCGCCTCGAGGTGCTCGACGGCCACAACGCGGCGTGGGCCACCGCGACGCTGCCCCTGGGCACCGGCAGCGACGCCAGCAGGGCCTTCGTCGACTCCTTGTTGGCCGCCGACGCGCCGCGGAACGGAAAGGCGCCGCTCACGCACTTCGAGGGCGACGCCTCGGGCGGCTCCGGCAAGAAGGTCGTCGGCATCGCGCTGCTCGGCGTCGCCGCAGGGCTGGTGGTGGCCGGCATCGCCACCGGCGCCATCGGCCAGGACCGCTACACCCAGTTCCGCGCCACGCCGCAGGTGCAGGCCGGCATCTCGCAGGGCCTGGCCAACGAGGCGCGCGCCTATGGAGGCGTCTCGCTGGCGACGTTGATCGGCGCCGGCGCCGCCGCGGGCGTGGGCACGTTCCTGCTCGTCTCCAGCGCAAGCCCGGGCGCGCCGGCCGAAGAGCCCGAGAAGAAGCCCGCTGGAAAGCGCGACGGTCGCGCCTCGAAGGACGCGCCGCGCAAGGAGCCGCAGAGGCCCGTCGAGCCGACGAAAGAGGAGCCGAAGAAAGAAGAACCGAAGAAAGAAGAACCGAAGAAGGAGGAGCCGGCCCGGGTGGAAGAGCCGCCGAAGAAGGAGGAGCCCGCCAGGGTCGACCCGAAGGAAGAGAAGCGCCGCAAGGCCGAAGAGGCGAAGGAGGCCGCGCGCTTGAAGCAGGAAGAGGCGGCGCGCCTGAAGGAGGAGGCCGAGGCCCGGAAGAAGGCCGACGCCGACGAGAAGAAGGCCAGAGCCGACGAAGCCCGCCGCGCCGAAGAGGAGCGCAAGAAGCAGGAGGCCGAGGCCAGGGCCGCGAAGAAGGCGGCCGAGGCGAAGAAGAAGGCCGATGACGAGGCTGCCGCGAAGGCCGAGGCCGAGCGCAAGCTCAAGGAAGAGGAAGACCGCAAGCGCAAGGCGGCCGAAGAGAAGAAGAAGAAGGAAGAGGACCACGACGACTTGCGGAACTACTGACGCTCCGCCGTGGCCCCCGGCCCGCGCGGGCCGGAAATTCGACATCGCGACACAGGCCTGTAGCGTGTAATGCCGCGCGCTCTTTCGGAGATCACCGGTTGGCACTCCGGCTGCTCTCTCCGGCGGAGCGCCGCGACACGGCGCGGCACGGAGGCCACACTGATGACTGAGCAGGCGACCAGGCGAATCGGCGTTCTCATGGGCGGTTGGGGCGAAGAGCGAGACGTCTCGATGAAGACGGGTGAGGCGCTCGCGCTCGCGCTCGAGGCCAACGGCCACCAGGTCGCGCGCCTCTTCGCCGGGCCGGGCCTCGACACCACGCTGCGTGAGGCCGCCATCGACGTGGCCTTCCTCGCGCTCCACGGGCGCATGGGCGAAGACGGGCGCGTGCAGGGCCTGCTCGAGGTGATGGGCATTCCGTACACCGGCTCGGGCGTGCTCGGGTCGGCGCTCGCGATGAACAAGGGCGTCGCCAAGAAGCTCTTCCGCCAGCACAACCTGGCCACCCCGACCGGCTACGTGGTGCCGGCCGCGCGCCTGGCTGAGGTGCCTGCGCTGCACGCCGACCTCGGCTTCCCCTGCGTGGTGAAGCCCGCCAGCAGCGGCTCGTCGGTCGGCCTCACCCTGGTGCACACCCGGCAGCAGCTCGAGCCCGCCATCGCGCTGGCCTGTCGCTTCGGCGGCGAGGCCCTGGTGGAGCGCTACGTGAAGGGCCGCGAGGTGACCGTCGCGCTCCTCGACGGCGTGGTGCTCGGCAGCTGCGAGGTGGCCCACGAGGCCTCGCTGTTCGACACCACCACCAAGTACGACGGCGGGGCGACGTACCACCTGCCGCCGCGCCTGCCCGCCACCCGCGTCGCCAACATCGAGCAGATGGCGCTGACGGCCGCGCGCGCGCTCGGCACCCGTGGCGCGGTGCGCGTCGACTTCATCGTGCCCGAGGTGGGCAACGAGGTGGTGCTCGAGGTCAACACGCTCCCGGGCATGACGCGGACCAGCCTCTTCCCGAAGATCGCCAGGGCCGCGGGCCTCTCCTTCGAAGCGCTGGTCGAGCGAATCCTGAAGGGCGCCACGCTCGAGGGCGGCCAGCTGCACGAGGCGCCGGTCGTCGAGCCCCGCCCGATGGTCGAGGCGCACGCCAGCTGACGTCTGGGGCTGCACGCTTCGCCGCGTGGCGGCATCACCGCCTTGAAGTCACACCTGCTTCGAGGCCTACGATAGCCCCATGCTCACCGCCGCCCTGCTGACCCTGGCCCTCGGGGCCGAGCCGCTTCACCTCTCGCCGGGCACGCAGCAGGTGCTCAAGGTGCCGGGCGTCACCCGGGTCGCCGTCGGCCAGGAGCAGGTCGCCGACGTGCGCGCCACGGGCAAGGGCGAGCTCCTCGTCACCGCCAACCAGGTCGGCCGCACCTCGCTCACGCTGTGGACGACCCACGGCATGCAGACCCGCACGGTGATCGTCGATGACGGGAAGCGCTCCGAGATGCAGCGCATGGTGCACGAGCTGGTCAGCCCGGCCCTGCGCGTCGAGACGTACAACGGCGTGACGGTGATCGACGGTCAGCTCGACTCGATGGACGAGCTGCGCCGCCTCACCCGCCTGATCGGCGACGACGCCAACGTGCGCATCCTCGCGACCGTCGACCCGCGCGTGATGCCCGCCGTCGCCGCGAACATCTCGGCGGCCTTCCAGAAGCAGGGCCTCACCTCGGCCCGCGCCGTCTCGTACGGCGGCAAGATCGTGCTCGAGGGCTCGGTCGCCGACGAGCGCGAGCTCCACAAGGCCCTGTTGATCGCCAACACCTACGCCAGCGCCGTCACGCCCAACTTCGGCCGCTGAGCGCGGAGCGTCGATCGGCTGCAACGAACGCTTTGACACGACGAGCCATCCTCCCTAGAACGGCTCATCCTTGAGCCCGGGAGGGGGTTTCTCTGTTATTCCGGGCGGTTGCGAGGCCGTGAGCGCGATGAGCATCGCCGAAATCGTCTTTCTCTGCGTCTACTTCGGCGTGTTGGCCGTTCTGTCGACGTACGGCTCGCACCGGTACCGCATGGCGTACCTGTACTACCGCCACAAGTTTCAGCTGCCGACGCCGAAGGGCGAGCTGACCGAGTGGCCGCGCGTGACGGTGCAGCTGCCGATCTTCAACGAGATGTACGTCGTGCAGCGGCTCGTCGATGCGGTGTGCCACGTCGACTACCCGCGTGATCGCTTCGAGGTGCAGGTGCTCGACGACTCCACCGACGAGACGTGCTCGCTCGCGCGCGCGGTCGTCGAGAAGTGGAAGGAGCAGGGCGTCGACATCGTCTACATCCACCGCACCAACCGCAAGGGCTTCAAGGCGGGCGCGCTCGAGAACGGGCTGCACCTGGCCAAGGGCGAGTACGTGGCGGTGTTCGACGCCGACTTCGTGCCCGGCCCCGACTTCCTCAAGCGCACGGTGCCGTTCTTCGTCGACGACAAGGTGGGCATGGTGCAGGTGCGCTGGGGCCACCTCAACCGCGAGTTCTCGCTCCTCACCCAGGCGCAGAGCATTCTGCTCGACGGGCACTTCATCATCGAGCACACCGCGCGCAATCGCTCGGGCTGCTTCTTCAACTTCAACGGCACCGCGGGCGTCTGGCGCCGCGCCACCATCATCGACGCCGGCGGGTGGCAGCACGACACCCTCACCGAAGATCTCGATCTCTCGTACCGCGCGCAGCTCAAGGGCTGGCAGTTCACCTTCCTGCCCGACATCATCTCGCCCGCCGAGGTGCCGGTCGACATGAACGCCTTCAAGGGCCAGCAGCACCGCTGGGCCAAGGGCTCGATCCAGACGGCGCGCAAGCTGCTCCCCACCATTCTCAAGTCAGATCTGCCGCGGCACGTGAAGCGCGAGGCGTGGTTCCACCTCTCGAACAACATCGCGTACCCGCTGATGGTGCTGCTGGCGGTGATGATGCCGCTGTCGATGGTGGTGCGCTTCCAGCACGGCATGTACCAGACGCTCTTCCTCGACCTGCCCGTCTTCCTCGCGGCGACGGCGTCGGTGAGCTTCTTCTACATCGCCACCGTGCGTGAGCTGGGCCTCGGCTGGTGGGACCGCGTCAAGTACCTCCCGTTCCTGATGAGCCTCGGCATCGGCCTGTCGATCAACCAGTCGCGCGCCGTCATCGAGGCGCTGCTGCACCAGGAGAGCGAGTTCGCGCGCACGCCGAAGACCGGCTCCGAGGGCAACAAGGTGCAGAAGGTGCAGAAGGCCTACAAGGGTCGGCGCACCTGGGTGCCGTACGTCGAGCTGGCCTTCGCGGCCTACTTCGCGGGCGCCATCTGGTACGCCTTCGACCACGACATCTACGCGTCGATGCCGTACCTGGTGCTCTTCATGTTCGGCTACGCCTACGTCGGGCTGACCAGCCTGTTCGACTTCAACCGGCGTCGGCAGGTGAGCGAGACGGTCGCGGGCCAGGCGCAGCCGACGGCCTGAGGCGGCGCCCGATGGCGAGCCTCGACGTCATTCTTCCTCGGCAGGGCCTTCGTTTCCCCAGCACCTGCGCCGCCTGCAGCGCCCCGGCGAGCGTCGAGGTGCGGCTGTTCGAGTACAAGCCGTGGGACGCGGTGCACGTGCCCGTCTGCGCCGCGTGTCGCCCGAAGGTCTTCGTGGGGCTGGTGGTGCGCCGCCTGGCCGTGCTCTCGGTGGCGACCGCCGGCGCGCTGGCCGCGCAGGAGCTCTTCCCCGGCTGGCTGCTCTCCGTCTTCCCCGCCGCCGAGAAGGCGCGCGCGCTGTTTCCCCTCTTGTGGATCGTCGGCGCCCTCGTGGCCGGGCTGCCGGTGTTGGCGCTGTCGGTCTACGTCTGGCCCGCGGCGATCGACGTCAGCCTCGACAAGGTCCTGGTGACCTTCGAGAGCCACAACGCGCCCTGGGCCGAGGAGCTCCGCCGCCTCAACCGGGTGCCCGACGACGAGTAGGCGCGCTCCGGCCCGCAGGGCGTGGCGGAGCGCTCGCCCATCGCGCGAGGCCCACCCCGCCGTTTCGAGAACGCGCGGGAGCGTGGGCCTTCGACCGGCCGCCTTCGATCAGCTGCGCTCGCGCGCGCGCTCGACCTTGATGGCCTTCTCGCCGTGCAGCTTGCCTTCGAGCGCCTCGAAGGCCTTCACGTCGCCGTCGGCCACGTGAATGTACGAGTAGCTGCCTCGCAGCTCGGTCCTGGTCACCTTGCCGGCGGGGGCGCCGAGGGCCTCGAGGGCCGCGGGCACGCCGCTCTCGTCGATGCCGTCCAGCTTGCCGAGGTTCAGCCACAGGCGGGCCTGGCCGGCTTCGACGGGCGTCTCGACCCTGGGCTCACGCGGGCGACGCTCACGGCCACCGCGCTCGCCCCGCTCACCGCGCTCGCGGCGCGGGCGCTCTTCCCGGGCCGGGCGGGCCTCGGCGGCGCTGCCGCTGGTGGTGGGGTCGTCGATGGGGGGCAGGGGCTCGCCGCGCTGCAGGCGCTCGAACAGCTCGCGGTCTGACAGCTTCTGACGCGGCGCGCGCGGCGCGGCGGGCGGCGTGCCCGCGACGGGCGTCGCGCCGTCATTGGCGGGGGCGCGCTGCATCTTCTCGAAGAGCTCGCGATCCGAGCCGCCGCGACCGCCTGAGGCCCGCTCGACCGAGGGCGCGCCGCCGGGCAGCGTCTGGGCGTCGTCACGCGGCGCGCGCGGGCGCTCGTCACGGCCACCCCGGCGCTCGTCACGACCACGGGCGCCGCGCTCTCCGCGGCCCTCGCGCTCACGGCGGGGAGGAGGCGCCGGCGCCTCTTCGCGCGCCTCGGCCACCGGCTCTCCGCTCGCCTCAGCCGTCGCCTGCACCTTCTCCATGCGGCGGTGCACGAAGAAGTTCTTCAGCAGGTACGCGACGAGGTCGTCGGCGTCGGCCCGCTGCTTGATGGTGGTCGCCAGCTGCAGGTAGCCCTCGTAGACCGACCCGGCCGCGGCCTCTTTGAGCTCGCGCACGTGGCGGTCGGTGAACATCTTGTTGGCGGCTTCGGCGGTGGGCATGGTGCGTTTCTCGAAGGTGACGTTGTATTTCTTCTCGAGCGTGGTGAGGGTCGCCAGCTCGCGACCCGACGTGATGTTCAGCGCCACGCCCTTCTTGCCGATGCGGCCGGTGCGGCCGACGCGGTGCAGGTAGACGGCGGCGTCTTCGGGCAGCGAGTAGTTGATGACGTGCCCGAGGTCCGAGATGTCGATGCCGCGGGCGGCGAGATCGGTGGCCACCATGAAGGCGACCTCGCCGCGCTTGATGCGGCCCATCACGCGCTCGCGCTCCTTCTGCGGCAGGTCACCGTTGAGCAGCTCGGCGTCGAAGCCGTTGCGGTTGAGCACCGCCGTCACCAGCTCGGTGTCGCTGCGCGTGTTGCAGAAGATGATCGCGTTCTGCGGGTCTTCGATCTCGAGCATGTACAGCAGGTTGCGCGGCTTGGGGTACGCGTCGCTGAGCTCGTACCGGACGTGCTGGATGTGATCGACGGTGAAGACGTCGCCCGAGAGCAGGAGCGTCTCGGGGTTGTTGGTGTAGCGCTTGATGAGGCGCTGAATGTCTTCGGGCACGGTGGCCGAGAACAGCAGCACCTGCCGCGTCTTCGGCAAGCAGTCGAGGATGCGGGTGACCTCTTCGTAGAAGCCCTGGTTCAGCATCTCGTCGGCTTCGTCGAGCACCGCGTGGGCGCAGGCGCCGAGCTTCAGGTTGCCGCGGCGAATGTGGTCGAACACCCGGCCCGGCGTGCCGACGACGATCGACGCGCCCGCGCGCAGCGCGTCCTCCTGCTCCTTCATCGAGGCGCCGCCGTAGATGCTCATCACCTGCACGTCGCGGTACTTCGCGAGGGCGGCGAGCTCGTGCGTCACCTGGAGCGCCAGCTCACGCGTCGGGCACATGATGAGCGCCCGCACCTCGCGCGTGCCCATGGGGATCTGATCGATGAGCGGCAGGCCGAACGCGGCGGTCTTCCCGGTGCCCGTCTTGGAGCGGACGATCAGATCTTTGCCTGCGCGCGCCGGCGCGTAGGCCTTGGCCTGAACGGGGGTGGGGTGGGTGTAGCCGCGCTCGGCGATGGCGCGGCGAAGCTCGGGGGACAGCCCCAGGTCATCGAAGCTGACGTCCGCGAGGTACTCCTGCGGGCGCTCCGACGAGCCGGTGGGCATCACTTCAGACGTGGTTCCTGTCATTGCCGCGCCACCTGTAGCCCCCACGTGGGGGATGAGCAATGACGGACATCGCGCGGCCCCGAGCGCAAGCGCGCGTGGTCGCGGCGGGGCGAGGCTGAGGGGCTGCCCGATCTGAGGGGCGCGGATTGCGCTCGTGCCGAACGACGCGTGATCCGCTAATGCTGGCGCCATGGCCGCGCGGAAGAAGAAGTCCGAGCAGGGAGAGCCCAAGCCGGTCGAGGTCGTCGAGGCCGAGATCGTCGAAGAGGCGCCGGCGCCGCCCCGGCCACGGCGCACGCGCACCGCCGAGGTGGTGGTCGACGCCACGCCGGTCGCGGGCAAAGAGGCCGACGACGAAGACACCGACGCCGCGGCCGAGCAGGCCGAGCCCGAGGTCGGTGAGCCCGACGCGAAGGAGCTCGTCGCCGAAGAGGTCGACGTCGAGGCCGTGCCGGCCACGGTCTCGCGCACCCGCCTGGCCAAGGGCGACCCGCTCTCGGCGTACATGGCCGAGGTGACGCGGCACCCGCTGCTGACCCGCGAGCAGGAGATCGAGCTCTCGCGGCGCTACCGGGACACCGGCGACGTGCGCGCGGCCTACACCCTGGTCGCGTCGAACCTGCGCCTGGTGGTGAAGCTGGCGCACGAGTACCACCGCAACCCGCTCTCGCTCCTCGACCTCGTCCAGGAGGGCAACATCGGGCTGATGCAGGCGGTGAAGAAGTTCGACCCCGAGCGCGGCGTGAAGCTGGCGAGCTACGCCGCCTGGTGGATTCGCGCGTACATCCTCCGCTACATCATGGACAACTGGAAGATGGTGAAGCTGGGCACGACCGAGGCCCAGCGGAAGCTCTTCTTCAAGTTGCGCCAGGAGCAGGAGCGGCTGAGCAAACAAGGCGTCGAGGTGACGCCGAAGCTGCTCGCCGAGCGCCTCAACGTCACCGAGCAAGACGTCGTCGAGATGGACATGCGGCTGGGCAACGACGAGGTGAGCATCGACGCGCCCATCAGCGTCGACGACGATCGTGAGACGCGCGGCGACCGGTTGCTGCCGGCCAACGCGCCCGCGGCCGACGACACGCTCGCCAACGCCGAGCTGCGCGCCATCTTCAGAGAGAAGCTGGGCGACTTCGCGAAGAACCTGAACGAGAAGGAGCGCTTCATCTTCGAGAAGCGCCTCATCTCTGACGAGCCGATGACGCTCCAGGACATCGGCACCCAGTACGGCGTGTCACGAGAGCGCGCTCGGCAGATCGAGGCCGCGCTCATCGGCCGCATGCGCAAGTACATGCAGGAGCACATCCCCGACTTCAACCTGCTCGAGAGCGAAGACTAGCCGTTGCGGGCGCGGAACATGCGCTGGCGGTGCGTGCTGCCGTCGAGCGCCTCGTAGAGGAAGCCCCGGAAGACCGCGTAGACGTGCAGCAGCACGCCGACCACCAGCCCGCTCACCACCGCGCCGGCCGCGCCGAACACCAGGAAGACCGCGCCGAAGAGCGAGAGCGCGAAGGCGGCGCCCAGCACCAGCCCGTTGGGAATGAACCACTCGATCCAGTGCTCCTGGAGGAAGCCGAAGCTGCGCTGAATGGTCTCGATGCCGCCGCGGGTGCCCTTCAGGTAGATGGTCTCGGGCACGGTGTTGAGCGCGATCAGCAGCACCAGGCTGTAGGGCGTGGCGAGGTCGGGGTTGGCCTTGAAGAGCGGGCCCAGCACGAGATCGACGATCCACAGCACGAAGAAGATGCTGATCCACGACCAGAAGTACGCGCCGATGCCGGTGCGCAGCTGATCGAGGCCGACCTTCTGGTTGGCGACCAGGCCGCCGAGGAAGAAGCAGTAGATGCTGAGGGCCGCGCTCCGGGCCAGGCCGATCAACAGGCCGCCCGAGAACGGGTCGAGCGCCGCGCCGAACACCATGCCCAGCACCATCCACGTGACGGCGAGCCCCATCGGGAGCAGCAACGTCCACGGGTTCTTGCCGATCGCCGCCAGCGCGCTGGTGAAGGCCTGCCCGTAGATGCGCGCGTAGACGACGATGACCTTCATGACGCGTCACGTAATCACTTTTCGTCGGTCGGCCAATGACGACGTGGCGTATGCGGAGGGCTCCGCTCGCTGAACGATGGGGGTCTTCATGAAGCGCCGCATCGCCGCCCTCGTGGTGCTCGCCGCTTCCTGCGCCCCCGAGCTGCCCAACACCCCGCCGGGAGACTTCGTGGTCGCCCGGTTCGACCCGTCGGCCGCCATTGCGGTGGTGCCCTCGCCGAACGACCTCGCGACCGACCCGGTGACGGGGCTGTTGAGCGTGCCGGTGCCGCCAGAGGCGAGCGCGGCCGACCGCTGGTTCTACGGCTGGCTCAACACGCTCAACGGCTTCCCCGCGGCGACCGGCGCGTCGGTGACCTTCACCCAGGCGCTCGACCCGGCGACGGTGACCGCGGCGACGGTGCGGGTCCTCGACCTCTCGGCCAACGGCGCGCCCGTCGAGGTCTCCCGCGCGTCCGTCGAGACGCCCAGCCCAGCCGCGCCGGGCCAGGTCAACGTCGCGGCGCCCGCGGGCGGATGGGTGCCAGGGCATCGCTACGCCATCGCGATCATCGGCGGCGTCAACGGCGTTCGCGGCAAGTCGGGCGCGGCGTGCGTGGGGAGCGCGACCTGGGCGCTCGCCCGCAACGAGGGGGCGTTGATCGACTGCCCTGAAGGCGATCTCACCTCGAGCGCCTGCCGGCTCACCACCGAGCTCATCCCCTCGGCCATCACCGAAGACCCGGCCCGGCGCCTCGCCGATCAGCTCGCGACGGCGAAGCGGCTCGAGGCGCTGCGGCGCAAGTACCAGCCCGCCATCGACGCGGTGGTGGCCACCGGCGTGCTGCGCTCCGAGCTCGCCCTGCTGTGGACGTTCCGGGTCGATGACTCGGCGTCGTTCGTGTTCGATCCGGCGGCTGCTCCGCCGCGCGCGCCGACCCCCAACAACCTCTCGATCAAGCAGGGGCTGGTCTCGTCGACCATCGATCCGCTGGCCTCCCCCGCGACCCAGGAGTGGACGCGCACCTGGCTCAACACCCTCAACGGTTTTCCTCCCGCCACCGTCGCGGGGGCTGACATCGCGCAGCAGGCGCTCGAGCCGTCGACGATCACGCCGCGCTCGGTGCGGGTCCTCGCGCTGTCGGGCGGCCCGCTGACGGCGCCGCCGACGGTGTCGTGGAGCACCGCGCTCAAGCGCCTGACGCTCACGCCGGCGGGCGGCTCCTGGGGCGCCGCGAAGACCGTCGCCGTGGTCGTCATCGGCGGAGACAGCGGCGTCAAGGGCGTGGAAGGCAAGCGCCTGGTCGGCAGCCAGGTCTGGGCCCTGGTGCGCAGCGCCGCGCCGCTGGTGGACTGCGAGGTGCTGGGCCCTTCGTGCCGCTCGTTCGTGAAGGCCGCGCCCATCACCGTCAACCAGGCCATCGCCCTCGAGAGCCTTCGCCGCACCTACCGACCGCTCCTCGATCAGCTCGAAGCGGAGGGCGTTCGGCGCCACGACGTCGCCGGCGCGTGGGTCTTCTCGACGACCGACCAGCCGGAGCTGGTGTTCGACCCGACGAGCGCCTCTCGCAGGCTCCCCACGCCGAACGCGCTGCTGATCGACCCGGCGACGGGCCTCGTCGCCGAGCCCACCCCGCCGGGGGCGTCGCCGGCCCACGCCGAGCTGATCGCCGACTACCTCAACACCCTCGACGGCTTCCTGGTCGCGTCGATCGCGTCGGCGGCCATCGAAGGCGACGTCGACCCCTCGAGCGTGACGACCAACTCGGTGCGGGTGCAGGTGCTGTCGGGCGCGGCGCTGGTTGGCGGTCCGACCGTTCGGTTCGACGTCGCCGCCAACCGGGTCGAGGTCACGCCGCCCAACGGCAGCTGGGGCAAGGGGCGCTCCATCGCCGTGGCGGTGCTCGGCGGGCCTGCCGGCGTGCGCTCGTCGTCGGGCAAGCCCCTGGCCGCGTCGCAGGCCTTCTCGTTCGTCAGGCTCTCGACCTCGCTCGTCGACAGTGGCTGCGCCGTCGTCACCTCGACCTGCCGCTCGGTCACCGCCCTGAGCGACGCGCAGGCGATCGCGCTGGAGCCGATCAGGCGGTCGCTCGAGCCCGTCTTCGACTCGCTCGAGTCCACCGGCATTCTTCGCGAAGACGTCGCGGGCCTCTGGGTGTTTCGCACCGTCGATCAGGCCGAGCTGACCTTCGACCTCGACGTCATGCCCTTCCCCAACAACCACCTGCTGCGGGGCAACACGCTGCCCGACGGCGGCGTGGCGCGGGGCTTGTTGGTGGTGTGGCCCGATGGCGGCGCGCCCGGTGACGACGCGACGCCCGGGGTGCGGCTGTCGCTCCCGCTGACGCCGGGCGCCTCGCCGGCGCGCGAGCGGCTCATCGCGGGGCTCAACCTGCTCGACGGCTTCTCCACCACGGCGGCGATGGTGAGCGAAGACTCGGCGGCCCGCGCCGCGCTCGACTTCGGCGGCCTCGACGCGGGCTCGCTCACCTCGGGGGCAGGGCTGGTGCGGCTCGAGGGGCCTGCGGCGCTCCTGGCCGACGGGGGCGTCAGGGGGCCCGACGTGCGCGTCTGCCTCAACTGTGCGTCGTCGCCGAATGACGCCGGCGCCGTCACCCAGCCGGAGCAGCTGCAGTGGGTGCCCCAGGCGCCGCTCGAGGAGGGCTCGCGGTACGCGGCCTTCGTCACCACCCGCGTGCACGACACACGCGGCCGTCCCGTGATGGCGTCGCCGACGTTCGCGCTCGTTCGGTCTCGTCACCCGCTGGTCGACGCGGGCGGCGAGAGCACGGTCCCGTGGGTGGCGAGCGCCGTGGCCGCGCAGCTGGAGCCTGTGAGGACGCGCTTCCGTGGCTGCCTCGATTCGCTCGAAGCGGCGGGCCACGCGCGGCCTTCGCTGGCGCTCGCGTTCTGCGCCACCACGCAGCGCCTCACCGCGCCGGCGCAGTCGATGGTGGCCGCGGCCAGCTCGACGAGCGTCACGCCGACCCCCGCCTGGGTGGTGGAGACGACGACGACGACGCGCCTGGCGCTCGACGCGGCGCAGGTGCCCAACGCGGCCATTCGCGCGATCGTCGAGGCCGAGGTCTCGCTCCCCGACGCGCTGACGGGCGCAGGGGGCACCGTGCACCCCGACGCCGCGCAGTGGCGGGCGCGGCCCGCGCACCTCACCGTCGTCACTCCGAACGGCGCCGCGCCGCCGGCCGGCTTCCCGGTGGTGGCGTTCAGTCACGGCCTGGGGCGCGCGCGCGGCGACGTCTTCTTCGTGGCGAACGCGCTCGCGGCGGCGGGCTTCGTGGTGGTCGCCCTCGACGCGCCGCTCCACGGCGAGCGCGCTGACTGCCGCCGCGCCAGCGCTCCCGATGACGCCTGCGCAGACCCGGCGGCGCAGCGGTGTGAGCCAGCGACGGGCCGCTGCGTCGCGCGCGCTCCAGCGAGCGCGCTCGCGTGCTCGTCCGTCTCACCCGAAGTCTGCTTCT
Source organism: Myxococcus sp. (assembly GCA_014879945.1). Taxonomy (GTDB): domain Bacteria; phylum Myxococcota; class Myxococcia; order Myxococcales; family Myxococcaceae; genus Xiheimicrobium. The sequence continues at coordinate 55,676 of JACSRE010000172.1, forward strand.
TCGCGGGGCAGGGCCGCTGCCTTGCGACTGGCCGCTGCGAGGGCGGGGCGTTTGCGCCGTCGGCGTCGATCGGCGGCTCCGGGGTGCCGGCCATCAGCGGCCTGGGCTTCCTCGAGGCCGGCGAGCTGACGGCGACGCGCGGCCACCTCCAGCAAGCCGGGACGGCCGACCTGGCGCACCTGGTCCGCATCCTCTCGGCGACGGGGCCCGGGAGTCTGAGCGCGACGCTCGCGGCTGGCGTGGCGAGCCCGGTGGACGCGACGACGCTTCACCTCCTGGGGCACGACGTGGGCGCGGCGGGCGGCGTGATGTTCTCAGCGGCCAGCGCCGCGCCGCAGCGGGTGTCGCTCAACGCCGTGGGGGCCGACCCGCTCGGGGCGATGCTCGGTGGCCTGGGTGGGCAGGGGCTGGTGGTGGCGAGCGGGAGCGGTTCGGGGACGGCGGAGTTCGACCACTTCGTCGTCCTGGCGCGGACGGCGCTCGACGCGGCCGATCCGCAGAACCTCGTTCGACCAGCGCTCGCCTCGCCGAGCGCGGCCCGCAGGGTGTTCGTCTCGTCCATCGAAGGCGACGCCGTCTGGCCGAGCCCCAGCACGCTGCTGCGCGCGGGCCTCGGCGCGGCGTCGGCGGCGCGGCTGTCGTGGTTCCGGTTCGGCGCGCACGCGGGGAGCGCCGCGGCAGGCGGGTTCCCCGCCAGCTGGCCTGGAGCAGCTCGGCACCGCTTCCTGCTGGAGCCCGGAGGGCCGCCTGGCTCCACCACCGTCAACCCCGAGTGCGACGCCACCAACATGGCCTTCAACCCGGCGACGTGCGCGACCTCGGTGGCGCAGGCGCAGCTGGGGCCCTTCTTCTCGAGCGGCCTGACGCCCGCGAACGTTCCGGTGACGCCATGACGAAGACGGTGACGCTCCTCATTGCGCTCCTCGCCGGGTCCGCCCTCGGGAGCGGGTTTCGGCTCGAGACGCACCACGCGCGCGCCGCCGGCATGGGCATCGCCGTGACCGCGCTGACCAGCGACGCCTCCTCCATCGTCTACAACCCCGCGGGGCTCGCGGGCCGCAAGGGCTTCGACCTTCAGCTCGGCGTGACGCTGGTGGTGCCGTCGGTGGTCTTCACCGCTGACGCCTCGGGCCAGCGCGCGCAGACGCTCACCCGCGTCTCGACGCCCATCAACTTCAACGTGGCGTGGGGCCTCACCGACGACCTCTCGATCGGCCTGGGCGTCTTCAACCCGTTCGGCGCCGGCGCGACGTGGCCCGACGGCTGGGAGGGCAGGGGACGGGCGCTGTCGTCGAACGTGCAGACCTTCGCCTTCAACCCCACCGTCGCCTACCGCGTTCACCCCCGCTTCAAGATCGGCGCGGGCCTGCAGCTCCTCCGGGGCACGGTGGGCATCGAGCGGGCGCTCCCCTTCGTCGACTCCGAGGGCAAGGTGTCGCTCGGCGGCGACGCCTGGGGCGTGGGCTGGAACGCGGGCGTGCAGGGCACCCTCATCGAAGACCGGCTCACCTTCGGCTTCACCTGGCGCTCCAACGTGCCGCTCACGTTCGCGGGCCGGGCCCACTTCGGCGGCGTTCCGCCCGAGCTCCAGGCGCGCCTGGCCGATCAGCCCATCACCGCGAGCATCACCCTGCCCGACGTCGCGACGGTGGGGCTGGGGTTCTTCGCCACGCCGCGGCTGCGCTTCGGGCTCGACGTCAACGCCGTCACCTGGAGCTCGTTTCGGCAGCTCTTCATCGACTTCGAGAGCAACGACCTCGACAACCCGCTGCCCAAGCGGTGGCGCGACACCCTCTCGGTGCACCTGGGCGCCGAGTACGACGTGACGGCGCGGGTGCAGGCGCGGTTCGGCGCGGTCTACGACGAGGCGGCGACGCCGACCGACACGCTCACGCCCGACCTGCCTGACGCGGCGCGCGCGCGGCTCTGCGCCGGGGTCGGCTACCGCTTCGACGTCGGGGTGAACCTCGATCTCGGCTACCAGTTCGTGCTGCTGGTGCCGCAGGTGAGCCACGCGCCCGGGTTCTCGGGCACCTACGCCGGCAGCGCGCAGGTGGTGGGGCTCAACGCGGGCGGCCGGTGGTGACGGTCACCGCTCGGGCTTGAGGTCGCCCATCAGCTCCGAGGTGTGCGCGGTCAACTGGCCGGTGCGCTCGAGCAGGGTGTCGAGCTCGGTGAAGATCGCCTCGACCGCCCTGGCCGAGCGCGGCGCCGGCACGTCGCCGGTGTCGTCGAAGCGATCGAGCAGCGTCACCACGCGCAAGAGGTGCTCGTGCGCCGTCAGCAGATCGCGGCCCGCGCGGGCCCCGGCCTTGGTGAACATCGAGCCCGAGGTGTAGAGCCTGCCGATGGCGCGCTTGTTGGAGCGGATGACGCGGTCCAGGCGCTCTCGGTAGGTCGACAGGCGGCGGGCCAGGCGCGCCTCGGCGAGCGAGAAGATCTGCGCCTTCTGGACACGACGACGGGCCATCGATCGACTCATACCCCGCAGGTCCCGCGTCGATCCACTTTCGGTCGAACGGGCGCGGGAAAGCGATTGTCTGGGCGGCGGGGCGTGGCTATTCGCCGGGCGTGAGAGTCGCGCGTGGTACGGTGCGCGTCCGTTCGAGAGGCCCATGTTCAAGAAGATCCTCGTCGCCAATCGTGGAGAGATCGCCCGCCGGATCATCACCGTCGCGCGTGGCATGGGCATGCAGACCGTCGCCGTCTACTCCGACGCCGACGCCCAGCTGCCGTTCGTGAAAGAGGCCGACGAGGCGGTGCGAATCGGGCCTGCGCCCGCGAAGGACAGCTACCTCAACGTGGCCGCGCTGCTCGAGGCCGCGAAGCAGACGAAGGCCGAGGCGATTCACCCCGGCTACGGCTTCATCTCGGAGAACGCCGAGTTCGCGAAGACGGTGGCCGGGCACGGCATCACCTTCGTGGGCCCGCCGCCCGAGGCGATGCTGCGCATGAAGGACAAGAGCGAGGCCCGGCGGCTGGTGGCCGAGGCCGGCGTGCCCATCGTCCCCGGCTCCAAAGACACCATTCCCGACGTGGCCACCGCGCTCTCAGAGGCCGAGCGCATCGGCTACCCGGTGCTCTGCAAGGCGGCCGGCGGCGGCGGCGGCATCGGCATGGCGGTCGCGAACACCCCCGCCGAGCTCGAGAGGGTGTTTCGCGCGTGCGTCGATCGCGCCCGCGCCGCCTTCAGCCGCGACACCGTGTACCTCGAGAAGTACTTCGCGGCCCCGCGCCACCTCGAGGTGCAGATCCTCGGCGACCTCGAGGGCCACACGCTCCACGTGCTCGAGCGCGAGTGCTCGATTCAGCGCCGGCACCAGAAGGTGGTGGAGGAGGCCGGCAGCCCGCTGTTCCTCGACGGGCAGAACGCCGGGGTGCGCCAGCAGCTGTTCGACGCGGGCCTCAAGGCGGCGAAGGCCTTCGGGTACGCCAACGCCGGCACCGTCGAGCTGCTGTACTCCGAGGGGCAGGTCTACTTCATCGAGATGAACGCGCGGCTGCAGGTCGAGCACCCGGTGACCGAGCTCACCACCGGCGTCGATCTCATCGGCTGGCAGTTCCGCATCGCGGCCGGCGAGCGGCTGACGCTCCAGCAGCGCGAGATCACCCGAACGGGCCACGCGCTCGAGTTCCGCATCTACGCCGAAGACCCGGTGAAGTTCTTCCCGTCGCCCGGGCCGCTCAAGGTGTTTCAGCCCCCCACGGGGCCCGGGGTTCGGCTCGACGCCGGCTACGCCGAGGGCGACGTGGTGACGCCCAACTACGACCCGATGATCGCCAAGCTGATCGTCTCCGGTGACACGCGCGCGCAGGCCATCTCGCGCGCCAAAGAGGCGCTCGCGAACTTCCGCATCGAGGGCATCAAGCACAACGTGCCGCTGCACCTGCGCATCCTCGAGAGCGAGGCCTTCGTGGCGGGCCGCCTCGACACCCGGTTCCTCGAACACCACGCGAAGCCCTGAACCCAACCCCTATTCCTGGAGCAGAGACCATGGACGTGACCGCACACATCACCGGAACGGTGTGGAAGATCGAGTGCAAGGTGGGCCAGCAGGTGAACGCCGGTGACACCCTGGTGATCCTCGAGTCGATGAAGATGGAGATGCCCGTCGAGGCGACCGACCCGGGCGTGGTGAAAGAGATTCGCTGCGCCGAGGCACAGTCGGTCAGCGAAGGTGACGTGCTGGTCGTGCTGGGCTGAGCCGCCGTGCCTGCGGCGCTGCGGGTCGAAGACCGTGACGGCGGCGTGCGGGTGCTAACGCTGTCGAACCCGGGCCGGAAGAACGCCATCGACGGCGGGTTGCTCGCGCAGCTCGACGAGGCCCTCGCGCGGCCGGGGCCGGTGCGCGCGCTCCTGGTGCTCGGAGAAGGCGAGGGCCTCTTCAGCGCCGGGTGGGACCTCAACGAGCTGTCCACCTACACCGACGGCGAGCGGCTGCCCGACGCGCGCCTGGGCGAGGTGCTCGATCGCCTCATGCGGCACCCGGCGCCCAGCGTGGCCGCCATCGACGGGCCTGCCTTCGGCGCGGCGTGCGAGCTCGCGATGGCCTGCGACTTCCGCGTGGCGGGGCCTGGCGCGGTGCTGTCGATGCCGCCGGCGCGGCTGGGGGTGGTGTACTCGCTCTCGGGGCTGGAGCGGTTTCGCGCGAAGGTCGGTGACGCCACCACGCGCTACCTCTTCCTCACCGGCCGGCGGTTGGGCGCCGACGAGGCGCTGCGCCGCGGGCTCGTCGACGTGCTGACCGACGCGCCGCGCGACGAGGCGCTGCGGCTGTGCGCCGAGCTCGCCGGCAACGCGCCGCTGGCCGTCGCGGGCCTCAAGCAGGGGCTGGGGCTGCTGGCGGCGCGCGAGCGCTCGGCCCAGGCGCTGGCCGACTACGAGGCGCTGCGCCGCCGCTCGTTCAACAGCGCCGACGCCGCCGAGGGGCGCCTGGCCATCCTCGAGAAGCGCAAGCCCACCTTCATCGGCCGCTGACCACCACGCCCGCCCGCCGACCGGGCCCGTCACTCTCGAGGCGCCCAACACGCCGCTTCCACCAGGGCAGGGAAGTCGGGAGACCCGCGCCCGAGGCGATCGCGCCTTCAGAGTGCAAAGACGGGTCGTCAGACGTCGGCGAAGAGCTCGCTCATGCGCACCCGCAGCGCCGAGGCGATGCGGTACAGCGAGGCGATCGACGCCGACGACTCGGCGCGCTCGATCTGCGACAGCAGCGACACCGACAACCCGGTGCGCCGTGCCAGCTGCTTGAGCGTCAGGTTCTGCCGGGTGCGCCCTTCACGAATGAAGCGCCCGATGCCGCGGTGCAGCTCGGCCTCGGGGTCGCGGGTGATGCCCTTCTTGTCGAGCACCCGCTTGACCGTCTCGATGAAGACGGGCGGCTCCACGGGCTTGCGCACGTAGTCACTGGCGGCGTTCTTCAGGCTGGCCACCGCCGACTCGACGGTGGGAAAGCCGGTGGCCACGATCACCGCGATGTCGTCGTCGAAGGTCCGAATCTGCTCGAGCACCTCGGTGCCGCTCATCTTCGGCATCATCACGTCGAGGATCACGAGGTGAAAGTCGTGCTCCTTGAGCATCGCCATCACCTTCGTGGGGTCTGACAGCGTCACCACGCCGTACCCCTCGCGCGTCAACAGCGCGTCGAAGAGCTGGGCGTTGTCCGGTTCGTCATCGACGACGAGGATCTTGATTTGGGGAGAGCCGCGCACGCGTTGTCCTCACTGCTTGCCGGCGAGGATTTCTTTGACCCGCGCGATTCGAGCGTCACCAGGCGCGCAGACCTTGAGGAACTGCTCATACAGCTGCTTGGCCTTCGCGTTGTCGGCCTCGTTGTTCTCCTTGTTGCCGCGGGTCGCGTAGACCGACGCCAGGCTGACGGTGCAGTCGGCGTTCGTCTTGTCGAGCTCGAGGCACTTGTTGAGCTTGTCGATGGCCGTCTTGAACGAGCCCTCTTTCTTCGCCTGCTTGCCCTCGGCCAGCAGCTTCTCGAGCTGGGCGCGCTTCGCGGCGTCGTTGTTCACGGGCGCCACCACCGGGTCGGGCTTCACCACCGGCGGTCGGTTGGCGTTGGCGGCGATGATGGCCTGCACGGCGGCCTGGCGGGCCTGATCGAGCTCGCGGTAGCGGGCCGCCAGCAGCCTGGTCTGGCTCACCGTCGACAAGAGGGTGCCCGCCTTGTCCACGTCACCCTTGTCGAGGGCCTTCTTCGCGTCGTCGAGCACCTTGAGGAACGGCTTCTCGGTCGAGATCTGCGCCAGCAGCGTCTGGGCCTTGGGACACGGCGAGGCGCCCACCTTGCACTGCTGGAGGTACCCCTCGGCGGTGGTGAAGTCGCCCTCGGCGATCGACGCCTCGGCGTCGGCGATCAGCTTCTCGTTCTTCTGCTCGACGTCGACCGCGGGCTGCTTCGGCGGGTCTTCGGGCGTGGTGGGCGGGTTGACGTTGGGGTTCTCGACGACCGGCTTGTTGGGCGGGTCGACGACGGTCGGCTTGACCGGCTTGACCGGCCCCGTCGAGCTCTTCATCAACGCGTAACCACCACCACCGAGCACGATCACCAGGAGCGCCACCACCACGGCGATCAGCGGGCCCTTCGACGAGGGCTTGCTGCTCTCTCTGGTGACGTTCGAGGTGCCCGAGTTGATGGTGACGGAGTCGCCGGCGGCGATGAACTTGAGCTTGAGGTGCCCCAGCTCGAGCACGTCGCCGAGGCGCAGGGTGACCTGCGCGTAGGGCTCGCCGTTCACCATCAGCCCGTTGGCCGACTGCAGGTCGATCACCTTCCACTCGCCCGAGTCCTCGCGCACCAGCTTGCAGTGCGTGCGCGAGAGCGACCGGTGGTCGATGGCGATGTCGTTGTCGTCGGTGCGGCCGATGCGCAGCTCGGTGCTGGTGCAGGGGAACTCGCGGCCGGCGAAGTCGGTGTTGAGCACCACCAGGCGCGGCGCGTCGTTGGGGTCGAGCGCCTGCACCGAGCGCTGCGGGCGGCTGCCCGACACCTGGTCGATGCGAATGACCGCCGTCGACTGGTGACGCGGCGGCTCGTCGGGCACGTTCGAGAGATCTTCGATCTCGTCTTCCGAGACCTCGGGCACGTTCACCACCGGCAGCGCCGGCATGGTGGCGCCGGGGTCGGGCAGCTTGACGGTGGCGGTGGCGGTGGCGGTCGGAGCGCGCGAGGGGTCGAGCGGCACCGTCTGGGCGGCGCGCGCCTCTTCTTCGCGCTGAATCGCCAGGTCGTAGTCACCGATCTGAATCAGGTCGCCGTCCTGCACCTGCACCTGGCCGGTGATGCGGTCGCCGTTGACCTTGATGCCGTTGTAGCTGCCGAGGTCCTCGATCAGGACGTTCAGGCTCTGCCGCAACAAGCGGGCATGCCGGCGAGACACGTTCCGTTCGGTCAGGCGGATGGTGTTCCCCTCCTGCCGCCCAATGGTGATCTCGTCCCGCACGAAAGGAACGACGGTCTTCCTGCCCTCGTCGTCTTCGATGATCAGCTTCAGCACGCGCCGGGTGTTCTAGCACCACTGTACGGTTCCGCGCACCAACACATCTTCGAGAATCGTCACCGGGGGTCCCGGAAGGGGGTTGGTAGGCTCCGTCGCGCCATGGCAGCGCCGGTCACGCTTCGCACCGAGATGGGAGACGAGGAGCTCGATCTGCCCGAGTTCGAGGGGCGCATCACCCGCGGCGAGGTGTCGCCGCAGAGCCTGGTCTGCATGCCGGTCGTCACCGGCGAGCGGTTCGTGCCGGCCTGTGAGCTCGAGCTCTGGCAGCGGCTGCAAGACGGGCGAAAGGCGTACTTCTCGCGGGCCTTCTCGCTGTCCCGCTTCCCGTTCTTCACCTCGGCCGTCATCCTGGTGAACCTCGGGGCCTTCCTGCTCACCGCCGAGGGCGGGGTGATGGAGCTCGACGACATGGTCCGCTACGGCGGGAAGGTCGGGCCGCTGATCTTCGATCTCGGCGAGAGCTGGCGGCTCTTCACGGCCAACCTGCTGCACCGCGACGCGCTGCACCTGGGCCTCAACATGTTCGTGCTCTTCAACGTGGGGGGCATGCTCGAGAACACCTACCGCACGCTCGACTACCTGTGGCTGCTGGTGATCTCGGGCCTGGCCACCATGACGGCCTCGCTGTTCCTGAACGAGGCCATCACCATCGGCGCCTCGGGCATGGTGTTCGGGTGCCTGGGCGGCGTGGTGGCCTTCGGGTTGAAGTACCGCAGCTCGCTGTCTGCCTTCCACCGCAGCGTGATGGGCGACGCCGCCATCCCCACGGCGCTGGGCCTGCTGCTGATCGGCATCACCTCGCAGGGGGTGGACAACTGGGCCCACGCCGGGGGCCTCTTCGCGGGCCTGGCGACCGGCTCGTTGATGAGGCCGCGGCTGCTCGCCGAAGGGCAGCGCTGGAAGTGGGAGCCGGCGCTGCGCGCGCTGCCCTCGTTCGGCATCTTGATGGCGGTGTTCTTCGGGCAGCTCTTCCTGGGTGACTTCCTGCCGCCGACGCGCGTGGAGCGCGATGACGTGTACGGCTTCTCGATTCACGTGCCCTCGACGTGGGGCCGGGGCGCGACGCCGCTGGGCCGCGTCGCCTGGTACAACGGCCTGCCCGGCGTGGGCCGCGCCAGCTTCGCCGCCGAGGCCGTACAGATGAGCGAGGGCGCCGACGCGCTCGAGGCCGCGCACCGCTTCGTCGAAGAGCGCCTCACCCCGCAGGCCCTCGGCGCCGAGGTGACGCGGGTTCGGCCCGAGTCCACCGCGCTGGTGCGCGTCGGCGACCGCGACGGCGTGCGGGTGCGCGCGGTGATCGACGAGACGTCGGGGCCCACCCGGCTGGCGGCCTACTTCGTGCCGCGCGGGCGCGTCGTCTACCAGCTCGTCTTTCAGTGGTCCGCCGCCGCGCCCCGGTACGCCCAGGTCGCCGAGCAGATGCTCGCGGGCGTGCGCTTCGAAGAAGGCCAGGCGCTGCGGCTGTCTCGCGCCGAGGCGCTGCTGTTCCCCAACTCGGGGCCGGTGCTGACGCGGCTGGGGCAGGCGCTCCTCGACACCGGTGACGCGGTGCCCGCGGCCGAGGCGCTGACGGTGGCGGTGAAGGCCGACCCCTCGAACGGCGTGGCCCGGGTGCTCTTGTCGAAGGCGTGGCTCGCCGCCGGGGCCGTCGAGCGGGCCTGCGCGGCCGCGGCCGACGCCGTCACCTACGCCCCCGACGACGCCGAGGCGCTCGAGGCCGAGGCCCGCTGCGAGCTGGCGCTGGGGCACCCGCGGCGGGCGCTGCTGCGGCTCCAGTCGGCCCGCTCGCTCGAGCCCGACAACAAGGCCCTCGAGGCGGCCGAGCGGCGGCTGAAAGAGACGCTCCCGGAGTACTTCGGGGAGTGAATCGTAGTGAGGCCGTCGCGTCGGTCGCCCGTGTCCTCTGCTATGAGCCCCCGCATGCGCCTCCTCCTCGCCGCTGCGCTCGTCTGCTCCTCCTCGGCGTTGGCCGAAGACTCCGCCGCCGACATCTCGCGGAAGTCGCGCGAGAAGGGCGCGCTCAACCTCGTCGGCCTCACCGCCGAGCTCAAGCTCGTCACCACCACCAGCGACGGCAAGGTGAAGGAGCAGCAGCTGACGAGCTCGAGCCGCACCATCGGCGGCCGCAGCCACGCGCTGGCGCGCTTCTCGGCCCCGGCCGGGGTGGCCGGCGTCGCGGTGCTGACGGTCGAGGGCGCGAAGGGTGAAGGCGACGACGTCTCGCTCTACCTGCCGAAGCTCAAGCGGGTGCGCAAGGTGGCCCGGAGCGACCGCGGCAAGGCCTTCATGGACACCGACTTCGCCTACGCAGACATCGCCTCGAACGGCGCCAGCGACGACGACGTCACCCGCGTCGCCGACGAGAAGGTCGAGGGGCGCGACTGCTTCGTGCTCAAGGGCAAGGGCGACGACGCCTCGGCCTACGGCGGCGTCACGCTCTTCATCGACCAGCAGACCTTCGTGCCCATGCGCGTCGACTACCAGGACAAGGCGGGCAAGCCGCTCAAGCGCTACCGCACCCTCAAGCTCAAGGCCTTCAAGGAGCGCGTCATCGCCGCCGACGCGGTGATGGAGAACCTGCAGACCGGCTCGAAGACGCAGCTGCAGGTGCTCAAGCTCGAGGACTCGGCGCTCGGAGACGACGCCTTCACCGAGCAGGCGCTCGAGCGCGGGTAGCCGGGCGCCTCAGCGTGGCTGGAGCCCCGGGCAGCTCGACGGCCGCTTCGCCCCGAGCTGCTCCAGCACCTCGTCGGTCGCCTCGCAGGTCAGCTCGAGGCCGTAGTACTGGCGCCTCCAGTGCTCCTCGTCGCCGGGCGCCTCTTGCTTCAGGTTGGCGATGAAGGTCGCCTCGAGCTGGGCGAGCACGTCCCGTCGCTGCGCGACGCTCCAGCGCTGCAAGAGGGGCATCTCGAGGAACAACAGCTCGAGCTCCTTCGCTTCGCGCGTCTGGCCCCACAGCTCTGGCGTGGCGCCGATGGTGGTGGACTCGGCGGCGACGCTGCCCATCAACATCAGGCGGTACATGCACTCGTGCTTCGAGGGGTCGTACGCGGTGGCGCTCGACTTGAGCAGCTCGAGCTGGCGCCGCGACGCGCTGGGCGGCATCAGCCGGCTGTTGGCCACCTTCTGCTCGAGGGCCTCCACCGAGAGCGCGCGCAGCTCTGGCTTGTAGATGTCGCTGCCCTGGCACTCGGGCGCCGCGACGAGCGAGGGCAGCGCAGACCTCGACAGCCGGTACGCGCCGTAGGTGGCGCCGCCGCCGAGGAGGCCCAGCAGGGCCAGCCCCAGCGCGAGGGGGCGCCTCGAGGGCGGGGGCGGCGTGGCCACCGCCGGCGCTGGCGGCTGGAAGAGCGGGGTCGCGCGATTGGCCACTGCCACGGCGGCCCGGGCCCGGGTGCTCCACGGCGGCGAGGGCAGGGCCTTCATCGCTTCGACGAACTCCCGCGCCGACTGAAACCGCGCGGCCGGGTCCTTCGCGCAGGCGCGCTGCAACACCTCGTCGAGGGCGGGGAAGGCGCGGCCCGGCGCGCGGCCCCCGAGCGTCGGCATCGGCGTGGCGAGCTGATCGACCAGGAGCGCCGGCGCCGACGTCGAGGCGAAGGCCGGCAGCCCCGTCATCATCTCGTAGGTGACGAGCCCCAGCGCGTAGACGTCGGCCCGCCCATCGACGGCCTCGCCGCGCACCTGCTCGGGGGCCATGTAGCCGGGGGTGCCGGCGATCGCGCCGTCGGCCGTCAGCCGCGCGTTCACCTCGGGCCTGAACTTCGCGATGCCGAAGTCGAGCACCTTCACGTGCGTGCCCCCGAGGTCCTTCCTCAGGCGAATGTTCTCGGGCTTGATGTCGCGGTGCACGATGTCGCGCGCGTGGGCCGCCGCGAGCACCTCGCCGACGCGCAGCGCGATGTCGCGGGCCTCGTCGAACGAGAGGGCGCCCTCGCGGTTGAGCCGCGCGCGCAGGTCCTCGCCCTCGACGTACTCGAAGACGATGTAGAGCTGGCCGGTCTTCTGATCTCTGCCGGTGTCGAGCAGCTGCGCGGCGCCGGGGTGGGTCACCTCGAGCGACACCTTCGCCTCCTGCTCGAAGCGCTTCACCAGGCCCTCGTCGGACGAGAGCGCCTCGTGGAGGAACTTGATGGCGACGAGGTTCCCCACGCCCAGCTGGCTCGCCTTCCACACCGTGCCCATGCCGCCGGCGCCGAGCTGCTTCTCGAGCAGGTAGCGGCCTCCGATGATGCGGTGGTTGCCGCTGACGAAGGTGTCTCTCTCGGGCGCGTCGGGCACGGTTGGCGCCCACTCTGTCAGCGGGGGCGCCGAGGGTCGAGCGCCATGCCGCTCACCACTTCACCAGGTAGCGGGCCATCAGCCTGACGTCGTCGCGCTCCACGACGTCCACGTGGTCCTTGACGCCGTACTGCTCGACGATGCCCTCGAGGAGCCCGTGGCGGTAGTCGATGAGGCGCCCGGCCTCGCTTGGCAGGTTGGGCACGAACTCATCAGCGGTCTTGACGATGAGCTCGAGCGCTTTGGGCGGCTGAGGCGTGACCTCGGTCTTCACGTAGTTGGCCGAGGTCGCGAACGTCGCCTGCATGCGCATCATCATGCGCTTGGGCCCCAGCAGCCGCCCCACCGTCATGGTCGCCTTGCCGCTCGTCGTCTGCACCCACCCCGAGACGTAGGCGCGGCCCAACAGGCGGTAGCGGGTCAACGGAGTGCCGAGGTGGTCGAGCGAGGTCGCCACCACGTCGAGGGCCGCCAGGAAGGTGGCGAGCGGATACGAGGCCTCCAGCGCGCCGAAGTCCACCCCCAGCGCCAGGAGCCGCCGCTTCGTGGGCGCCGCGAGCACGAAGGCCCGCGAGAGCCCGTCGAAGGCGGTGGCGAACACGAGCGGGGTCGGCGACGTCACGGCCTCGCGATCAGAGCAGATTCCCCGTGAGTGGGCTATCAGGCGCCTCGTGGCAGCCGCGGCGACCCTCCTCGTCGTTCTCCTCGCGCAGGCTGACGCGGGCGCGCCCTTCGTCGAAGACGCCGGCCCCGCCGAGCCGGCGATGGCCATCGAGGCCTTCGAGGCGTTCGAGCCCTTCGTCGAGGCCGCCCCTGACGCGGGGGCAGGCCCCGCGCTCGAGGCCTTCGAGGTGGCGCCGTCGAGCCCCACGGTGCGGCTCTTCGGCGCCGCGCGCGCCGAGACCAGCGTCGACACCCGCTTCGACTCGCCCCGCAACGTGCCGTTCGCCGAGAACGTCGCCGAAGGGCGGCTCAAGGTGTCGCTGGGCGTGGACGTCAAGGTGAACGAGCGCGTGCGGGTGGTGCTCGAGGGGCGCGCGCAGGTGCGCCTGTCCACCCAGCGGGAGCTCGATCGCGCCAAGGGCTTCTTCGAGCCGCTGCTGGGAGACGCCTACGTCGACGTCTACTCGCCGAAGGTCGACCTGCGCGTCGGCAACCAGCGCATCGCGCTGGGGGCCAACGCCGCGCTGGCGCCTGCTGATGCGCTCAACCCCAGAGATCTGCGCGAGAGCTTCGTGGCGGCGGAGCTCGAAGACTCGCTGCTGCCGGTGCCCGCGGTGCGCGCGCAGGGCACGCTCGGCGCGGTCAGCTACCTGGCGGCCTACGTGCCCTTCTTCCAGTCGCACCGGTACTTCATCTTCGGGCAGGACGAGGCGCTGCTGCAGCCGGCGCTCGCGCCGTCGTTCGACACCCGCCGCGTCGACCCGTCGGTGGAAGACTTCGCGCAGGAGCGCTTCTTCGAGACGCGCCGCCCGCCGCCCTTCCTCGGAGACGTGGCGCTGCGGCTGACCTCGACGGGCAAGGTGAAGGTGGGCGGCTCCTGGGTGTGGATGAACGAGAAGATGCCGCGGGTGGTGATCGACCCCGAGGTGCAGGTGCTGGCGTCGGCCAACGCGGCGGGCCGGCCGGTGCCGCAGGCCGCCGCGGCGTCGGTGCTCAACCGCTTTCAGGCCGGCGAGACGCTCTTCCGCGGCACCTACGCGCGCACCCACCTCTTCTCGGCGCAGGGCTCGGCGATCATCGGCCCGGCGCAGCTCGACGTCGACGTCACCTACTCGCCGCGGCAGACGTTCTTCGACGCCGAGTTCAGGCCCATCGACAAGAGCGCCGTCACCTGGGTGGTGGGCCTGAGCCAGGCCTCGGACTCGAAGTTCGTCTACGCGCTCAGCTACTTCGGGCTGGCGATTCCGAGCATCGCCGCGGGCCAGCAGGTGGTGCTGCTCGAGCCCTCGACGGCCGCCGGCGCGGCGCGCACCGCGTGGTTCCACCTCTTCGTCGCCAACCTCTCGTACGCCCTGTGGCGCGACCGGCTCGCGCTCGAGCTGCGGGCGGCCTTCGAGCCCATCGGGTTGAGCTTCGCGCTGGGCCCGAAGGTGACGTGGCAGGGCGTCGAGGGCCTCAAGGTGTGGCTGGGCGCCGAGGTGTACGAAGGCGCCAGCTTCAGCCCCTTCGGCTACCTGTCACGCAACGACAAGGTGATGCTGGGCGTGCGCTACGAGCTGTTCTGAGCCTCTTCACCGGCAGGCGGCGACGCAGACGCCGAAGCCCGAGAAGACGAAGCCCGGGCGGTCGCAGAAGCCCGACTGGCACGCAGGGTCGAAGGAGCAGGGCGAGCCGTCGGCCCGCGGCGCGACGCAGGTGCCGCTGCTGCCGCTGCTGCTGCCGCCCCCGCTGCCGATGCCGCCGTCAGGCAACAGGCACTCGCCGTTCAAACACCCGATGGGGGAGTTCGACATGCAGGGCTGCCCCACCCGGCCCGCCGCAACGCAGGTGCCGCCCACGCACGCCGAAGGGAAGGCGCACAGCGAGGAGCAGGGCTCGCCGAGCGCCGGCGTGCGCTGACACCGCGCCGGGGTGTTTCCTTCCATGCGGCAGAGCTCTCCCGTCGCTGCGCAGGACGAGCTCCGGGTCGAGTCACATGGTTGGCCGGCGGCCGCCTTGGTGGCGCAGACGTTCGTCGAGGTGCAGTAGTCGGTGGCGCGGCAGTTGCGGTCGCCGTCGCAGCCGGTGGCGGGGCCCGCTGGCTGGCAGGTCTGCGAGGGAGTGCTGCAGAAGAACGCAGGGCCGCACTCTTCGTGCCCCCGGCAGGGGTCGCCCGCCTGCGTCGGCCCGCACGTCCCGGGGGTTCCCGTTCCACCGTCGGTGGTGACGCGCTTGTTCTTGCAGATGTCGGTCTCGGTGGTGCACGCCTGCGTGCTGCTGCAGGCCTGGCCCGTCGCCTGCGTCGAGGTCGCGCTCCGGCAGATGCGCAGCACGTCGTCACAGTCGAGCCGGTCGGCGCAGTGGTAGGTCTCTTCGCAGCGCGCCCCGGACGCGCCGCGCGCCGCGCAGCGGCCGAACACGCAGGGGAGCGGCGACTGGCAGTCGCTCTGGAATCGACACACCGCGCCGACCCCGCCTCTCGCCGCGCAGAGGCCGGCCGCGGTGCACAGGCCCTCATTCAGACACTCCGCTGAGGTCACGCAGCTGGAGCCCAGCGGCTTCTGGGCCCGGCAGCTGAAAGAGGGCGAGCCCGTGCAGTAGGCGCCAGGCGCGCACCGATAGTCGGGGCAGGGCGCCCCGACGCCCGGGAGCGCCACGCACTGGTTGTTTCGACACTCCTGCCGCGGGCCGCAGCTGTCGAAGCCGCTGCAGGCAGCCCCGACGGGCGGCTCGTTGCGGCAGACGTTGGAGACGCAGATGAAGGGGGTGTTGCAGGTGCGATCGGCCTTGCAGCTCTCGCCCAGGTTCCCCCCGGCGGAGCAGGTGCGCGCGCAGGCCGCTCCGTTGCAGGTCAACGTGCCGTCGGTGCAGTCGGCCGGCGAGAAGCACGCACCGCCCGGCGCCGCCGCGGGCGCGGTCAGGCCCTCGCACTCGAAGGTGGGGCCGCGCAGTTGCCCCGACGCGCAGGTGAGGTTCGCGAGCGCGGTCAGGCAGCGCTGGCCCTTCGCGCTGTCGAAGGTCGACGCCCCCGACGCGACCGAGCGCTCGGTCACCACGCCCTGCGCGCCGAACGAGATGCCCACGGTGGCGTAGAGCGCCCGGATCACCCCCACGCAGTCGGCCTGCATCGCGCCAGGCAGCCCGCCGCACTGAATGCTCTTCTGGCAGTACGCCGCGGCATAGCCGTCGAGGAAGGCGCCGTAGCTCCCGCTCGGGCTGCCGCCGCCCGTGCCACCGCCCGAGGCGCCGCCCCCCGGGCCGCCGCCGACGCCCGCGCCGGAGCCGCCGCTCATGCACGCGCCCGAGACGCAGGTCTGCGAGAGGCCGCAGGCCTGGCACGCCCCGCCGTTGACCCCGCAGGTCGAGGTCGACGAGCTCTGACACCGGCCCGATCGATCGCAGCACCCCAGCGGGCATGACGTGGCGGTGCACGCCGGCGCCCCACACGCAGGCAGGACCGCGGCGGTGAACCCCAGGGCGACTCCGAGCAGGAAGGGCAGGTGGCGCATGCCGCGGGCCCTAGCACACCTCGTGGCTACGGCCCCGCGTCGGGTGGCCGCAGGCCCGCCTTCTCGAGCACGGGGAGGAGCCGCTCCTGTTCTCGGGCGCTCAGGCCCGGCAGCCCCTCGAGGAGCAGCGTCTCGGCGCGCGCGCGCTGGCTCGGCGCCGCGAGCAGGAGGGCGCGCCCCAGATCGACGCGGGCCCGCGCCAGCCGCCGCCGGTCGTCGACGTCTCCGAGCAGCTTGAGCACCTCTTCGAACTGCACCACCGCGTCGGCCGGTTGCTCCAGCACCAGCAGGGCGCGCCCGATGCCCGCCTTGCTGTCGGCGAGCGTCTCGTTGGTGGCGCCGCTGAGCCGCTCGCGCAGGGCCAGCGAGCGCTCGAACGCGCTCCTGGCCTCGGCGCCCTTCTTCTGCTCGAGGGCGAGCGTGCCGAGCGCCTGGAGCACGATGGCGACGTCGGCCGACTCGTCGCCGGTGAGCTTCCGCCGGACCCGCATGGCCTCGTCGAGGTTGGCGCGGGCGTCACCCCACCGGCCCAGGCCCGTCTGCGCCGCGGCGAGCGTCAGGCGGGCCCGCGCGGTGAGCTGGTCGTCGGGGCCCTTCGTCTCGAGCGCGATGGCCAGCTCGCGCTCGGCGAAGGCCCGCGCCTCGTTCCAGTTCTCGGCGCCGGCGTGCAGCTCGGCCAGCAGCTCGCAGGTGGCGGCGAGCTCCTTCGAGCTCTTCCCCGAGAGCCGCTCGCGCACCACCAGCAGCCGCTCGAGCAGCGCGATGGCCTCGTCGCGGCGGTCGACGTGCTGGAGCGTGCGGGCCAGGCCCTCGGTCGTCTTCAGGGTGTCGGGGTGCTCCTCGCCGAGCACCTTCCGCCGCGCGTCGAGCGCCCGCTCGAAGTGCGCCAGGGCCTCTTCGTACTGCCCCTTGCGGCGCAGCGTCGCGGCCAGGTTGTGCTCGGCCGAGGCGGTGTACGCGTGGTCGGGCCCCTCGAGGGCGAGGTGGAGCGCCAGGCTCTTCTCGTAGAAGGCGATGGCCTCGTCGTACCTGTTCTGGCTCGTGAGGCTGACGCCCAGCAGGTTCCAGGTCTGCGCGACGTCGGGGTGGTTGAGGCCCAGGTGCTGCTCCTGGAGCCGCAGCGCGCGCTCGAAGTCGCCGAGCGCCTCGTCGTGGTTCTTGCGGTAGGTGGCGACGATGCCGCCGTTGAGCGCCAGCTCGACCAGCACCTCCCAGTCGTCGGGCACCTTCGACGCCGCGGCGTGGGCCAGGCTGCTCCACACGTCGGCGCGGGCGGCGTCGTCTTCGTTCTCGGCGAGGGCCAGGCGGCTGAAGGCGGTCGCGAGCGCGCCGAAGTCCTGCGCCTTCACCGCGTGCTCCGCCGCCGACAGCAGCGAGCGGTTGGCGTCTTTCGTCTGCCCGGCGCGGCGCTGCAGGTACTCGAGCAGGAGCAGCGCGTCAGCCTGCGCGCCCTCCGAGGCCTCGGGCTTGATCGCCGGCCGCAGCGTGTCCACGCCGGCGGCGTACTTCGAGGCGTCGAAGAGCGCCTTGGCCTCGGCCATCACCCGGCGCAGGGCCTTCGACGCCTCGCGCTCGCGGGGGTCGTCGCGGGGCCCGCCCACCACCCGCGCGTCGAGGCACTGGGCGGGTGGGTCGAGCGAGGCCGCCGCCGAGGTGGCCGAGGTCAGCACCTCGAGGTCGGCGCCGGCGAAGAGGTTGGTCTGGGCCTTGAGGTAGTCGAGGCGCACCTCGAGGCAGGCCTGGCGCAGCTCGTACACCTCTTCGCTGTCGGTCTTCCGCACCCGGGCCGCTTCACAGGCGTCGCGGCTCGCGTTGACCCAGTCCAGCGTCCACCCGTCGAGCACCCGCTCCACCTTGCGCCACACCTCGTCGGCGTAGGCGGCGCGGGTGGCCCGGAACGCGGCGCGGATGTCTTTCTTCCGGCCCTCGTCCCAGACGCCGGCCAGGCGCTTCTCGCTCCCGCCGCACACGCGCAGGCGCCGCTGCTGCCACATGGCGAAGCCCGAGACCGCGACGGCCAGCACCGCCAGGCTCGCCACCAGCGTCACCAGCCTGGCCGAGACGCGCTGGCGCGGCGCGAGCGCCTTGAGGAGCGCCGCCATGTCGGGCCAGCGCTTCGCGGGGTCGTTCGACAACCCGCGCGAGAGCGCCTCGAAGATCTCGCTCGGCACGCTGGTGCCTGACGGCGGCGGCAGCAGGTTGCCCTGGGCGATCTCGTTCGCGTGCGCCTTCAGCGTGGCCCCGCCGAAGGGCCGCTTGCCGTAGAGGGCCTCGTAGAGCGCCACGCAGAAGGCGAACTGATCGCTCCGGGCGTCGGTCGGCAGGCCGGCGATCTGCTCCGGCGCCATGTAGCCGGGCGTGCCCATCACCGCGCCGTCGCGCGTCAAGGGCGTGTCCATCGAGGAGTCGGGCACCAGCGCCTCGGCCGCGGCCGGCTGCGTCGGCGCCGGCGTGGTGGTGCTCTGCCGGGCGAGCCCGAAGTCCACCACCCGGGGCCGCCCGTCGCGCCCGATGAGCACGTTGTCGGGCTTGAAGTCGCGGTGCACCAGCCCCGCGGAGTGGGCGGCGGCGAGGCCTCGCCCGGCGTCGAGGAAGGTGTCGACGATGGCCCGCCAGGGGTGGTCGCCGCGCAGCCACTCGCCCAGCGTCTCGCCCTCGACGAACTCCATGGCGATGAAGACGCGATCGCCGAAGGTGCCGACGTCGTGTACGGCGATGACGTTGGGGTGCTGCAGCCGGGCCATCGCCTGGGCCTCGCGCAGGAGGCGGGCCTTGCCCTCTTCGGCCGAGAGGGAGCCCGCCCGCAGCAGCTTGAGCGCCACGCGGCGACCGAGCCGCGGGTCGAAGGCCGCGAACACCTCGCCCATGCCGCCGGCCCCGAGCTTCTCGAGCAGCACGTAGTGGCCCAGCGACATGCCGCGCGCGATGGCGGTGGCAGCGGCCTCGAGGTTGGGCCGGTCAGGGCGGGTGTCGGGCTTGAGCGGCGGGCCCGAGATGGGCCCGGCGACGGTCTTGGAGAAGACGATGGACGAGATGGACTGCTGGCGCTGGCGGCACTCGGCGCACACCCCGAGGTGGGCGTGGGCCGCGGCCTCGCGCTCGCCGGGCAGGTTGCCCAGCGTGAACTGCAGCATGGTCTCTTCGTCGAGGTGCCCCATCGAAGCGTCTTCGCTCAAACCCTACTCCGACGGGTCGATTCCGCACGGAAGGTGATAGACGCCGCGCATGGCGCGCTGGCTTTCGCCCCAGGTCGGCTTCGGGCTCGTCGCCGCGCTGTACCTCGTGTCGTTTCCGTACCACCCGGCGCTGCGGAGCCCGAACGAGCTCTGCCGGCTGTGGCAGTCGCGGAGCCTGGTGGACCACGGCACCGTCGTCATCAACGAGACGCTGCGGGAGTTCGGCTCCGTCGGCGACCTCTCGTGCGTGGCGCGGGTCAGGGTGGGCGAGGTGGAGCAGCTGGTCAGCTGCGTGCAACCGCCGCCGGCCGGCGCGCAGCTGCTCGAGGCGCGCTACTACCCGTCGAAGGCGCCGATGCTCTCGTTCCTCGGGGCGCCGATCTACGCCGCGCTCAAGGCCCTCAAGGCGCCGGTGAGCGAGTCGGCGCAGGTGCTCTTCTCGCGGCTCTTCATCACGGTGCTGCCCACCCTGGTGATGCTGGTGTTCTTGAGGCGCTTCCTCTCGACCTGGCTGGCGCAGCCCACGAGCGACACCCTCACCGTCGTCTACGCCCTGGGCACCATGGCGTTCAGCTACTCGGAGCAGTTCCTCTCGCACCAGCTGACCGCGGTGTTGCTCTTCGGCACCTTCTACGCGGCGTGGCGGGTGCAGCGGGGCGACTGGAGGGAGCGCGGGCTGCTCCTGTCGGGGCTGCTGGCGGGCGCGGTCGTCTTCACCGAGTACACGGGGGCGCTCGGGGTGCTGGGCGTGGCGGCGTACGTGGTGGCGGCGCGGTGGCGGCAGTGGGCGTCGCTGGGGCGCGCCGTGGGGCTGGTGCTCGCGGGCGCGGCGCCCTTCTTGATCGCGCTGCTGGCGTACCACCAGGTGTGCTTCGGGCACCCGCTCACCAGCGGCTACAAGTTCCTCAACGACGCGGCGTACCAGGGCTGGCACCTGGGCGGCTTCCTCGGCATTCGCTACCCCGACCCGCGGGCCTTCGTGCTCTCGGCCTTCTCGCCCCTGCGGGGCTTCTTCACCCTCTCGCCCTTCCTCGTGCTGGCCTTCGTGGGCCTCTCGCCGCTCAAGGCCGCCGAGCGCCCGCAGTGGGTGATGGTGGTGGCGCTGCTGCTGGGCAACGCCTACTTCACCTCGTCCTTCACCTACGACTCCTGGGGGTGGACGACGGGCCCCCGCCACCTGACGCCCCTGGTGCCCTTCCTCATCTTGCCGGTGGGCCTGGGGCTCGAGCGTCTGCTCGCGAGGGGAGGCCCGGCCTTCTCGTTGGCGGCGGGCCTGTGCGTGTCGTCGGTGCTGCTGATGTCGCTGGTGACGCAGGTCAACTACGTGCCGAACGATCTCGAGCACGTCGACGCGCAGGGCGTCTTCCACATCTCGACGTCGCTGTTCGGGCTCGCGGTGCCCCTGGTGCGCGAGGGCGTGTGGCCGGTGTCGTGGCTCAACGCCGCGGTCCCCAACCCGGGGCCGGGCGTGTTGATCATCGTCATGGTGCTGGCGGCGACGGCCTGGGTGTTCTCGCGGCTTCGCGACCAGAAGGCGGTGCCGGCGCTGATGCTCTTCGGCGTGGTGGCCCATCTGGGGCTGCTGGCGTTGATCACGGACCACCATTCGGCGAGCGTCTCGGCGAAGAACTTCCTCAAGCAGTCCTGGGCAGCTCCGTCGGGGCAGCGATACGACTGGTGGTGAGCAGGTGACGACCGGGGACTTCCGCACCGTCGCGCAGCGAATTCCCGTCGCGGTGTGGGAGAGCGACTCGCGCCTGGGCTGCACCTTCATCAACGCGCGGTGGCAGGAGCTGACCGGGCAGCCGATGGAGCAGGCGCTTGGCGCCGGGTGGAAGGCGCCGATGCACCCCGACGATCTGGTGCTCCTCGACCGCGCCGCGCGTGACGCCGCCACCCACGGGGTGCCGATCGATCTCGAGGTGCGGCTGACCGATCGCTCGGGGGCGCTGCGGTGGATGCGCCTGGTCGCCACGCCCGACACCCGCGGGCCAGCGGTGGTGGGCTTCGTCGGCCTGCTCATCGACATCACCGCGGCCCGGCAGGCCTCGGCGGAGCTCAAGGAGCGCGAGCACCGCCTGACGCTCGTCGAGGCCCGCAACCAGGTGCTGCTCGAGAGCCTGCCCGACCTCTTGTTTCAGCTCGACGCCGAGGGGCGCTTCGTCGACTACCAGGCCGGCACGGCCCGCGGGTTTCTGGTCGCGCCCGAGAAGTTCCTCGGGCGGCTCATTCAAGAGGTGCTGCCGCCGCACATCGGCGACGGCGCGGTGGCCACCATGCAGCGGGCGCGGCTGACGGGCGAGCCCCACCGGCACGAGTACTCGGTCGAGCTCCCCGACGTGGGCCGGCGCGACTTCGAGTCACGCATCTCGCCGATGAAGTCGGGCGGGTTCCTCGCGCTGGTGCGCGACGTCACCGAGCTCAAGCGCGCCGAGCGGGAGCTGATCGCCGCCCGGGAGCAGGCCCTGAGCGCCTCGACCTCGAAGAGCTCCTTCCTGGCCAACGTGTCCCACGAGATCCGCACGCCGCTCAACGGCATCCTCCTGGTGACCCAGCTGCTGCGGAACCTGAACCTGCCGCCCGACGTGAAGGAGTACGTGGGCGTGCTCGAGAACGCCGGGGAGTCGCTCCTGGCCCTGGTCAACCAGGTGCTCGATCTGTCGAAGATCGAGGCCGATCGGCTGGAGCTCGAGTCGGCCCCCTTCGAGCTGGCGGCCCTCGTCACCCAGGCGACCCAGGGGTTTCTGGCCGAGGCCACCCGCAAGCAGCTCGCGCTCCTCATCGACGTGGCGCCCGAGGCCACCGGGGCCGTGCTGGGTGACGCGGGCCGCGTGCGGCAGATCGTCAACAACCTCGTCGCCAACGCGGTGAAGTTCACCTCGCAAGGCAGCGTGAGGGTCGCCCTCCACAAAGACGCCGATGGCGCGTTCGTGCTCTCGGTGCGCGACACCGGCCCGGGCGTTCCTCCCGAGTCGCACGACACCATCTTCGAGCCCTTCGTGCAGGCGTCGGGGCAGCGCCGGCAGGGCACGGGCCTGGGGCTGTCGATCGCCCGGAGGCTCGCGCGCCTCATGGGGGGCGACCTGGTGCTGCGCAGCTCCGCGGAGCAGGGGAGCACCTTCGAGGCCCGGTTGTCTCTCGAGCGAAGTCCAAACCGGGTCGCGGCGCCCAGGCGGGTCGTCGTCGCCGGCCGCCGCCTCAAGGTGCTGCTCGCGGAAGACAACGAGATCAACGCGAGGCTCACCAGCGCGATGCTCGAGTGGCTGGGTCACGACGTCGAGATCGTTGGAGACGGGAGCGCGGTGCTCGCGGTGGCCGGTGGCTCCCGGTTCGACCTCGTCTTCATGGATGTCGAGATGCCGGTGCTCGACGGGCTCGAGGCCACCCGGCGAATTCGCGCCATCGAAGCGCGCTCGGGCCGACACCTGCCGATCATCGCGCTCACTGCGAACGCGATGAAGGCCGACGAGCTGGCCTGCCTCTCGGCCGGTATGGACGCCTACCTGCCCAAGCCCGTCTCGGTCGAGGCGCTCAGCGACGTGCTCGCCTGGTTCGGCAGCCCGCGCTGAGGCGCCGCGGCTACGGGAACGAGACGGTGAACTGGTAGGTCGACGGCCCGGCCTGCAGCTGGTTGGTCGCGCGCAGCTCCCACGTGGTGGTGGTCGCCGGCGGCACGCCGCCGTCCATCAAGAGCGCCTGCGGCGGCGGCGCGACGATGGTCATGGTGACGCTCGGCGGTGAGGTGCGCCAGTCGCGGAACTTGTACGTCCGCAGGCACCGCACGTCGGGGTAGCCCGAGTCCGGGTTCCTGAAGTCACACAGGCCTTCTTCGGCGATCACCACGCCGGCGTCAGACACCTGCGCCCGCACCGTGAGGTACTCGAGCTGGTGACCGAAGCTCTCGCCGGCGATCGCGCTGCTCGAGATGGTGGCGGTGCCGCGCATGCCGCTGATCACGTTCACGGTGATGCCTGCGCTGTCCGATGAGAACCGGTTGAAGAAGGGGTCGGTCCAGCTGATGTCGATCTGCCGGGTGGTGTCGTTGGGGAGGAACGCGGGGAGCGCAGGGTTGAAGCGCAAGAAGGTGGGGGTCGCCGCCGAGCCCGAGACCGGACCACTGGCGTAGACGATGTGGGTCGTCTTCCAGACCTGGGTGGCGCGGTCCCAGCAGCCGTTGGGCGGGTCCCAGCGCATGTTCTTGGGCTCGACCAGCCCGGTGGCGCAGTTGGTGCGGTCGGTGTCGATGTAGGGCTCGCCGGGGTCCCAGGTGCCGTTGTCGTTGGAGTCGACGAACGGCTCCGGCAGGTCGACCCAGTACTCGCCCGGGTCCCAGGTGCCGTTCGAGAGGAGGTTGCTCGACCCAGAGCCGTCCCAGAACTCTTCTTCACCCTGCACGGCCGCGATGATGGTGACGAAGTTGTCGCGCGGGTTGTTGTTGACCGAGAAGGGCTCGGCGGGCGCAGCGAAGGGGCCGCTGACGCCGGGGAGCGGCGAGGTGTCGACGGGCAGGGTGCCGCCGGTGTTGAAGGTGGTGCTGACGCCGGTCATGCCCGGCGCGTAGCTGACGGTGGGCATGATGCTGCCGGCCTCGGTCTGGAACGAGACGTTGAGGGGGAAGGGTGGGTTGAGGCCGTTGCGGTCGGCGAGCACCACGGTGCAGATCGAGTTCTGATCGATGCGCGGCGGCTGGGCGACCTGGAGCGCGCCGAGGGTGGTGCGGGCGCAGCTGAGCTGCATGCGGCCTACGCGGCCGACGACGATGTTGAAGTTGGTGGACTGGGTGTCGGGCAGGCTGAACACGCGCGCCAGCACCGTCGCGGTGCCCTGGGAGTCACCCGAGGTGAGGGTGGTGCGCACCAGGCCCATGGCGTTGCTGCGGTCGCGCGTCGGCACCACCGTGCAGCCGGCGGCCGAGTTGGGCGCGATGGCGAAGTCGACGTCGACGCCCTCCACCGGGTTCCCCGCCGAGTCGCGCAGCACGAAGAAGACCGGCGTCGAGGTGCCCATGCCCGTCGAGGTGACGGCCAGGGTCCTGCGCGTCATCGAGTCGTCGGCCCAGGTGGCGCTGGCCACCTCGACCGCGCGCACGAAGGCGGTGACCTTCGCGTCGAGGGCGTCTGCCGACACCGACACCACGCTGCGAGAGGCGCTCCCCGACCACACCGTCACCGTGAACCGCCCGTTCATGTCGGTCATGCGCGTCACCGAGGGCACCGCCATCGCGGCGTCGAACGAGGTGCCGTTGTCCACCGTGACGGTGGCCATGGCGTTCGGCACCGGCGCCATCGCCAGGGTGTTGTTGGTGAGCTGGAAGGTGACGTTGAGCTGGTCGGCCACCCGGGTGATGAGGGTGGGCTTGGAGACGTCGACGACCGAGAGCCGATAGGCGCCGAAGAAGCCGCCGTCGAACGAGCCGGGGGGCAGGGTGTCGCCGCCGTCGGCGCCGCCGTCGCCAGGGCCCACGCCGCCGTCGCCAGGGCCCACGCCGCCGTCACCCGGCGTGCCAGCGTCGGTGGCGCCGGCGTCGACGATCGGCTGGGTGAGGGCGATCGAGCCCGTCGCCTCGACGAGCTTCATGTTGCTGGTCCACTCGGCGGTCAGGCGCGCGGTGCCTCGGCACGCGGGGTCCATCGTCACGTCGCACGAGAAGTCGACCTCGGCCTTGCCGGCGGCGAGCTGGAGCGTGGCCGCCTCTTTCAGGCTCCCGAAGGTGCTGGTGATGCGCACCGAGCCCGTGCCGGGCTTGCCGGCGCCGTCGATGGCGTTCACCGAGACGACCGACTTCTGGCCGTCGGCGCGAATGGTGCGCGGGGCGGTGGTGAGCTCGAGCACCGGCTCGACCATGGGCGGGCTGCACGACGCCGCAAGCGCGAGACACGCGAGGGCCAAACGCTTCTGCTGAGTCATGAACTGCTCCCTTTTGGCGCCAGCGGAACGAGACTGTCGCGGCCCAACAGTCTCGCCCGGCGCGAAGCCGAGTCAACGTCTTCTGGGTCACTGTAGCGCGGCGCAGGCAAACCGTCGCGGCACTCTTGGCGTGGTGTGGTACGAGAGCCGCCATGAACTTCGCCCTGACCGACGACCTCAAGGCCCTACAGGACACCGCCCGGAAGTTTGCCAAAGAGGTGATGCGCCCGAAGGCCGCGCACTTCGACGAGACCGAGCAGTTCCCGCGAGAGATCATTCAACAGGCCTGGGAGCTGGGCCTGATGAACATGACCATTCCCCAGGCGCACGGCGGCATCGAGCTGTCGCACCTGGCGCAGGCCGTCATCGCCGAAGAGCTGGCCTGGGGCTGCTCGGGCATGGCGACGTCGATGATCGCCAACGACCTGGCCCTGCTGCCGATCGTGCTGTCGGGCACGAAGGAGCAGAAGGAGAAGTTCCTCAAGCCCTTCACCGAGAAGTTCCTCCTCGCGAGCTTCGGGCTCACCGAGCCGGGCGCCGGCAGCGACGTGGCCGGCATGCGCTGCACCGCGCGCCGTGAAGGCGACTTCTACGTGCTCAACGGCCAGAAGCAGTGGATCACCAACGGCGAGTACGCCGACCAGTACACGATCTTCTGCACCACCGACTCGACCAAGCGGCACAAGGGCATCATGTGCCTGGTGGTGCAGGGCCGGCCCAGGGGCTTCACCGTCGGCAAGCACGAGCACAAGATGGGGCAGCGCGCCTCGAACACGGTGACGCTCACCTTCGAAGACGTGAAGGTGCCGGTCGAGAACCGCATCGGGCAAGAGGGCGAGGGCTTCATCGTCGCCATGAACACCCTCGACAACTCGCGGCCGCTGACGGCCATGTTCGCGGTCGGCAACGCGCGCGCGGCCATGGAGCACGCCATCGACTACTCGAAGCAGCGGCAGCAGTTCGGCAAGCCCATCGCCGAGTTCCAGGGCGTGCAGTTCATGATCGCCGACATGGCCAGCGAGATTCACGCCGCGCGGCTGCTCACCTACGAGAGCGCGTGGCGGCTCGACGCGGGCGAGCGCAACACCCTGGTGTCGAGCTACGCCAAGCGCTTCGCCGCCGACATGGCCATGAAGGCCACCACCGACGCGGTGCAGATCTTCGGCGGCTACGGCTACTCGCGCGAGTACCCGGTCGAGAAGCTGATGCGCGACGCCAAGTTGATCCAGATCTACGAGGGCACCAGCCAGGTGCAGCGCCTCGTGATCGCGCGCGAGCTGCTCAAGGGCAGCTAATCAATCGGGTCGTCACGGCCTTCAACCCGGCGCGCCATTTCCGCTTGCCGCAGTGCACGTTGACCCATAAGTCAACGAGCGCCGCATCGCGTCATGCGCTGCCGTGCCTGGCCACTGGAGGGCCCCCACATGCCGATCAAGATCCTCGTCACCGCCAAGCGGGTCGAAGACTACGAGTCGAAAATCAAGGTGAACGCCCAGGGGAACGGCATCGTTCTCGAAGGGCTCAAGTACAAGATCAACCCCTTCGATGAGATCGGCGTGGAAGAGGCGCTCCGGCTCGTCGCCAAGCACGGCGGCGGCGAGGTGGTCGTCGCGTCGGTCGGCACCAAAGACGTGCACGAGCAGCTGCGGCACGCGCTGGCCATGGGCGCCACCCGGGCCATCTGGGTCAACCACGCCGGCCCGCTCGACCAGATGACGGTCGCGGGCTGCCTGCAGAAGCTGATCGAGAAAGAGAAGCCTGACCTGGCGATTCTCGGCAAGCAGGCCATCGACGACGACCAGAACCAGGTGGGCCAGTACCTCGCCGAGTGGCTCGGCTGGTCGCAGGCCACCTTCGCCTCGAAGGAGGAGTCGCTCGAGTCCGAGGCCGAGAAGTCGAAGACGCCCGCGCTGCAGCTGTCGGCCGACGCGAAGACGCTGACGGTGATTCGTGAGGTGGACGGCGGGCTCGAGACGCTCGAGTGCTCGATGCCGTGCGTCGTCACCACCGACCTGCGCCTCAACCAGCCGCGCTACGCCTCGCTGCCCGGCATCATGAAGGCGAAGTCGAAGCCCATCGAGGAGCACACCCCGGCCACCCTCGGCGTCGACGCCACCCCGAAGATCACCGTCACGAAGATGGAGCACCCGCCCGCCCGCAAGGCCGGCATCAAGGTGCCCGACGTGGCGACGCTGATGGACAAGCTGAAGAACGAGGCCAAGGTCATCTGACCCGCCCCTTCGACCCGAACGAAAAAAAGGAACTCCACCATGTCGAACGTCCTCATCGTCGTCGAAGCCCAGCCTGACGGTTCGCTCCGCAAGGCCACCCTCAACGCCCTCACCGCCGGCCAGCAGCTGGCCTCGAAGACCGGCGGCGAGCTGCACGCCGTGGTGCTCGCGAAAGACGCGGCCGCCCTCGCCAACACCGTGAAGGAGTACGGGGTGAAGGTGGTGCACGCCGGCAGCGCGCCGCACCTGGCGCAGTTCACCGCTGACGTGGTCGCGCCGGCCGTGGCCGAGCTCGCCACCGCCATCAAGGCCGGGTACGTCGGCGCCGCCGCCACCCAGGCCGGCCGTGACGTGATGCCCCGCATCGCCGCGCGCCTCAAGGCGGCGATGGCCTCCGAGATCCTCGGGGTCGTGGGGGCCTCGTCGGCCGACCTGCAGTTCACCCGCCCGATGTGGGCCGGCGCCGTCATCGCCACCGTCAAGCTCAGCACCGCCATCAAGTGCTTCACCGCGCGCACCACCGAGTTCGCCCCCGCCGAGAAGTCGGGCGCGGGTGAGGTGAAGGCGTTCGCGCCGGCCGCGCCCGCGAAGGCGCTCCAGAAGATCGTCTCGTTCAAAGAGGTGAAGTCGGCCCGCCCCGCGCTCACCGAGGCGCGCGTGGTGGTGGCCGGCGGCCGCGGCACCAAGGGCGACTTCAAGGACATCAACGCGCTGGCCGACGAGCTGGGCGCGGCCGTCGGCGCCTCGCGCGCGGTCTGCGACGCCGGCTGGCAGCCCAACGATCTGCAGGTCGGCCAGACCGGCAAGGTGGTCGCGCCGCAGCTGTACATCGCCGCCGGCATCTCGGGCGCCATCCAGCACATCGCGGGCATGA
This sequence comes from Myxococcus sp., assembly GCA_014879945.1. GTDB lineage: Bacteria > Myxococcota > Myxococcia > Myxococcales > Myxococcaceae > Xiheimicrobium. Next base: position 83,808 of record JACSRE010000172.1, read on the forward strand.
AGGGCTCGAAGACGATCGTCGCCATCAACAAGGACGGCGAGGCCCCCATCTTCCAGATCGCCGACTACGGCCTGGTGGCTGACCTCTTCAAGGTGCTCCCCGAGCTGCAGGCCGCCATCAAGGCCGCGAAGTAGCCTCGAGCGGCAGGCAGGGCCCACGGGCGGTCGCTCCTCGGCACCGGAGCGCCCGCCCGCTGTGTTTTCGCGGCCGCCCCCCAAGGTCGGCTACCATCGGCCACCGATGATTCAGATGTTCCACGTCACCAAGGCGTACCCAGGCGACCCGCCGGTGCTGGTGGACATCAACCTCGACATCGACAAGGGCGAGTTCGTCTTCCTCACCGGGCCCTCGGGCGCCGGCAAGTCGACGCTCCTGAAGCTGATGTTCCTCGCCGAGCGCGCCACCCGCGGGCAGGTGCTGCTGGCCGGCCGAAACGTCGCGCGCCTGCGCGAGTCGGGCATTCCGTTTCTGCGCCGCAACATCGGCGTGGTGTTCCAGGACTTCAAGCTGCTGCCGACCCGCACCGTGGCCGAGAACGTGGGCTTCACCCTCGACGTGCTGGGCACCCCGCGCGACGAGGTGCGCGACCGCAGCCTCAAGATGCTGCGCCGCGTGGGGCTCGAGCACAAAGCCGACGTGTCGCCGCTGAAGCTCTCGGGCGGCGAGCAGCAGCGCGTCTCGCTGGCGCGCGCGCTGGTGAACGACCCGGCGCTGCTGTTGGCCGACGAGCCCACCGGCAACCTCGACCCGGCCCTCACCGTCGAGATCATGGACCTGCTCACCGACGTGAACGCGCGCGGCACCACCATCGTCGTCGCCACCCACGACGCCACCCTCATCGAGCGCTACCAGAAGCGCACCCTGCGCCTCGAGAAGGGCACCGTGGTGGCCGACGAGCGCGGCGCCAAGGCCGCCCGCCTGATGTCCCAGACCGCATGAGCGTCGCCTCGAAGCTCGCCTACTTCGGGCGCACCGCGATCGGCAGCATCGTGCGCTCGCCCTTCGTGCACGTCATCGCGGTGGCGAGCCTCTCGCTCGCGCTGGTGGGCTTCGGGGTCGCCCGCATCGCGCGCGCGCAGCTCGACGCGCTGGTCGACGCCTTGGGCGGCGAGGTCGAGCTGACGGTCTACCTCGCCGAAGACGCCGCGCCGGAGCAGGTGGCCGAGCTGGAGCAGGCGCTCACCCAACGCACCGGCGGCGAGGTGCACCGCATCTCGCCCGCCGAGGCCCTGGGCCGGCTGGCCACCCAGCTCGGTGAAGACGGCAAGGCGCTCACCGAGCTCCCGCAGAACCCGCTGCCCTGGAGCCTCGAGGTGCGGCTCCCCAAAGCGGCGCGCGACGCCGAGGCGCTGGGCGAGCTGTCGCGGCGCACGCGCGCGCTCCCGTTCGTCACCGGCGTCGACTACGGCGAAGAGGCGCTGGTGCGCCTGGGCCTCATCGCCCGCGCCCTCGAGGTCGCCAGCCTCGTCGTCTTCTCGCTGGTGTTCCTCACGGCCGTCATCGTGGTGTCGGCCACCCTCCAGCTCGCCATCTTCGCGAGGCGGGAGGAGATCGAGATTCAGAAGCTGGTGGGCGCGACCGACCGCTTCGTGCGGGTGCCCTTCCTCCTCGAGGGGCTGCTGCAGGGGCTGCTCGCCAGCGGGCTCGCGCTCGGGGCGCTCGTCGGCCTGGTGCGCTGGCTCGAGTCCTCTGCCGCGGGGCCGCTGGCCTTCGCCCGGCTCGACGGCCAGCTGGCGGTGGAGTGGCCCCGGCTGGCAGGGGAGCTGGTCGGCATCGGCTGCGCGCTGGGCCTTTCGGGCAGCTTCATCGCGGTGCGCCGCTTCCTGAGGGTGTGACGTGCTCGCGCTCTGCCTCGCCCTGGCGTTGGCCGCCGCGCCCGACGACGTGGCCGAGGAGCGGGTCGAGCTGCAGGAGCGGCTGGAGGCCGAGCGGAAGGCCTTCGAGGCCCTGGGCACCGAGAAGAAGGAGCTGCTGACGCTGCTGGACACCCTGGAGCGCCTCTCCCGCGACTCCTCCCAACGCGTGGCGGCGCTCGAGCGCCAACGCCAGCGCCTCGAGCGCCAGCGGGCGGAGCTGGGCGTCGAGCTCGAGAAGAGCGCGGCGGCCGTCGAGGCGCAGCAGCGCGCGCTCGCCCCGCGGCTGGTGGTGCTCTACCGGCTCCAGAAGCGCGACCGCCTCGGCTTCCTGCTCGCCGCGAACGACTTCTCGTCGCTCATCAAGCGGCAGCGGGCGGTGGGCTCGCTGGTCGCCGCCGACGCGCGGGCGCTCGAGCAGCTCACCACGCTGACGCGCTACCAGGCCCTGGTGTCACGGCGCCTGGCCCGGCTCGAGCAGACCGGCGAGCGGTACCTGCGCGCGCTGCGCACCGAGCAGGAGGTCGCGCGCGCGCGGCTTTCGCGCTTCTCCGATCTGCTCGCGTCGGTGGGCGCCGAGCAGAACCGAAGCAGCCGCCTCATCGCCGAGCTCGAGGCCAGCGAGAAGGAGCTGGCGAGCATGGTGGGAGACCTGGCCCCCGCCTCTCAGCACGCCGGCTTTCGGGCGCGCAAAGGCCAGCTGCCGTACCCGGTGAAGGGGCTCATCGAGGTCGGCTTCGGCAAGGTGGTCAACCCGCGCTTCAACACCGTCACCGTGCAGAAGGGGGTCGACCTGCGCGCGACCGCCGGCGCTCCGGTGGCCTCGGTGGGCACGGGGACGGTGGCCTTCGCGGGCTGGCTCAAGGGCTACGGCAACCTCGTCATCGTCGATCACGGCGCCGGCTACCACTCGCTCTACGCGCACCTGGGCGTGATGCACGTCGAGGTCGGCAACGAGGTGGAGGAGGGCGAGGCGGTGGGCGAGGTGGGCGACACCGGCAGCCTCAAGGGGGCCTACCTCTACTTCGAGATCCGCAAGCAGGGGCAGGCCATCGACCCGCTGCCCTGGCTCAAGGGAGACGAGGAGCCCGCGCCCTGAGGGCCGCCGTCACGCCTTCGGCTTCGGGCCCAGGCCCGCCTTCGCGCGCGCCTCGAGCAGCTTCGACAGCTCGCCGGCCGGGAGCGCCTGCACCGTGCCCAGGCCCTTCGCGATGGAGACGATCTTCGCGTAGTGCTCGACCAGCTCCATGCGCAGCAGCGCCTGCTCCAGCGACGCACCCAGGGTGAGGGCGCCGTTGCCGGCCAGCAGCATGGCGTCGACCTTGCTCGCGGCGCCCTCGACGGCCTGCACCAGCTCGGGCGTCTTCGGCATCAGGCGGGGCACGGTGGGCAGCGAGTCTCCCAGCGACACCACCAGCTCGGGCATCGCGACGGGCCCCAGCTCGAGGCCCACCAGGCCGAACGCGGTGGCGTGGGGCGGGTGCGCGTGCAGCACGCAGTCGACCTCGGGCCGGGCCCGGTAGGCGGCCAGGTGCAGCTCGAGCTCCGAGAACGGCTTCTTGCGGCCCTCGAGCACCTTGCCCTGCAGATCGACGACGATCAGCATCGAGTCGTCGACGTCGAGCTTCGAGACGGCCGTCGGGGTGATGAGCAGGCGCTCGCCGGTGAGCCGCACCGAGACGTTGCCGTCGTGGTTGGCGACCCAGCCCATCTGGTGCAGGCGGCGCGAGACGGCGACCAGCTCGGCGCGCAGCTTCGGCAGCGGAGGCGACGGCATCTCAGGCGCTCCCGACGCTCACCTGATCGACGACGCCCACGATGAGGTGCCGCACCGGCGCCGTCTTGTCCTCGAGGATCTGCCGCACCCCGTTGCCTTCACCCAGCACCAGCACCAGGTCGCCTTTCCCAGCCGAGGAGCTGTTGTCCATCGCGACGAAGGAGTTGCCGAAGGCCTTGAGGGTCTCGTCCACCGGCTGCACCACCAGCAGCTTGCGCGCGTTGAAGACGGCGAGCTTCTCGGTGCAGACGACGGTGCCCAGCACGCGACAGAGGTTCAAGTGTCCACCTCGTCGACGAGGCCGACGATGGCGCTGTCCACCGGCACGAACCAGGGGTCGCACGCCAGCGCCGCTTCCCGGCTGCCCTCGAGCATCACGAAGGAGCCCGGGCTGGCCGAGACGCGATCGACGGCGACCTCGGGCGGCCCGTAGGGGGTGCGCGCGTGCGTCACCGGCTGAACCACGAGAAACCGCGCGCCTTCGAGGCCAGAGACCCGTTTGGAGCAGACGACCGTTCCGATGACGACGCCGAGGTGCATGCGGCCGCGGACTGTGGAACGTGCGGCGCCGCGATGCAACCCGCTTCGCGCTACATCGAGACGCCGAGCTTGAGGGGGATCTGCACCTCGGTCTCACCGTCAGACGGCGGGAAGACGATGCGCCGGGCCGACTTCGTCATGCAGGCGCCCCAGTCCGAGTTCTGGTGCTGCGACGGCTCGATGGCCGCGCTGGTGACGGCGCCCGACTGGCCGACGCTCAGCTTGACGGTGATCGCCCCCACCTTGAGGTTTGGGTTTCGGCGCAGCGCCTCTTCGATGCAGAGGTTGAAGAGCTTGATGTTGTCGGCCACCACCTTCGAGGCGACGTCGTCTTTGAGGCCCGAGCTGGCGATGGCCTGCCCGGACTTGTCGCGGTCGCGGGGGCCCTTCACCGTCTTGTTCGGGTCGTCGAGGCTCCCGTAGTCGAACGCGAGGGC
>JACSRE010000084.1 GCA_014879945.1 Myxococcus sp.
CACGGTTTGAAAGGAGGTGGGGGAGACCGCGCCGCGTAAGCGGAAACGGCACCCCCATCCACCAATGCGACTGGTGCACGAGGCGGGGCTGGTGCGGGTTCGTGAGTGTCGCCACGGCCTGATGGCCTACCTGCGCTCCGACGAGCACGTGGGGCGCTCGCTCGACGTGTACGGCGAGTGGGCCGAGGCCGAGGTCGAGCTGCTCAGCGCGTTCCTGAAGCCCGGTGACGTGGTGGTCGACGTCGGCGCCAACCACGGCACGCACAGCCTGGCCTTCGCGAAGAAGGTGGGGCCCTCGGGAGCGCTCCTGGCCTTCGAGCCGCAGCGCGTGGTGCACCAGCTGCTGTGCGCGAACCTGATGCTCAACGGGGTGCTGCACGCGCGCGCGCTGCACGCGGCGGTGGGCGCCGAGCCCGGGGCCCTGCTGGTGCCAGACATCGACTACGCAGCCACGGGCAACTTCGGCGGGGTGGGCCTGGGCGGCTGGCAAGAGGGCGAGTCGGTGCCGGTGCTGACGCTCGACGGCTTCGCGCTGCCGAGCCTGGCGGTGCTCAAGCTCGACGTCGAGGGCATGGAGGCGCTGGTGCTGCGCGGCGCGGCGCAGACCGTCACCCGCTGCCAGCCGGTGCTGTACGTCGAGAACAACCAGCCGGCGGGCGCGCCCGAGGTGGTGGAGCAGCTGCTGAGGGCCGACTACTCGTTGCACTGGCACTTCTCGCCCTTCTTCCGCGCCGCGAACTTCGCGGGCGTCAGAGAGAACGTCTTCGGCCCGACGGTCGACGCGAACATGCTGTGCCTGCCCAGGCGCCTGGCCGGCGTGGGCGCGCCGTTCCTCTCCGTCGAAGGCCCGAACGACACCGCGGCGAAGGCGTTGAGCCGGGGGCGCTGAAGCGGCTCACACGGCGGGCCCTGGCGCGGAACGACTTGGGAGCACGTGCGGCGCCACCGCCATCGGGCGCTGGCTCGACCGAGGTCGCGACGTCGCTGTCCGCCTCGTCGTCGAGGTCTGGCACCCGCGACGCCGCCAGGCGCGGCCCCACCGTCGCGTGCAGCCCCCGTTGAGTCCGACCGGGCTCTCGCGTCGCGGGGGGGTGGTGCGCGTCACGCTCTTCGCCAGGTGCCCTCGTAGATGACGGGCGGTCCGCCTCCGCGCAGCGCGCCGGGCGCCGAACGGTTGTATTCGGTGAGCGGCCTGCCGGACTCGAGCGCGAAGCCCGCGCGAGCCAGCTCATCGATGAGCTGCGCTTCGGACAGGAAACACTGGGGCTCGCCGTTCCACGCCGAGAACACGAACGACTCGCCTGGGTCTGGCTGGGCGTCGTCGGGCAGGGTGTGGCGCGAGAAGGTGAAGACGAAGAGGCCCGCCCCTGGCCGGGCCACGCGCGCGGCTTCGGCGACGGCGGCGCGAAAGGCGGCGCCGGACCCCGCGAGGTTCCAGATGCCGTGCGCCACGATCAGGTCGAACGACGCGTCTGGGAACGGCAGGGGCGCCATGGGCGCGTGGAGGAACTCCACCGGGAGGCCGGGCCCTTCACGACGCGCGCGCTCCCGCGCGGCGTCGAGCATCGGCAGCGAGAGGTCCGTGCCGGTGACGTGGAAGCCCTGCTGCGCCAGCGGCAGCGCGTTGCGCGCCGCGCCGCACCCGAGGTCGAGACACCGCGCGCCGCGCGTCGAATCGAGGAACCGCTCGGCAAAGGCGAGGAGCTGTTGATTGGGCGCGCCCGCGACGAAGCCGGCGACGGTGCGTGGGTCTTCCCAGCGAGGCGAGACGCGCGTCACCTCGAGCCCCTGCGGTCGGTGAACATGAAGCCAGTATGAGGCAGCCGCGGCCGTGCTGGCGAGCATGGCGCGAGCTTCAGAGGGCGCAGCCCTCGAGGTCGCGCTGCTCGCCGGGTTCGAGGAACGCCCGCCCGCACGCGCGAATTCGCTTTCGCGCATGCCATCGCTTCGACTAGCACGCCGCTCTTTTCTCGGAGCCGTCGTGGTCACCTGTTGCACAGCCGTCGTCCTGGCAGCGCTCACCGCGACGGCAGAGCTCCCGATGGCGGGCGACGCAGGCGAAGGGGGGGCCGATGCTGGCGTGGCGCAGGCGGCGCCGAGCCCGTCGGCGGTTGACGCGGGCACCCCGGCGGCACGAGATGCGAAAGCCGCCGCGCCCCTTCCGCGCTCGAAGCCCACGCCCGCTGCGAAGGCGGTGAAGCCACAGCCGTCGCAGCCCAGCGCGCCGCTCGACCTCTCGTTCCTCGCCCCCGTGCCGGCCACCATCGACGCCATGTATTACGACCTCAGCGTCACCACCGCGCACCTGAGCACCGGCTTCCCCGAGGGCGGCATGCGGTTGGTGGGCGCGCGCTTCCTCGAGCGCAACTCGGGGTTGGGCAAGATGCTCACCTACGTGGTGACGCAGCTACTGATGGCGGTGGGCGAGGGCGTGGCGGCCTCGCAGGGGCGCTACGTGGGCAGCACCTACGGCGTGGGGTACCGGGTCGACTACTACCGCTCCTACACGTCGGCCGAGCTGGCCAGCATGCGCGCCAACCGGGAGCAGGCCGGCGACAACCTGCTGGCCAGCAACATGAGCCTCGACCTGCAGCTCTTCCTCCCGGTGCAGGGCGTCTCGACCGCCAGCGGCATCAGCGCCGAGCTCACGCCCGTCACCGTCAACTTCACCGGCGACGGCGTCTTCGGCCTCGAGGTCGCGTTCCAGTACACGAAGGTGACCGACGCGCTGCCCGGCGCACCGGCGAGGCTGCGCAGCTTCGAGTCCATCGGCACGCCCGTGCGCCTGATGCTCAACCTCCCCGTGGTGCAGGTGCAGCTGCAGTGGTCGCCCAACTTCATCGGGGGCTTCGGCATCAACCCGAAGGTGATGGAGAACAAGTACCTCGAGTCGGCGCAGGGCACCGGCAACCTGCTGTACACGAACTCGCCGTTGAGCCTGTCGGCCACCGTCAGCCCGGTGCCGTGGGTCTTCGTGCGCGGCACCGGCACCTGGACGAAGTACCAACTGACGACCGACGCGCTGGGGTACCAGCTCGAGGCGGGGCTCCGGTTCTGACATGCGCGCGCTCTGGCTGATGATGTTGCTGTCGCTGTCGCTCCCCGTCGTCGCCCACGCCGCCGAGGGAGAGACGGGCACGATGGGCAACCAGGACCCCTTCGAGCTCGGGCTGGTCGCCGGCCCCTTCAGCTCGCAGGGCGGCGCTGCGTCTGCGAAGGAGCTCGCGAGCGCCTCGGCCACCCTGGTGGGCGTCCGCGTTCGCGGCGCGGCCTACACGCACAGCACCATCCTCGGGAACGGCGGTGGCGTCGAAGGCAACCTCTCGTTCGGGTACGCCGTGCCGGGCGCCGGCATGAGCGAGGGCTTCGCCTGGGCGCAGCTCGACGCGCTCGCGAACGTCGGCCTCTTCAACAAGGGCTTCGGCCGGTTCCTCGTTCGGCTGCACGGGCTGGTCGGCGGCGGCCTGTCGGTGTGGAGCGGCGCCTCGCTCGCCGGCGGCGGCCGCCTCTCACTCGGCGTCACCAGGGTCGTCTCGCTCGAGGTGAACTACCTGGTGCTGCCGTCCATCGCCCTCACCTTCTCGCACCGCGTGACGGGGGCCTTGAAGATCGAGCCCATTCAGCTCGCGCTGGGCGCCGACCTGAACTTCGGCTCGAGCACTGTGGGCGCCTCGCACTTCTCGGTCATCGGCACCGCCACCTGGCGGCCCGAGTTCGACTGACCTCGAGCGGCAGGACATCGGCGTCAGGCCTGCGCTGACCCTGCGCTCGATGGCCCCGCGGTGTCGTCGAACTCGCTGAAACTCCTCCGCCGCGCCGGGACCTGTTCTTGCACGCGGGGCAGCTCGGCCAACGGCAGGGGAGCTCCATGAAGACACGACGACGCAGGTCCGCGGTGCTGGCGCTCCTCCCGCTGGTGGCGGCGTGTTCGAGCGGCCCGGCCTTCAACCGCGTCATCCCCAACGGAGAAGGCGGCACCGGGGGCGGCGCGGCCGCGGGGGCTGGAGGCGGCAGCACCGCCTGCGCCTCGGCGGCGCAGTGCCCGGCCGGCTTCACCTGTGAGCAGGGCCGCTGCGTGGCGCCCGAGGTGGAGCAGAACCGCGGCGTCGGCGACGCGCCGCCCATCGCGACGCCCCGCTACGTCTACGCGCTCAACCCGACCGCGGCCTCGGTCGCGCGCATCGACCCCGTCTCGTTGTCCATCGAGGCGATTCCCGTCGGGCCCGGCCCGGTCGCGCTGGTCGCCATTCCGGGTGAAGACGCCGCCATCGCGCTGTCGTTCGACGACGCGTCGGTGTCGGTCATCGACTCGAGCACCCTGCCTTCGAAGGTGACGCGGCTGTCGCTCAAGCGGCAATACGCGCAGCTGACGCTCTCGGCTGACGGCCGCTTCGCGGTGGCCTGGCCTGACCCGCGCGAGGCGCCGGCGTCGGGGGCCGAGGGCATCTTCGCGTTGATCGACGTCGCCCAGCTGCGCGCCCAGGCCCCCGCCGCCCAGGCCGCGAGCGAGCGCGCCGGCGGCTTTCGCATCACCGACGTCGTCTTCCGCACCGAGGCGGGCCGCAGCACGAAGCTGTACGTCTTCGCCAAGTCCACCATCTCGGTCTTCGACCTGCCGGCGATGGCGGGGCTCCCGGCGCGGGTGACGCTGCCGACGAGCCTCTCGGCCGAGGTGACGAGCCGCGAGGTGGTGGCGAGCGCCGACGGGCAGGTGGTGATGCTGCGCTCCACGGTGGCGCCCGAGGTCGCGGCCTTCGACGGCGCCACGTTGACCTCGCTGCCCTTGAGCGAAGTGGCGACCGACCTCGACCTGCTCCCCGATGGGACGGCGGCGGTGGCGGCGCTGCGCAGCGCGGGCAAGGTCGCGTACATCGAGCTGCCGGGCGACCTCCTCAACCCCGCGGGCGTCGACGTCTTCGCGGTGGCCGATGGGGGCGTGGGGCAGGTCGCCCTGCCCGGCACGGTGCCCGCTGGCGGCATGTTCGCCTTCGTGTGGTCGAACGCGGCCGGCGACGAGTCGCTCAGCAAGCTCGAGATTCCTTCGGGCCGGGTGACGCGCTACCCCGTGGAGAAGCTCGTCGACGAGGTGGCCGTCTCGCCCGATGGCAAGTCGGCGCTCATCATTCACCGGGCCAACCCGAACACGACGGCGACCGACCCCTACGAAGCCGCGGTGGACAAGGACGAGGGCTTCTCGGTCTTCGACCTCGGCAGCGGCTTCGCGCAGCTCCAGCGCACGGGCACCACCCTGCCGACGCGCTACGCCTTCTCGCCGCGAGGGGGCTACGTGGGGGTGGCGCTGCGCAACGACACCCAGCGGCGGTACCAGTTGCAGGCGGTGAACCTGAGCTCGCTGGTGTCCACCACGCTGACCCTGGCCTCGACGCCGCTCTACATGGGCACCGTGCCCGAGGCGCCGGGCATCACCCCGCACCGGGTGTTCGTCTCGCAGGCGCACCCGGCGGGCCGCATCAGCGTCATTCAGCTCGACACCGGCCAGGTGCGCACCGCGACCGGCTTCACCCTCAACGGAGAGATTCAGTGACGCGCGCGCTCGCCCTGATGGTGGTGGTGCTGCTCGCCGGCTGTGGACGGCGGGGCTCGCTCTACGACGCCGCGCTCGCGCCGTTGCCCCTGGTGGCGACGGCCTCGACGGTGGTGCAGGTGGTGCCGCAGACGCGCCGGGCCGTCATCGTGAAGCCCCAGGAAGCGGTTCCTGCGGCGGTGCGCATCAGCGCCGGCGCGCGCGCGGCGGTGCGGGTTCCGCAGCGTGAGGTGGTGGCCGTTCTCGGCGGCACCGCGCGGGCGCCGCTGCTCGACCTGGTGGACGTCGAGGCGCGCAGCGCGGTGTCGCTCGAGCTCCCCGGCGCCTTCGACCGCCTCTCGTTCAGCGCCGACGGGCGCTTCGGGCTGCTCACCGCCGACGCCGAGGTGAGCGTCGGGCTGGCGGCGCGCAACCTCAACGAGGTGGGCCTGGTGAACGTGGCGGCGCAGACGGTGACGCGGCTGCAGCTCGACACCGAGGGCCTGTCGCCGCGCTTCGTCGAGTTCGCGCCGGTGGTGGGTGGCCGGCGGCTGGTGGCCGTCGCGCTGGAGCGCGGCGTGGCGGTGTTCGACGCGCTCCACCCCGAGGTGGCGCCGCGCCGCATCGCGCTGCGCCCCGCGGGCTCGTCGGTCGACGCGCCGGTCGTCGAGCTCCTCTTCTCGCGCGACACCCACTGGCTCTTCGTGCGCGCGCTGGGCCTCGACGACGTCATCGTCATCGAGCTGGGCGCCGAGGTGGGCGCGCCGCTGAGCGCCTCCATCAACTTCGTGGCGGGCGGCGTCGGCCTGGCCGACCTCGAGCGCGCGCCCGAGGCGACGCCCGACGCGGTCCTCGCCACCTTCACGGCCTCGCGCGAGGTGGTGCTGCTCGACGCGCGGGGCATTCAAGACCGGGTCAAGCGGCTGCCGCTGCCCGCCGCCCTCACCCTCATCGCGCCCCTTTCGCCCAACCGGGTGCTGCTGTGGTCGCTCGCAGACCGCACCGTGGTGGTGTGGGACGCGGTGGACGGCCGCAGCGGCGTCGCGGCGCTCACCGGCGTGCCCACCCGCGGCTTCGTGCTGCCGGGGCAGGAGCGCGCGGTGCTCACCATGGCCACGCCCGGCGTCAGGGCCGGCGCGTTGAACGCGGTGACGGTGACCGACGAGCCCAACCGGCTGCGGGTGCGCGCGCAGGCGGTGCAGCTGGCGCGGCCGGCCACGGCGGTGGCGCTCTCGGGTGACGGCGCGGCGATGTTCCTCGCGGTGCCCTCGCTCGAGGCGGGGCCGGCGGCGGTGGTGACGCTCGAGCTCGCGACGCTCGCGTTGTCCGAGGTGGTGCTCGACGCGCAGGTCAGCCAGCTCTTCTTCCTGCCTTCGGCGGGGCAGGTGGTGGCCGAGCACGGGCCCGCGCCGCTGGGAGACGTCTCGGTGCTGCCCGCCGGCACCAGCGACCGGCTCGCGGTGAGCCGCTTCACCGACTTCGCCTTCACGGGCGACCTCGACCGTCCGGAGGACGCGCGATGAAGACGCTCTTCGCAGCGCTGCTGGTGTCGGCCTCGGTGGCGTCGGCCGAGGTGCCGCCGCTCCACGCGACGGTGGGCGTCTCGTCGCAGCTCTTCTCGGCGCGCGGCTACGACCTCGTCGACGTGGACGACCACCTGGTGTCCTTCCGCCTGGCGGCGGGCACCACCTTCGAGCTCTCGCGGCTGCGGCTCGACGTCGAGGCGGCGTTCCGGGCCGGAGGCACCGCGACGAGCGCGCACGCCAGCGTGCCGACGTCGTTGGAGCTGCTGGGCGTCGAGGTCGCGGGCGTCGCGCGGTGGCCGGTGCTGCCGTGGCTCCACCCGTGGCTGAAGGTCGGCGTGGGCTACGACTGGGCGACGCTCACCCTCGTGAACTCGACGCGGCTCACCCAGACGACGGGCCTGGTGGCGGGCCAGGCGGCGCTGGGCGTGCAGGTGCTGGTGCGGCTGAGTCGGGCCGAGCAGCGCGGCGTCTTCTTCATCGCCGACTTCGGCGCCGGCGGCGTGCTGCGGCCGGCGGCGGTGTTCGACTCGGTGGGGCCGGCGCCGGTGGTGGGCCCGCAGGCCGACCCGCTCGGCGCGCGCGGGCGCGTGAACGTCGGCAGCCTGCCGTTGTCAGGCATCACGTTGACGTGGAACGCCGGCCTGCGGTTCTGAGGGGCGCGCTGCGCTCGTCGAGCAGGCTGCGAGCACCCGAGCTCGGTCGGCTGAGCCTCCTGCTGCTTTGGGGGCTCAGCGGCGACATCAGTGAGCGCGCAGCGCGCACGCGCTACGGGCAACGGCGCCGAGCGATGGACTCAGCGGCCCAGCCGGCGCTTGAGGTCGCGCGCCATCGCCATCGCCTTCGGGTACCGCTCGAGCACCGCCTTCGCCTGCCGCTTCGCCAGCGACCCGAGCAGCAACGACACCGGCGGCGCGCCCACCGGCCCAATCACCCGGTTGTGCGTGGCGAACATGAACTTGTACTTCTCGTCGCCGATGAGGAAGTCGAACTCGAGGTCGCCCTGGGCCTGCGACTGCTGCAGCAACAGCTCGAGCAACAGCCGGCCCGGCGAGTACTTCGCGTAGGCCCCGTCGTAGGCCGGAATCCACCAGGTGAAGCGCCGGTCGGTGTGGCTGCCGAAGTGCACCGCCAGCAGCGTCTCGCCGGCCGACAGGCTCGCCACCTTCACCACCCCGAGCGCCGCCAGCCGACGGAACAGCTCGACGTTCGCCGGTGCCGCGAACATGTCGCCGACGCCTGTCGCGACGTACTGCGCCGACTTCCACCGCACGCACGCGTCGAACACCTCGGGGCGCTCGTCGTGCCAGAGGAAGGTCAGCGGGCCCAGGTCGCGCTCCAGCCGTCGCCGCTGCCGGGAGGTGTCGTTGCTCTTCACCTGCGCCGCCGCCGCGACGTGCGCCTGGAAGCCCGCCTCGTCGGCGAACTGCGTCCAGTCGACGTACGGCGAGGGCTGCGTGCCCGGTGGCTCCGGCGTGCGCTCGGACACCGACGTCGTGCGCTGCACCGTCCTCGGAAAGTACCAGTGCTCCCGAACGGGGCCGTGCCAGGCCTCGAGCGGCTGGGGGAAGTCGTAGAACGGCATGCGCTCGATGACCCGCCCATCGACCACCAACACCTTGAGCAGCTTCCCATCGATTCGAAGGACCTCGAGGGCGCGCGGGCGGCCCGGGAAGAAGAGGGCAGCGGCCGTCTCGAGGAACGCGTCGGTGGTGAAGACGTTCATGGCGCGCGTGGCCCATAACCTGCACGGTCTCCGG
>JACSRE010000331.1 GCA_014879945.1 Myxococcus sp.
TGGTCTTGCTCAGGCCGTCAGCGCTGACGTAGAAGGTGGCTCGTGCCTGCGGCGTGATGATGAGGGTGTCTCCCATCCACCGGCTGGGAATCCAGTCGGCGCGGGCCTCGACGCCGAAGCTGTAGCCCACGACGCCCTCGTTGACGTCGTACGAGAGGCCGGCGATGCCGCTCCAGGTCGTGTGGGGCTGCTCGACGAGCTCCGACTCTGTCGCAGTCGATGGGTCGGTTCCCGGAGGCGCGATGAGCGGTGGGTGGTGAGTCGCACCGGTCAGCTCGGGCGTGAGCGACAACGTCGTCGACGGTGCCCAGCCGCCGCCGACACGCAGCCGAAGGGTCTGCCAGGAGCCGCCCGAGCGCTCGTAGCTCCCCGCAAGCACGGTGTCGGTGAGGAGCGTGAGCCCGCGGTGGTTCTGCACGAAGGTCTCGCGATGTGCGGTGGCCTTGTTGGCGCGCAGCTCACCGCCCACGCCGACCTTCACGGCGCTCGCGACGTCGTAGTGCACGCCGATGGAAGCGCCGACCGAGAAGCTCACCCCTCCCGCGCCGCCGCTGACGATTCCGGGACCGGCGGTGAGTTCGGCGAAGCACCCCATCAGCAGGAGCGGGAGGAGGAGGGCCAGCGCGCGGGTCGTCACCGCGCGACAGCCTCGTCGAGGCCGCGGGGGCCGTCAGCACCCGAACGCTCGCCCGGCGACGCCCCGCTCATCGCCACCAGAAGGGGCGCTGTCGCCCAGGTCGTCCTTTCAGCTCGTCGCGGGCCGCTACATCAGGTCGTCACACGGCGTGCCCAGCCGCTCGCCCGAGTAGGGCCCGAGCTCGACGTACACCATGCGCGCGTTGCGGAAGCTGTCGAGCTCGACGGTGGTGAGCTTGAGCTCGGTCTTGCCCTTGACCCACTTGGTCTCGCCGGTGCTCGACACCAGGCGGAGCGAGCCGTCTTTGGTCGCGAAGATCTGACCCTGCTCGTCATCGACCACGTCCTTGAGCGCCGCGAGCTTCATCTTGCCGCGCGGGCCCACATAGACGCGCCAGTCGCGGCGGTCGTAGTCGTCATCGGCGCGGAGGCGATCGACCAGGTAGTACGAGCCGGTGTCGTCGCGGAAGAGGAGCGAGGGCCTGCGCGTCCACTTCGCGCCGCGGAGCGCCGCCGAGCCGAGCATCTTCGCCACCTCGTCTTTCGGCACCTTCGTCAGCTTGGTGGTGAGGTCGGCGCAGCTGACCTCGAACTGTCGGCCCTCGTCCTTCATGTTGAACGACGCGTAGGTGTTGGTGGGCCGGTAGACGCGCGGGTCCCAGAAGGTGAGGCCGAACGACTCGGTGCCTGAGGCGCCGCCGCCGATGGTGCGCACCAGGTGAAACGTCTTTCCGTCGCCGTAGAAGGTCGGCCCGTGGAGCGGCTCCTTGGCGTTGTAGAGGATGTAGTGGCCCTTGCCGTCGGTGACCGCGGCCATGGCGTCTTTGGCGTCGCCGAGCTCGATGACCTTGTCGGGGCCGATCTGCGCGAGGAGGGCGAGGGAGAGCGTGAGGGCGTGCATGGGCGCGTTGTACTCCAAAGAGCTGGTGGGAGCGTGTCGAGGGGTGGATGCCGTCAGACGGCGGGCCGTGCAGCGAATTTCGTCGGACCTCGAGGGCGGGCGCCTTCGTCGCGCTCGACCCTGCGGCGCCGCGCTGTAAGGTGGCGCCGATCATGGCCGACGCGCTGAGCCCGGGAATGGTGGTGGCGGGCACCTTCGAGGTGGAGCGGCTGCTCGGTCGCGGCGGCATGGGCGAGGTGTGGCTGGGCCGCCACCAACGGCTCTCGGGCAAGCAGGTCGCCATCAAGGTGCTGCACACCCAGGGCGAGCTCCCGGCCGAGGCGCTGGCGCGCTTTCGCCGCGAGGCCGAGATCGCGGTGCGGCTCGAGCACCCCAACATCGTGCAGGTGCTCGACTTCAACAGCCTGCCGTCGGGGCAGCCCTTCATCGTGATGGAGCTGCTCAAGGGCGAGAGCCTGGCCGCGCGCCTCAAGCGTGGGCCGATGTCGCCCGACGAGGCCTCGATGGTGATGCGGCAGGTCGGCAGCGCGCTCCACGCCGCGCACGCGGCCGGCGTGGTGCACCGCGACCTCAAGCCCGAGAACATCTTCCTGGTGCCCACGGGCCTGGGCGACCAGGCGAAGGTGCTCGACTTCGGCATCTCGAAGCTCTCGGACAGCGGCACCATGCAGACGACCGACTCGGTCCTCATGGGCACGCCGCTCTACATGTCGCCGGAGCAGGCGCTCGGCCACAACCGCGACGTCACCCCGCAGAGCGACGTCTTCTCGCTGGGCTCCATCGTCTACGAGTGCCTCACCGGCAAGGCGCCGTTCGAGGCCGACAACATCGCCAAGGTGGTGTTCCGCATCGCCTACGAGCCGCACGTGCCGCTGCTGAGCCTGGCGCCCAACGTGCCGGCGCCGATGGCCAACGCGGTCGAGCACGCGCTGCAGAAGGACCGCGCCAACCGCACCGTCAACGTCGCGGCCTTCGTGCTCGAGCTGACGGGCCAGGTGCTGTCGAGCGCCGGCGCCACCTCGGTGGCGGGTGGGCAGCAGCCGACCCCCGCGGGCGTGCTGACGCCGGGCGCGAAGGTGGACGAAGAGATGATGGCCGAGGCCACCGTCGCGCCGCCGTCGAACATCGTCTCGAAGGCGCCGCTGCTGGCGACGCCGAACCCCAGCGCCGTCGCCTCGAAGCCAGCCCAGGCCTCTGCCGCGCCCGCGCAGCCAGCTGCCGCGCCTGCCCTGGCGCCGCCCCCAGCGCGGCGGTCGCCCCTGACCCTGGCCGGCGGGCTGCTGCTGGTGCTGGGCATCGGCGTCGGTACCTTCGTCATCGCGACGAAGCTCGACGCCGGAGCGAGCACCGTTGGAGCCGACGCGGGCGCGCCCAGCGTCGCGCCGGTGGTGGTCATCGTCGACGCCGGGGCCGCGCTGGTCGCCGAGGCCGACGCCGGCGCCGAAGCGGACGCCGGCGTGGTGGTCGCGGCCGCCTCGACGGGAAGGCCCGCGCCGAAAGCGCTCATCCCACCCACTGGGGCTGACGCCCGCGAGCTGAAGGCGCTCGAGAGCCAGCTGAAGGCCGGGGAGTGGGACGACGTGTGGGCCCGCCGCGGTCCTCTGCGGTCGCGGCTCGTGTCACCAGAAGGCCAGCGCGACTTCTTCATCGTGATGATCGAGGTGGCCTGCCAGCGCGGAGACCTGAGCAACGCCAACATCTACGCCCGGCAGCTCAGCGACTTCCCCGCCGCGGCGAGGGAGCTGGCCCGCAAGCGCTGCAGCAAGCACGGTCGCGACTGGGACCTCTGACGTCAGGCCAGCGCGCGGGCGGTCGTCGGCGTGCAGGCCATGTCGACCTCCCTCGTCACCCGCTTCGCCCAGGCCGGCCTGCCCTTGCAGGTGCTGGAGCGCCCGCTCTTCGGGGGCCGCGGCCAGGGCCAGGACATCGTTCAGCTCGACATCACCCGTCGCCCTCGTGGCGCGCGTGAAGAGTCGTTTCGGCTGTGGCCGGGCGCCGCTGACAACCGGGTGCTCGTCACCACCCTCGACAAGGCGCGCCAGCAGCTCATCGTGATGGTGCACGAGCCGCGTCGGCGCTTCGAGTTCGAGCTCACCCGCCACGCGCCCACCCCGCGCGACGCCCGGCTGGTGCGCGAGACGAGGTGGGCGCGGGTGTTCGAGCAGTTCACCAACGACCGCAAGCGCCACTTCCTCGCCGGCATGGACGAGCAGCACTTGTTCATCGCCCAGCTCCCGCACGCCGCGCCGACCGTCTGGGCCGCGCACGTGGCGCTCAAGGGCGACGACGTGCGCCAGGCGGAGCGCCGGGTCGCCGGCAAGACCGTTCGCCAGGGGGAGTGGTTCTTCCTCCACCCCACGCCCGAGGAGCTGCTGGAGGTCGAGGCCCTGGCCGAGCGCTCGAGCCACCTCATCAAGCGCCACGTCGGCATCGCGCAGGCGGCGCAGCTGCGACGGGTTGGCCGGCCACATGAGGCCGACGAGGTGCTGGTCATCAAGGAGCGCATCTACGTGCGCGGCCACGTCAAGCACCCCGACCACGCGACGCTCTTCCTCCGGGGCTGGCGGCGCACCTTCGGCAACACCGAGGCCTCGCAGCCCGAGGGCGTCTACTGGGTCGATTGATCAGCCCGCGTCGCGCAGGGCACGCACGAGCTCCTCGAGCGTGTCTTGCAGCGGCGGGGGCCGGCCGGTGCGTTGCGACACCACGCGCACGAGCAACCGCAGCTCGGCGTGCAGGCGCCGCCAGTCTTCGCCCCCGAGCAGGCGGTCTGCGAGGCGCGCGACGGGGATGAGGCCGCCCAGCACCAGGGGCGCGCGCTCGCTCTTCTTCGGCAGCTCGGTGAGCGCCGCCGCGAGCTCGAAGAGCGCCTCGCGTGGCTCGCCGCCGACGCCGGGCCGGCTGGGCAGGTTGTGCTCGCGGTGCCACAGCCAGCGGAGCAAGGGGAAGCGCTCGGCCTCGGTCCACGCGATGGGCGAGAGGCGCTCGTTGAGGACGTGGTCCATGCGGGCGAGGGCGAAGGAGCGCCAGAACTCGGCGTAGAGGAGCAGCTCGGGCCCCGACTCCGGCCGTGGGGCGGGCGTGCGGCGGGCGCGTTTTCGCAGGTAGCGCACCATGGCGCCGGTCGAGTCGATGCGCACCAGCCGCTGCCAGACGGCGTCGAGCGAGGCCACGCCGTCGCTCCACCCCTCGAGGAACTCGTCGAGCTCGTCGAGCGACATGGGCAGGCGCGCCGGGCCGTCAGCAGGGCGACCGAAGAGGCGTGCCGCGCGCCGGCCGAACCACACCGCGCGCTGCAGCTCAGGCACGTTGTGCGGCAACACCTCGAGGGCGGTGGACCACCGCTGGCCGGGCAGCACCAGGCGCGGCGCGGTCAGCACCTGGGTCTCGAGGGCCTCGATGCCGGGGCGCAGCGCCTTCGGGTCGAGCGGTTGGGCGAGGCGGCGCGACACCAACGCGAGCAGCTCGCCTCGCAGGGCCACCACCTGGGCCCGGCACTGCAGCACGGAGAGGGAGTCGGTCCACCCCTCGAGGACCGCGCGCCTGGCGACGGAGTCGAGCGCTTCGTCGATGGCGTCCTGGGTCCTGGCGACCTCCTGCACGAGGGCGGCGTTCGCCCGCAGCCTGGCCTTCCACCGCCAGCTCTTGAGGGCGTTCACCAGGGCGCGGTAGCGCAGGCGCGTGGCGTCGAGCAGCTCGACGCGTCCCTCGAGGCGAATGCGAACCGACGTGTCATCGACCACGCGCGCAGGCTACCTGACGGGCCCCGGGGACGAGACGGCTTCGCGAGTCAGGGCCCCGAGGCCTTCTCGAGCGCCGGGAATCGCGACAGTCGCGCTCGACACGAGCACGCCACGTTCGGTGATGACCGTGCCCTCGACCGTGATGCCACTCCGAGCGCCCCTGCGTCAGGCTGGCCAGCGGAGCCGCCGGCCTGTGCCGAGCCGCCGCCCTGCGCCGAGCCGCCTCCGAGAATTGGGCCGCCCGGGAGCGCCGAGCCGCCGGCGTCGCCGGCAGGGTTCATGGGTCCACATCCAGACAGCGCCACAGGGCACATCCCCCGTCAGAGGTTGTTCGCCGGCCGGCGCCGTTGCAGACGATCTGCGCTCAGGCGATGAGTGGCGGGGCCATGGCACCGTCAGCGGCCGAAGCGCTCTACGAGAAGCACTATGGAGGTGACCGTGCGCGGCGTGGGCTGTTCGACGCGCTCGCGCGCTGGTGCACGCCCAGGCGGGTCCTTTACCCGGGCAGCTTCCTTCACGTGACCGCGTCCTTCGTCTTCCCCTCGGTCGTGTACGTGGACACGGACCGCACTGCGAAGCGGTTCTTCGCTTCGATGGACGACGTGGTGGCGCTGGTCGCCCGGAACAAGGCGTATCGCCAGAAGCCGAAGCTCACCTTCCACAGCGCCAGCTACGAGGCCGACTTCGACGAGCCCGAAGGCTCCTTCGACCTGCTCCTCTCGCTCTACGCTGGGTTCATCTCGCAGCCCTGCAAGCGCTTCCTGAAGGTGGGCGGCGTGCTCGCGGCGAACGACAGCCACGGCGACGCGGGGCTTGCCTCGATCGACCCCGACTACTCGCTCATCGGCGTGGTGCGCGGCCGCGGCGACCGCCTCCGGGTCGAGGAAGACGGGCTCGAGGCCTCCTTCGAGCCGAAGAAGCCGATGACGCGCACCGAAGCGAGCCTGCGCGAGCGCGGGCGGGGCGTCGCCTACACGAAGTCGGCCGTGGCCTACCTGTTTCGTCGCACCAGGTAGCGCCGTCGAACGGGCACGTCACCGGGCGACGCGGCGTCTCGGCGTCGCGACGACCTCCACCGCGCCCGAGGCCCGTCGCACCTCGAGCGCGACGGTCGTGTCCTGGGTGCCGCGAATGCGCTCGATGGCGCCCGCGAACCCGAGCGTCGCCGTCGGCAACCCATCGACGCGCAGCACCACGTCCCCGGCGACCAGCCCCGCCTCGGCGGCGCCACCGCCTTCGAGGGTGCGCTCGATGACGAGCCCGTCGCCCACCGCCTTCAGCACCGCCCCGATGCCGATCAACTCGAGCTGCGGCGTCCCGCCGTCGGCCACCGGCGCGAGGTCGATGAGCAGCGGCCCGGCGGCGGCGTTGACGTTGAGGTCGACCGAGAGGAGCCGCGCGTCGTGCGCCGCCGCGACGACGAAGAGCGAGTGTCGGCCCGGGGGCAGCCCCTGCAGGGTGAAGCCGCCACGCTCATCGGTGCGCGCGAGCGGCTGGGCCAGCGTGGGGTCGTCACCGCGCTGCTCGAGCGAGACGCGCGCGCCCTCGAGGGGCCGCTGGCTCGCGCGGTCGACGACGGTGCCCGACAGCTGCGCGCCGCGGCCGAGGTGAACGTCGACGTGGCGCGAGCTCCCCGCCTCCAGCTCGACGCCCACCGGCTTCGACGGGGCCAGGCCCGGGGCGACGACCACCACCTCGAGCGCGCCCGGAGGCAGCGCGCTCACCGTGAAGCGGCCCTCGACGTCGACGACGTGGCGCGGCTCGAGGGGCTCACGCTCCAGCGGGCCGCGTGGGCGCGCGAGGAGCACCGAGAACGCGGTGACGGCGCGGCCTTCGTCGTCGGACACGGCGCCGGTGAGGGTGGCGCCTCGTGACAGCCGCAGCACCACGGGCTCGCCAGACGTCTCTTGCACTGTCGACGCCTGGCCGCTCGCGTACGCGCCCACCAGCCACGGTCCGGGCGCTTCGACCTCGACGGTGAAGGCGCCCTCGGCCGTCGTCTCGACGGTGGCCTCGAGGCGCTCCCAGCGCCCGGACTTCGTCGAGAACGCGCGCGCGACGTGCACCAGCGCGGCCGTGACGCCCGCGTCGGCTTCATCCACCACTACGCCTCGCAGCGAGACCAACGTCGCGCCCGCGTCGTTCAGCCTGGGGCCCAGCGCCACCGTCAGCCGTCTCGTCGTCGTCACCCGGAAGTCCACCACCGCGACGCCGGGCGCGAAGTCGGGGTGCGTGGCGGCGACGAGGGCTCCATCGGCCGCGTGGAACCGGAAGCGCCCGTGCGCGTCGGTCGGGAGCGGCGCCGCTGGAGCCTCACGCTCCGTCGCCACCGTCACGCGCGCGCCCGGCACCGCCTCGCCGCTCGGCCCGATGACCTCACCCTGGTACTCGACCCGCGGCGCCAACGAGAGCGACAGGTCGGCGACGCAGAGCCCCTCGACGAGCCTGAACTCGAGCGGCGCGCGCCCGCGCCCGGCCCGCAGCGCGAAGTAGCCGTCGGCCGTCACCGCGCCGATGGAGACGACGCCCTCGGTGAGGCCCCGGTGCTCGAAGCGACCGCTGGCGTCGGTCGTCGCCATCACCGAGCCCGCGAAGGTCGTCAGCGTCACCTGCGCGCCCGGCAGCCCCGCGCCCGTCGCCGCGTCGACGACCTTCCCGGTCACGCACGCGCGGCCGATGGTGGGCGTGACGATGGCAGAGGGGAAGGGCGCTCCGCCGACGGTGAAGGTCGACCGCGGCGCCGACAGCGCGAAGCGGCCCGCGTCAGGCACCAGCAGCCGGGGCAGCGCGGGCGAGGGCGGCGGCGAGCTCGACAGCCACAGCCCCGCGACGCCAGCGCCCAGCACCAACGCGGCGATGGCGAGCCAGCGCAGGTTCAGCATCGACGGCGCCTGGCGTCGGTTCGCCATCGCGCGTCACGCTCCGGGCTTCGACAGCTCGTCGATGATGTCGAGCAGCTGCGCGTAGTTCGAGAGGCTCCGGGTCGGCTTCACCAGCTGCACGCCCTGCTCGAACACCGAGGCGACGTGGCGGCGGGTGATGGCGTTCGACGAGACGATGTCGAGGCGCTCGCGGTACTCGCCGGGCACGTAGGTGCCGTACTCGGCCCAGGCGTCGTGACAGCCGAGCTCCCTGGCGATGGCGATGTCCTTCTTCACCGAGTCGCCCACCACCAGCACCTCTTCGGGGCGCATGCCGTAGGTGGAGAGGATCTTGCGCAGGCCCGCGGCGTTCGGCTTCTCGTGGTCGCGCGGCAGCTCGACGACGGGGCAGGCGGGCTTGTACGCGCCCTTCTCCTGCTTCAGCTGAATGTCGGGAGCGACCAGCGCCTCTCCGTCGGGCCCGGCGGGGAAGGTGAAGCCTGGCATCGTGTACATCGAGGTCAGCAGCACGTCGAAGCCCAGCCGGCGCACGCGCTGCTCGGCGGGGTTGCGGGGCGCGTCGGTGAGCGCCACGACGGGGAGGCGGCGC
>JACSRE010000209.1 GCA_014879945.1 Myxococcus sp.
AGATGTGTATAAGAGACAGCTCGACGGTCGCCCGCCCTCGAGCGGGCGACCGTCGAGCTCGCGCTGGCCGGCGCCGTGGTCGAGCCGGGCCTGCTCGTGCGCGCGGAGGTCGCGCTGGGCCGGGTGCGCCGGGGCGCCGCCGGGGCCCGCCAGCTCGGAGCGCTGCAGCTCGACCTCGTCGCGCTGCAGGTCGCGCTCCAGACGGGCGAGCCGCGCGGTCGGCTGCGGGCCCGCCTGAGCGCCGGGAAGGACGTCGTGGTGCGCCAGGCGCTGGAGCGCCTGTCGCGACACCCGCAGGCGCGCCTGAAGGCCGAGGCAGAGCTGGCGCGCGTCGGCGGCGACGCGCCGGTGGAGGCGCTCGAGTACCTCGGCCAGGTCGTCAAAGAGGCGGCGCGGCTGCACCCGGTCGAGGGGTTCGCGGTGCCGCATCAGGCCTGGCGACACGCGCAGGCGTTCGACCCCGCGCGCTTCGCCGGCGACCACCGCCGAACGGACTTCGAGCTCGAGGCGATCGCCTTGCTCGCGGGCGTGCTGCGGCGGGCCCGGGTCGACCTGCGCGCGGGCTTCGTCGCGGGCCCCCGCCGGGGCCTCGAGGTGCGCGTCGTGCCGCGCGCGTGAAGGTTCGCCAGGCGTCAGCTCAGGGCCCAGGCCCAGCGCGCCGGCCGCAGCGGAGGCGTCGTGGTGACGCGCCTGTCAGCGCTTCTGCTCGACGCCGTCGATCGCCCAGCTCCGCACCAGCTCGAGCTGCTCGTGGTGCGTCAGATCGATCATCAGCGGCGTCACCGACGCCAGGTGCTCGTCGTGCACCACGGTGACGTCGGTGCCGGGCGCCTTGATGTGCTCGTAGCCGGTGCCGCCGATCCAGTAGTACTTGCGGCCGCGCGGGTCTTCCTTCTCGATGACGTCGGCGCCGTAGCTGTGGCGGCCGGCCTTCGTCACCTGGTAGCCGGCGATCTTCCCGTAGGCGGGCATGTTGACGTTGAGGAGCAGCCGGGGCGGGAGCGCCTTCGTCAGCAGCGTCTTCACCAGCGCCTGGGCGAACTCGGCGGCGTGCTCGAAGACGAAGTTCCGGCGCGTCACCAGGCTGAAGGCCACCGCGGGTACGCCGAGGATCGCGGCCTCCATCGCGGCGGCCACCGTGCCCGAGTAGACGACGTCGTCGGCGAGGTTGGGGCCGTGGTTGATGCCCGAGACCACCAGCGTCGGCCGGCCCGCCTTCATCAGGTGGTTGAGCGCGACGTACACGCAGTCGGCGGGGGTGCCGTCGATCGCGTACTGCCGCTCGGCCACCTGCTGAATGCGCAGGGGGTCGTGGAGCGACAGCGAGTGGGACGTGGCGCTCTGCTCGTGCTGCGGCGCGACGACCCAGACCTCGCCCAGCGGCTCCATCGCCTCGACCAGCGCCTTGAGCCCCGCGGCGTGAATGCCGTCGTCGTTCGAGACGAGGATGCGGGGAGCCGTCACGAGCCGACCTTGATCGCCCCGCGCCCGGCGTAGCGCGCGCCGGCGCCGAGCTCCTCTTCGATGCGCAGCAGCTGGTTGTACTTCGCGACGCGATCGGAGCGGCTGGCCGAGCCCGTCTTGATCAGCCCGCAGTCGAGCGCGACGGCGAGGTCGGCGATGGTGGTGTCTTCGGTCTCGCCGGAGCGGTGGCTCATCACCGACGTCATGCCGGCGCGGTGGGCCATGCGCACCGCCTCCATCGTCTCGGTGAGGGTGCCGATCTGGTTCACCTTCACCAGGATCGAGTTGGCCACGCCCGCCTTGATGCCGCGCTCGAGCCTGGCGACGTTGGTGACGAAGAGATCGTCGCCGACCAGCTGCACCTTCTTGCCCATCGCGTCGGTGCACTTCTTCCAGCCGTCCCAGTCGTCTTCGGCGAAGCCGTCTTCGATCGAGACGATCGGGTACTTGCCGACCAGCTCGCTGTACCAGCCGACCAGCGCCGACGAGTCGTAGGCCTTGCCCTCGCCCTTGAGCTTGTAGGTCTTCGAGTCCTTGTCGAAGAACTCCGAGGCGGCGACGTCGAGGCAGAGCGCGATCTGCTCGCCGGCCTTGAAGCCCGCGGCCGAGATGGCCTCCATGATCAGCTTGAGCGCCTCTTCGTTGGCCGGCAGGTCGGGCGCGTAGCCGCCCTCGTCGCCCACGCCCGTCGCGAGCTTCTTGCCTTTGAGGATCTTCTTGAGCGCGTGGAAGATCTCGGCGCCCCAGCGGAGGCCCTCGGCGAAGCTCGTCGCGCCCCAGGGGAGCACCATGAACTCCTGCACGTCGACGCGGGTGTCGGCGTGGGCGCCGCCGTTCAAGATGTTCATCATCGGCACCGGCAAGGTGCGGGCCTGAACCCCGCCGACGTAGCGGTACAGCGGCAGGCCGACCGCGGTGGCCGCTGCGCGCGCCGTCGCCATCGAGACGGCGAGGATCGAGTTCGCGCCGAGCTTCGCCTTGTTGGGCGTGCCGTCGAGGTCGAGCATGGCCTTGTCCACCGCGAACTGATCGGTGGCGTCGAGGCCGAGCACGGCGGGGGCGATCTTGTCGCTCACGTTCGCGACGGCCTTCGTGACGCCCTTGCCGAGGTAGCGGCGCTTGTCGTCGTCGCGCAGCTCGTTGGCTTCGTGCTCGCCGGTGCTGGCGCCCGACGGCACCGCCGCGCGCCCGAAGACGCCGGAGTCGAGGGTGACCTCGGCCTCGACGGTGGGGTTACCGCGTGAATCGAGAATCTCCCGCGCCTTGACGTGAACGATTTCGGTCATGCGCGCCTTGTACCGGACGCGTCGGCGATCTCCAACGTCCTCGGGCGCCGGCCGACGGCGGCCCAGAACCTGCCGGCCTGCGCACGCCGTGGCAGACTGGCGGCATGCGCCGCTTCGGCCTCGTGATCTCGGACCTCCACCTCGGCACGGGGCACAAGCGCGGGCGCATCAACATCTACGACGACTTCAAGGAGGACGAACGCCTCGGCCAGCTGCTGCTGCGCTACTCGACGGGTGAGTACGGCGAGCAGCCGGTGCACCTGGTGCTCAACGGCGACATCTTCGATCTGCTGAAGGTGCCGATCATGGGCAGCTTCCCCGACGCGATCTCGGAGCGGCTGGCGAAGATCAAGCTCTACCGCTGCATCAAGGGCCACCCCGAGGTCTTCGCCGCGCTGACGCGGTTCCTCGAGAACCCCAGCGCCGAGATCACCTTCCAGCCCGGCAACCACGACATGGAGTTCCACTTCCCCGGGGTGCAGCGCCTGTTCTGCCGCGCCGTCACCGGGGAAGACGAGCACCCGCGGCTGCACTTCGCCGGCGCCGAGCCCTTCTTCACGCTCGACGGCGTGCAGTTTCACCACGGGCACCAGTTCGAGGCGATTCACGCGATGGACTGGCAGCGGCGCACGCTGCCGCGCGCGGGCCGCGAGCCCATTCTGAACCTGCCCTGGGGCAGCCTGTTCATCTTGCACGTGGTCAACGAGCTGGTGCGCGAGCGCCCGTACCTCGACAAGGTGCACCCCTTCTGGCCCCTCTTCGTCGGCGGCATGCTCTTCGACCCGCGCTTCACCACCAAGATGGTGGGCATCAGCGTCGCGGCGCTGGTGCAGGCGCGCTTCAACCCGGCCTGGTGGCAGAAGCGCCCGTTCGAGAAGCTGGGCCGCTTTCTGCGCAAAGACGTCGGCTTCTTCGAGCACCTCGATCGCTACGCCGAGAAGATGATGAAGGCCGACCCGAGCCTGCACGCGGTGGTGATGGGCCACACCCACGTGCCCATGCTGCGCACCTTCGACAACGGGCGCGTCTACGTGAACACCGGCACGTGGATTCCGATGGTCGATCTCGGCCTGGGGCGGCTCGGCCAGCGCCTCGAGCTGCACTACGCCTTCATCGAGTGGGGCGATGGGCCGCCCCGGGTGTCGCTGCGGCGGTGGCACGGCCGGAAGCCCGAGAGCGAAGAGATCATCGCGTGAGCGAGGGCCCCGCCGCCCGGCGTCCGCCCGGGGAGCGGCTCGGCTACAGCGTGCCGGTCACCTGCGTCATCAGGTAGAGCGTCGGCGCGGCGCGCCCGCCCGGCGCGTTCAGCGCGAAGGCCCCGCGGAGGAAGGCAGCCCCGCCGACCTCGAACACCAGGTTCCTGGGGAAGGGGGTCCACCGCACGCGGGCCTCCAGCTGCTCGCCCACGAAGGTGCCCGACGCGCCCCACGGGTCGCGAAGGCCGGCGGTCGTCCACGCGTCGCGCGCCGAGGCCAGCCACACCAGGCGCGCCTCGGCGAGCACGTCGAGCGTCTGCTGCGGAGCGCACTCCAGGCGAAGCCCCGGCGCGTTGAGGTTGCTGCGCGCGAGGGCGCCGAAGAGGCCGGTGGGCCCGAAGTCGAAGCGGCGCGCCCCGAAGAGCGGGTCGAAGCGCCCGTTCACGGTGTCGCCGGGGTCAGCGTCGCCGGTGGCGCCGTCGAACTGCAGCGCCACCCGCGGCCGCCACGCGACGTCGAAGAGGAAGCCGGCCGAGGCGTGCACCGAGGCGGCCCGGTGCCACAGGTCGGTGGTGTCGGCGATCGCGGCGGTGGCGCGTGAGCTGCCCACCTGCCCCATCAGCTCGAGCTGGAAGTCGAGCGCCCCCGGCGCCGGCGGCCGCAGCACCCGGAGCGCGGGCGTGATCAGGCTGCGGTTGCCCGTCTGGACGCGCGCGCTGTCACGCTCGTGCAGCCCCAGCAGCAGCAGCTCGAGCTGAACCCGGCTCCGCCACGGGGCCGCACCGTAGAACGCGCCCCACAGCAGCGCGTCGGTGTTCTCGCGATCGAACTCGATGGCGTTCACCGCGAGGCCTTCGATCGTCGAGGGGGCGCGCACCACCGGCAGCACCGCGAAGGCGCGCAGCACGTGGCGGGCGGGGCTGGCCCACTGGGCGTCGAGGCCGGTGAAGCCGTTGATGGTGTTCCGGTACTCGTTGCGCGCCACCAGGCGGCGGCTCCCCACGTCGAGCGTCTGGCGGCCGAGCGTGAGCGACGCCTCGTCGCCGGCGATGAAGAGGCCCTGGGCGCGAAGCCCGACGGTGGCCTGGAGCAGCTCGAGCGGGTTGATGAGCGACGTCGTCAGCGGGGCGCTGGTGGTCGCAAAGGCGCGCGAGTCCTGCAGCTCGGCGCTGACGACGACGGGCGCGAAGCGGAGCTCTCCGGTGACCAGCGTGCGCAGGGACAGCGCCGAGACGCTGCCGGGGGTGCTCGCGCGGAAGTCGTTCTCGAGGTGCTCGAAGCGGGCGCGGTGAGAGAGACCGAAGCGAAGCCACTGGGGCGCGTGCACGGCTTCGAAGGCCCGCCACGGCGCTCTGGCGAGTGGAGCAGCAGGAGCGGGCTCCGCGGCGCGAGCGGGCAGGCGGCCGTCTGCGATCGTCGCCGTGGAGCGATCTTCCGCAGGGGCGGTCGCGGCCGGGGGCGCTCCGGCGTCGAGCGCGGCCTCACGCGGCTGAGGCTCGACCCGCTGCCCCGCCGCCTCGGGGCGCGGCTGCGACCGGGCTGCGCCGGGCACCCACGCGAGGAGCGCGACGAGCAACCAGGGGCGTCTTCCGAGAGGGCGCACGGGTTGGCCGGTGCATTCCACACGCCCCACCCCGCTTCCAGTCTCATCGGGCTGGCCGAAACGACGAAAGGCCGACTCAGACAGCGAGCCGGCCCTCCGTTCATGGCTCAGCGGTCAGGCGCTTTCAGCGAATCGACGCCTCGTAGATCTCCTTCACCAGCTTGGGATCGACGAACGGGTTGCGGTCGTTCTTCCCGGTGAAGGCGGCGTCGGTCTGCGGGCGCCAGAGGAAGTCGGGGTTGGGGCTGTTGGTGTCCCAGCCGCCGTTGACGAACTTGCCGTTCTTCTCTTCGAGCCAGTAGCGGTAGCGCTCGGTGCCGCCCCCGCCGCCGAGCGACACGTTGCGCTCGACCCAGGTGATCTTCCCGTCGCCGGCCGGGCCGTTGTAGCCCTTCTTGAGCAGCTCATCGTTGCCCCACGAGGGCTTGAGGCCGTCTTTGTAGAGGGTGTCTTCGGCCTTGTAGAAGTTGTAGTTCCACACGTGGTCGCCCGAGTCCTTGTCCATGACGGCGGGGCGGCCCGACTTCAGCCACGCCTCGATGGTCTCGTGGATGAGGACGGGGTCGTCGCGCTTGTCCTCGCGGGCGACGAACGAGAGCTCGCTCTTCTTGTACGTCTTCTCGGTGCCGTCGAGCAGGCGCACCTTCACCTCGTCGGGCATGTTGGCGCTGTTGACCTGCCAGTCCTGCTGGCGCTTGGTGCCGAAGTCGAGCTCGGTGAGGACGGTGCCCTTGAGCTGCTGGCCGTTCTTGAGCGCGATGATGTCGGCGTTGGCGTCGTAGCGGTTGCCGACGAAGTCAGAGCCGCCCCCCTGGCTGTCGGCGATCACCGTCAGCAGGCCCTTGATGTCCTGGGTGGTGAAGGTGACGCCGTTGAGCACCACGTCCTTCTTGGGCTCCTCGAAGAGAATGCCGGCGCGCGCGACCTTGTCGCAGCTGCCCCACCAGCCGACGCTCATCGAGCCGTCGGTCTTGCCGTCTTTGCCGAACTGGCCCTTCGAGTCGATGAAGTCCCACGCGACGTCTGCATCGATCTTGCCGTTGTTGTTGAAGTCGACGCCCGTGGTGCGCTCGGCGTCCTTCTCGGACAGGTTCGAGTTGGGGATGTAGTGGCCGGCTTCCTTGTTGACGAGCCAGTTGAGCGACGGCTTGAGCTCGAAGTCGCGCGCGCCTTCGGTCATGCCGCGGGCCTTCAGCAGCGAGTCGAACTTCGCCATCGCGCCCTCCTTCGCCCAGAGGTGCGACGACGCCGACCCGTCGGTGCCGTTTCCGTTGCCCGCCATGGGCCAGTAGGTCGTCGTCCACGGCTTGCGGGTCGCCTCGTGCGTCACCTTCACCGGCTGGTTCGTCGGCGCGGGAGGCGGCGGCGGGAGAATGTTGGTGCCGCCAGTCAGGCGCGTGAACTCCGACTTCGCGGCCGCCGTGAACTTCGAGCCGTGCGTCTGCAGAATCGCGGCAAGCTCGGCCTTCTCTGCGGCGTCGATGACGTTGCCGTCGCTGGCCGCCTTGAAGAGCGAGCGCACCTCGTCGCGGGTGATGCGGTTGTTGCGAAGGGCCGTGTTCAGCGAGCTGCGAATGCCGTCGATGCTCATGTTCGAGTCTCCGTGAGGGTCGGGGTGCGCCTTTGCCTACATTGTCGGATGAGGCGGCGTGTGAGTTTCGCATGGTCTCGCAGAAAGGTGACTTCCTCGTTGCGACCGTCGTGATTCCGGCATGTTCGGGCTACGTTCCCGAGGGCATGCCGCCTCCCAAGAAGCCGCTGAAGAAGTCGCAGCTGCCCAACGAGGCCGACGAGGCGACGCGGCTGAGCCGGAGTCGCGGCGCGCTCCTGGGGCTGGCGGTCGGCGAGGCGCTCGGCATTCCCAACGAGTTCCGAAACGTCAACGCGCCCGACTTTCCAACCTTCGCCGACTACCCGGTGATGGAGCCGATGGGCGGCGGGCGCTTCGAGCTCAAGCGAGGCCAGACGAGCTGGGGCACGCAGATGGCGGTGACGCTGGCGACGGTGCTGCGCAAGCTGCGCGCGTACGATCTCAAAGAGACCGCGAGGGCCTATCGCCAGTGGATGCCGTCGGCCTTCGACGTACCCGAGACGTTCAAGGCGACCGCGGCGCAGATCGAAGACGGGCGCATGCTCGACACCCTGGGCTTGCGGGTGTGGCTCGAGAGCGGCCAGGTGCCCAAAGACAACATGGCGCTGGCGCGCACCGGCGTGCTGGGGGTGTTCTTCCAGCTCCCGAAGCATCGCGACGCGCGGCTGCGCGCCACGCTCGACGACACCGCGCTGACCAACTTCGCGCCGCTGTGTCAGATCGCCTCGGTCACCCTCAACGGCGTCATCGCCGCGGCGATCATGGCGAAGGGCGAGCGCATCGAGCACAAGGAGCTGGTCAAGGTCGCCGAGGCCGAGCTCTCGTACGCGGCGGCGACGCTGGGGCGCGAGCAGTCGGACTGGGTGCAGAAGATCAAAGACGCGGCCGATCTGCTCCGCGAAGATCTCAAGGCGGCGCAAGAGCTCGACCCGCAGCTCTACGGCCCCGAGCTCTCGCTCTTCCTCAACCCCACCCAGGTGCGCCTGACCTTCCGCCTCGCGTTCTGGGAGCTGTTTCACGCGCCGTCGTTCGAGGTGGGCGTCAAGGACGCCGCGAACCGGGGCGGCGACGCCGACACCAACGCCGCCGTCACCGGGGCGCTCCTGGGCGCGGTCTTCGGCGAGCGGGCCATTCCGACCGAGTGGGCCGAGCGCGTGCTCGAGGCGCTGGGGCCGGTGAACGAGTCGACCCTGTGGACGGTGTACCACCCCCGGTTCCTGCTCAACCTCGCGGGTTGCTCGCCCGACGACGCGCCCCCTCAGGAGTGGTGAGGCCTCACCGAACGACCAACACCGGCTTGGAGCAGATGTGCATCAGGCGGTCGGCGGTGCTCCCCAGCAGCACCCGCGCGAGCGCGTTGTGCCCCTTCGCGCCGATCACCACGCCCCAGACGCGCTCGGCCTGGGCGAGATCGGCGAGCGACTCGGCGGGCGCGCCGTGCAGGGTGATCAGATCGCACTCGAGCCCGGCGCCCGCGACGATCGCGCGGGCCTTCTCGAGCGCCTCCTGGGCCATCGCCGCGTTGCCCTCTTCGAGCTTCTTGATCGTCTCGGCGTAGGTCGCGGGCGGGAGCAGCACGGGCGGGATCACGTAGACGAGCTCAAGCCGCGCCCCCAGCCCCCGGCCGAGCTCGACCGCCGCGTGCACGCCCTTGAGGGAAGGCTCCGAGCCATCAACCGCCACCAGAATGGTCTTCATCGCGCCACCCTACTCCGCTCGTCGCGGGTCGGCCTTCGTGATCATCGAACGACCAGCACCGGCCTGGTGCAGGTGTGCACCAGCCGATCTGCCACGCTGCCCAGGAGCACGCGCT
This sequence comes from Myxococcus sp., assembly GCA_014879945.1. GTDB lineage: Bacteria > Myxococcota > Myxococcia > Myxococcales > Myxococcaceae > Xiheimicrobium. The sequence continues at coordinate 8,954 of JACSRE010000209.1, forward strand.
TCACGGCGCCCTTGCCCGTGCTGCCGACCACCACGAGATCGAACCCCTCGGCCTCGGCCAGCTGGGCGAGGGTCTCGGCGATCGGCCCCAGGAGGATGCGCGTGCTCATCTTGACCGTCGAGGGCTCGAGCGCGGCGATGGACTCGGTGAGCGCCCGCTGGGCCCGCTGCTGCTCGGCGTGGTTGATCTCGTCCATCGGGGCCCACGGCGCGTCGCCCGGCAACATGATGGGCGGCACCACCGACACCAGGGTGAGCGACGCACCCAGCGGCCCGGCGAGGGCGAGCGCCGCCTTCACGCCTTTGACCGACGCATCGGAGCCATCGACCGCGACCAGGATCTTCTTCATGGGGACGACTCCTTCAAGAGTGGGCCCGGCTGTTCTACAGCGTTCGGCCATGAGCATCGACCCCTCGAGCGCCGCCGGGTGGAACGCACGGTACCTCTCGCAAGACACCCGGTGGGACAAGGGGCAGTGCGCGCCGCCGCTTGCGCGCCTGCTGGCGGAGCGCCTGGTGCCGCAGGGCGCGCGCGTCGCCGTGGTGGGCGCGGGCAGGGGCCACGAGGCGCTCGAGGCCGCGCGCCAGGGCTACCGCGTCACCGCCGTCGACTTCGCCCCCGAGGCGATCCGCGCCATGCACGAGGGCATCGCCGCGACCGGGCTCTCGTTCGAGCCGCTCGAGGCCGACGTCTTCACGCTGCACCACACGCACCCGCGGGCCTTCGACGCGGTGCTCGAGCACACCTGCTACTGCGCCATCGACCCGGCCACGCGCGACGCGTACGTCACCGCCATCGAGGGCGCGCTCAGGCCGGGCGGCCTCGTGCTGGGGCTCTTCTACAACCACGGCCGCGCCGGCGGGCCGCCCTTCGACACCACCGAGGCCGACGTGCGCGCGCGCTTTGCCCGGTTCGAGTTCGAGCGCCTCGAAAGGGCCCAGGACAGCTTCGAGGGCCGCGCCGGAGAGGAGTGGGAGGCGGTGCTCCGCCTGCGCGCATGACAGGCAGCATCAGACGTGCGAGAGGGCGGCGCCATGGCGTCCTTCTCCATCATCAACGTCTCCAAGGGGTACGGCCCCAAGAAGCTCTTCGACGAAGTGAACGTCGCCTTCTCGGCGGGCAAGCGGTACGGCCTCACCGGGCCCAACGGCGCAGGCAAGACGACGTTCATGAAGATCCTCGCGGGCGACGAGGAGCAGGACACCGGCGACATCCACCGCCCGCGCAAGCTGGGCATCCTCCGGCAAGATCACTTCCGCTACGAAGACACGCGCGTGCTCGACGTGGTGATGATGGGCAACAAGCCGCTGTGGGCGGCGATGCAGGAGAAGAACAAGCTCCTCGAGAAGGCCGACCTGTCCGACGCCGACGGGCTCAGGCTCGCCGAGCTCGAGGGCGTGGTGGCCGAAGAAGACGGCTACGTCGCCGAGTCTGACGCGGGCGCGCTGCTCGAGGGCCTGGGCATCGAGCAGGCGTTCCACGAGCAGCCGCTCAAGAGCCTCACCGGCGGCTACAAGCTGCGCGTGCTGTTGGCGCAGGCGCTCTTCGGCAAGCCCGAGGGGCTGTTGCTCGACGAGCCGACCAACAACCTCGACCTCGACTCGATTCGCTGGCTCGAGAACTTCCTGCACGAGTACGAGGGCGTGCTGATCACCATCTCGCACGACCGGCACTTCTTGAACTCGATCTGCACGCACATCGCAGACATCGATTACGAGACGATCATCATCTACACCGGCGGCTACGACGACATGGTGCGGCAGAAGGCCCAGGTGCGGTCGCGCATCGAGTCGGAGAACAGCGAGAAGAAGAAGAAGATCTCGCAGCTGCAGGACTTCGTGGCCCGGTTCTCGGCCGGCACGCGCGCCAGCCAGGTGCAGAGCCGCAAGAACCAGCTCGAGAAGCTCAAGGTCGAAGACGTCAAGCGCTCCAACATCGCGCGCCCGTTCATCAAGTTCGAGCAGAAGAGCGCCAGCGGCAAGCAGACGGTCACCATCGAGGGCATCTCGAAGGCCTACGACGGCAAGACGGTCATTCCGCCCTTCACCGCGCTGGTGACCAAGGGCGAGAAGATCGCCGTCATCGGCAAGAACGGCGTCGGCAAGTCGACGCTGGTGAAGATGCTGACCGGCGCCGAGAAGCCCGACAGCGGCACCGTCACCTGGGGCCACAACGCGATGGTCGGCTACATGCCGCAGGACCACCACGGCCTGATCAAGAAGGGCACCACGGTCTACCAGTGGCTGCGCGACCAGGACGTGAAGATGTCGAACGAAGAGATCGGCGGGCTGCTGGGCCGCATGCTCTTCTCGGGCGAGGAGCGCATGAAGCCCACCGACACGCTCTCGGGCGGTGAGACGGTGCGCACGCTCCTCTCGCAGTTGATGATGCAGAAGGACAACGTGCTCGTGCTCGACGAGCCCACCAACCACCTCGACCTCGAGTCGATCTCGGCGCTCGGCGAGGGGCTGGCGCGCTTCGAGGGCACGGTGATCGTCGTCACCCACGACCAGCAACTGATCAGCGAGGTCGCCAACCGCATCTGGGCGCCCCGCAACGGCAAAGAGGTGATCGACTTCAGCGGCAGCTTCGAAGACTTCCTCGTCAAGCACGCCGACGTCGCCGCGCAGCACCGCTGATCGTCAGCGGGGCGAGCGCTCGCGGCTGAACTCGATCATCGTCTCGCGAAACCCCAGGCGCTTGAACAGCGCCTGCCCCTCACGGTTGGGCATGGCCGACGAGAGGACGACCGACTGCGCGCCCTGCCCTTCGAGCGCCGCGATCGCGGCCTCCATCAGCGCCTGAGCCACCCCGCGCCGCCGATGGGCCTGCGCCACGAACACGTCGTGGATGGCGCCGTGGGCGTCGAGCAGCCTGGCCCAGTCCCGCGGCTCGAGGCTGCCGTACACGTAGCCAGCGATGGCGTCGTCGATCACCGCCACCAGCAACACCACGCCGGGCTTGCCCAGCTCGCGCGAGAAGAACCAGCGGTAGCCCTCCTCGACGCCGCGCTCGAGGAAGAAGCGGCGCCGATCCCACTCATGGTGCAGCCGCACCAGCGCGCCCGCGAGCTCCCCCACTGAAGGGAGGTCGTCCTTCGTCATCGCCCGCACCAGCACGTCACTCATGCAGGCTGTGCTACGAGGCCTGCCCCGAGGGCGCAACCCAATGGCAGGCAGGTGCATTCAAGGAGACTCGACGCACCCCGCGACGTGGACGCGGCTGCTGGGCGCCCGCCAGGGTGACGTGCTGATCACCGACCCGCCCTACTGCCTGCTGGTGCGCAGACGAAAGGGCGGCGACGAGCGCGAGGCCAAGGGCCGCAAGAACGACACCGGGCCCGTGGTTCGGCGCTTCGAAGACGTGCGCGAGTACCGCGAGTTCACCAGGGCCTGGCTGGGCGAAGCAGTGCGACACCTCGCGCCCGGCGCGCCGTTGATCGTGTGGACCAACCTGCTGGGCCGCGAGCCCATCACCACCGCCGCCCGCGCGCTCGGCTACGCGCACCAGTTCGGCGAGTTCGTCTGGGGCAAGCGCACGCGTCAGTCCAACAGCGGCGAAGAGCTGCTGCGCGTGGTGGAGACGGCGTTGGTGTTCTCGCCGATGGCGCCCGCGCCCCCGGCGTTGGACGCGCCCGCCGTGCCCTGGGCGGCGGTCGCCGGCTACGACGACGACGGCGAGGCCGAGCGCTGGGGCAACCACCCCAACCACAAGCCCTTCGGCGTGCTCGAGCCCCTGGTGCGCACCTGGTCGAGGCCCGGCCAGCTCATCGTCGATCCGTTCGCGGGCAGCGGCTCCATTCCCGCCGCGGCGACGCGCCTGGGCCGAGACACCGCCTGCGTCGAGCTCGACCCCGAGTGGGCCGCCCGCGTCTCGGCCCGCCTCGAGGCAACCCCATGAAGCCGACCGTGCTCCTCTTCGACATCGACGGCACGTTGATCACCAGCGGCGGCGCCGGCCGTCGCGCCATCACCCGGGCCTTCGAGCTCGTCTACGGCCGCGCCGACGCGTGCGATCACTTCTCGTTCAGCGGCATGACCGACCTGGCGATCGTCCGGCTGGGGCTCGAGGCCATCGGAGCCGCCGTCACCGCGAGCGCCATCGAAGGGCTCCTCTCCAGCTACCTCCACGAGCTCGAGCTCGAGGTCGCCCGGGTCGAAGACGCGCGCTACCGGGTGCACGCCGGCATGCACGAGGCGATCGCCGCCGGGCACGCGCACGGCTGCGCGGTCGGGCTCGGCACCGGCAACGTGCGCCGCGGCGCGATCACCAAGCTCCGGCGGGTCAAGCTCGACGGGCGCTTCGACTTCGGCGGCTTCGGCGACGATCACGAGCTGCGCCCCGAGCTCATTCGCCGAGGGGCTGAGCGGGGCGCCGAGAAGCTCGGGCGACGCCTCGACGAGGTGCGCGTGGTGGTGATCGGCGACACGCCCAAAGACGTCGACGCCGCGAAGGCGATCGGCGCCGAGTGCGTGGCGGTCGCGACGGGCGATCACTCGATCGAGGCGCTCCTTGCGGCCGGGGCGACCCGGGCGTTCGCCGATCTCACCGCCACGGGCGCGCTCGAGTCACTGCTGGGCTGACAGCGGCAGCACGAACGCCTCGAGGAAGACCTCGGGCAGCAGATCGAGATCGCCCGAGGTGTCACGCAGGTAGCCGCGGGCCTCGTACAGGCGCCGCACCCCCACCGCGCCCCGCCGCACGTGGAGGACGACCTTCTGCGCGCCCGACGCGCGCGCCCACCGCTCAGCCTCGTCGAGGAGCGCCCGCGACACCCCGCGCCCCCGCACCGCCGCGTCGACGGCGAGGTGCCGCAGATCGCACGCCCCGGCCACCCACGCCTCGGAGCCGCGCGCGCCAGACGGCCACAGGGCCACGGTGCCCACCACGCGCCCCTCGAGCTCCGCCACCCACACCCTCGCGACTGCGCGCTTGGCCGCCACGTCGCGCAGCTCGGCCTTGCGGCGCGCCGACACCTCGACCTCGGGCAGCTTCTTCGCGTACTGCTCGACGAAGGCGCGCACCAGGAGCTCGCCGACGTCACCATCGTCGCCCGCGGTCGCCTCACGAATCATCAGACCCGTCATGCGGCGCGTGTGCCATACCGAGGTGAGCATGGCCAGCCGACGCCTCGAGGTGCCTCGCGGAGAGAAGCCAGCGCTCGAGAAGTTCCTCTCGAAGGCGTTGCCCAACGTCGATCTCGCGCGCGCCAGGCAGCTCATTCAGCTCGGCCGGGTGCGCGTCAACGGCAAGCTCGCCAAAGCGGGACGCAAGCTGTGGGGCGGCGAGACGATCGAGGTCGAAGGCGCCGCGCCGGCTTCAGCGAAGCCCGTCGTCGGCCTCGACATCGCCGTGCTCGCCGCGTCGCCCCACTTCCTCATCGTCGCCAAGCCCTCGGGCCTCACGGTCGAGCCGGAGCCCAACCAGCTGAGCCTCGTCGAGCTGGTCGGCTCGCAGCGCGGCGGCTTCGACGTCGCTGGCGCAGGCCTCCCCGGCGTCGTGCACCGCCTCGACAAAGACACCAGCGGCGCGCTGGCCCTGGCGACGACGGACGACGGCGTGGCGCTGCTCAAGCGGGGCTTCGAAGAGAAGCTGATCGACAAGACGTACCTGGCGATCGTCGAGGGCGCGCCTCCAGAAACGGGCTCGCTCGACACGCCCTACGCCAGGACCCCCGCGGGCACCTACACCACCCGGCTCGAGTCGCCACGCCGCGCCCGGCTGAGCTGGAAGTTGGTGGAGCGCCTGGGGCCCGCGAGCCTGCTCGAGGTGAACCTCGACACCGGGCGCACCCACCAGATCCGCGTGCAGCTGTCCGAGGCGGGCTTTCCCGTGCTCGGCGATCGCATCTACGGCCGGGCCTTCACCGCGGCGCCAGTGCCGAGGCTGGCGCTCCACGCGCTGCGGCTCGAGGTGCGGGTCGAAGGGCACGCGCTCTCGGCGACGATGCCGGTGCCCGCCGACTTGAGCGCCCTCATCGAAGGGCTGCGCGCACAGCCCTGTTGAACGTGCTACATCGCCGCCCCCATGACGATGACCCTCGCGGAAGCGTTCGACGTGGTGGCCTGGTCGCAGACGTTGCTGGAGCGGCTCGAGGCGGCCCAGGGCGAGCTCGACAAGAAGCAGGGCCTCAAGGACGAGAAGGGCTGGCTGATGCTGGCGATCGATCGCCTGGCCGCCGCGCGCGGAGAGCTCGGCGATCTCAACCAGCGCGCCATGCGCCTGCCAGAGCTCGAGAGCGCGCGCGAAGAGCACGCCCGCACGCTCCAGAACACCGCCGTCGACGCCATCGAGCGCCTCCAGGCCGGCGTCACCTTCGTGGCGGGCACGCGCGCGCCGCTGCTCGAGGCGCTCTTCGGCAAGGTGAAGCTGCCGCAGGCCCGCCGCGCCGATCGCGAGGACTTCGAGCGCTTCGTCGCCGACTTCGAGAAGAAGCTGGGCAGCGGCTACTGCAAGCGCATCATGGCCGAGTCGTCGTTCGCGGCGATCGTGCCCGTCGTCGATCAGGTGCGCGGCTCGGTCGCGGCCTGGCGCGCCGGGTTCTCGCCAGAGCCGTTGACGCCGCCCGAGGCGTCGCTGCTGCGTGACGAGATCGTCGCCCACGCCCGCCGCCTCGAGCTGCCGATGCGCCAGGCCCGGCTCCTCGCCGAGGCCGCGCTCGCGCCGCTGCGGAACGCCTTCGACGACTCGGGCATCGGCCAGAAACCCAGGCGGCGCAAGAGCGAGGCGGAGCCCGAGGCCCCAGCGGACGCGCCCGAGGCGGTCGAAGCAGAGGCGCCAGCGGCCCTCGACGAGGCCGTCGCCGAGGCGGCCCCCGAGGCGCCCGTCGCCCCCGTGGTGGAGCCGGTCGCTCCGAAGAGGCGTGGCAAGAAGTCGACGCCCGCCGAGGCCTGATCGCACCTCGCGAAAACGGGCGCCGTGGGCTAACTGCCGCCGGCCCCGATGCAGCTGCCGATCGACCACCTGTTGCCTGACCTCGTGGCCGCGCTGCGAACGCGCGACGCCCTGGTGCTCGAGGCGCCGCCTGGCGCGGGCAAGACGACGCGCGTGCCTCCGGCGCTCCTGGCGGCGGGGCTCTCTGGGTCGAGAGAGATCGTCGTGCTGCAGCCCCGCCGGCTCGCCACCCGCCTGGCCGCAGCGCGCGTCGCCGATGAGCGGGGCGAACGGCTGGGCGACACCGTCGGCTACCAGATCCGCTTCGACGACGTCTCGTCGGCGAAGACGCGCATCCGCTTCATCACCGAGGGGCTGCTGACGCGGCGCCTCGTGGGCGATCCACAGCTGCGCGAGGTGGGCGTGGTGGTGCTCGACGAGTTCCACGAGCGGCACCTCGCGGGCGATCTGGCGCTGGCGATGCTGCGCCGGCTGCAGAAGACGACCCGCCCCGACCTCAAGCTGGTGGTGATGTCGGCCACCCTCGACGCCGCGCCCATCGCCGCCTGGCTCGACGATGCGCCAGCCCTGCGCAGCGAAGGGCGCCGGTTCGAGGTCGCGCTGGAGTACCTCGACCGGGAGGACGATCGACACCTCGAGCAGCAGGTGCTGGCGGCGCTCAAGCGGCTCATTCAGGCCGAGCTCGACGGCCACGTGCTCGTCTTCCTCCCGGGGGCCTCGGAGATTCGGCGCGCACAAGAGGCGTGCGCCGAGTTCGCGCAGCGGCACCAGCTCGAGCTGGTGGTGCTCCACGGCGATCTCAGCGCGGCCGAGCAAGATCGGGCGCTCAAGCCGAGCACCCGGCGCAAGGTGATCCTCTCGACCAACGTGGCCGAGACGAGCGTCACCATCGACGGCGTCGCGGCGGTGATCGACTCGGGCCTCGCGCGCGTCGCGGCGCACTCGCCGTGGAGCGGGCTGCCGACGCTCAAGGTGCAGAAGGTGTCGAAGTCATCGGCCGTTCAACGGGCAGGCCGCGCGGGCCGCACGCGCGCGGGCACCTGCGTGCGGCTCTACACGCGCGGAGACTTCGAAGGCCGCCCGATGTCCGACGCGCCCGAGATTCGCCGCCTCGACTTCGTCGAGTCGTCGCTGTCGCTGCGCGCGCTGGGGGTGCACGACGTGCGGAGCTTCCCCTTCTTCGAGCCGCCGCCTGCGTCCGCGATCGACGCCGCCGAGGGGCTCCTCACCCAGCTGGGGGCGCTCGAGCCGACCGGGGCGCTCACGAAGGTGGGGCAACGGCTGCTCACCTTCCCGCTGCACCCGAGGCTCGCGCGGCTGGTCGTCGCTGGCGAGCAGCGCGGCGTCGCCGAAGAGGCGGTCACCATCGCGGCGCTCTTGAGCGAGCGCGACATTCGCCTCGAGGCCCGCGCGCGGTTCGGCGACTCGCGCCGCGGCGCCGACACGCTGGCCGGGCCCTCTGACGTGCTGGAGCTGCTCGAGCGCTTCAAGGAAGGCCAGGCGACCAGCGCCCGCAGCGCAGGCCTCGACGGCGGCGCGATGCAGTCGGTGGAGCGCGTGCGCAGGCAGCTGGGCCGACAGCTCGACCGCCGCACCCCGGCGCCGGCCTCCGATCACGCCAGGGAAGAGGCGCTGCTCCAGGCCGTGCTCGCCGGCTACCCAGACCGGGTGGCCAAGCGCCGTCGCCCGAGGTCGCCCGACGTCGTCTTCGCCTCGGGCGGCTCGGCGTCGCTCGACCCCACCTCGGTGGTGCACGAGGCCGAGCTGATGGTGGCCATCGACGCCGAGGAGCGCCGCGGCGGCGTCGCGGTGCGCATCGCCTCGCAGATTCAACCCGAGTGGCTGCTCGAGCTGTCGGGTGACGCGCTGGGCGACGTCGACGCGCTCGAGTGGAACGCCGACGCCAGGCGGGTCGACCGGGTCACCCGCATGACCTTCGGGAACGTGGTGCTCGAAGAGACGCGCAACCCGGCCCCGGCCTCCGAGGGCGCGACCAGGCTGCTGGCCCAGGCAGCGATCGAGGCGGGCGTGCGCGCCTTCGCCGAGCCCGAGGCCATCAGCGCCTGGCAGTGCCGCGTCGACGCGCTCCGCGCTGCGTTCCCCGAGGCGGGCTTCCCGGTCGCCGACGACGCCTTCCTCAAGGAGCGCCTGGCCGCGCTGTGCGAAGGGCTGCGCTCGTTCAACGAGGTGCGCGAGGCCGGCTTGCTCAACGCACTGCAGGCGTCGCTGACCGCGCAGCAGGCCAGGCTGCTCCACACCGAGGCCCCCGATCGCATCACGCTGCCCGGCGGCCGCTCGGTGCAGGTGCACTACGAGCCGGCCCGCCCGCCGTGGATCGAGTCGCGCCTCCAGGACTTCTTCGGGCTGCTCAAGGGCCCGGCGATCGGCCGCGCCCCCCTGGTGCTGCACCTGCTCGCGCCGAACATGCGCGCCGTGCAGGTGACGACCGACCTCTCGGGGTTCTGGGACAGGCACTACCCGGCCATTCGAAAGGAGCTGATGCGCCAGTACCCGCGCCACTCCTGGCCCGAAGATCCGCGCACTGCGGCGCCACCGCCGCCGCGCCCACCACGCCCCCCGAGGCGCTGACGGCCGCCGTCGCCCACCCCGGAGTCACCGTCGACGTGGCCTCGGCCTGGTGTACGAAAAGACGATGACGTTCACGCCGGGCGAGGGCTGAACCAGCACCGTCTTGCCGGCCCTCGCGAGCTCGAGCGCGGGCCGAAACCAGGGCAGCGCCAGCAGCTCTTCGTCTTTCTCCACGTACTCCGGCACCAGCAGATCGAGCTCGACGTACCCCCCGCCGGTCTCTCGGCGCAGCGACGGCCCGAACGAGTACGGCGCGTCTGAGGCAGACGGCTCGAGATCGTTGTGGAGCGCGCCGCCGTAGAGGATCAACATCTTCCCCGGCAGCCCGCCCTCTTCGTTCTCGCGCACCTCGAGCGCCTTCTCTTCGACCTTGCGCCGCATCAGCAGCAGCGACTTCTCGGCGTCGAGCTCCTTGTCTGCGTCGAGCATCGACTCGTAGTCGGCGCAGGTGATGAGGAGCGTGTGGTTCTTCAGGCCCAGATCGAAGGCCCGGCCCATCATGGTGGTGACCTCGTCTTCGGTCTCGACTGGCCGCTTCGTCGTCTTCTCGACCGCCTTCACCGCCTGCTTCTCGACCTCTCCGCAGCGGCCGCTCATCATCCACGTCTCGACGATCATCGAGGTGGCGCCGCCATCGAGCGCGGGCAGCCCTTCTCGGGTGAAGTGCCGAATGGCGCTGGGCACCTTCGGGGCGCCCTCGAGCTCGTGGTACTCGCCGACGCCGAGGATCTGTGGGCGCGCCTCGAACACCCTGGCGAACGCCTTGCCCGGCGACGCGAACGTGGTCATCGGCGTCCCGCCATCGAGCGCGCCCATCAGAACCAGCAGCCAGGCGCTCACTCAGGCCTCGTCGGGGCCGTTGCCCTCAAAGACCTCGAACACCGCATCAGGCCTGTCTCGTGGAGCTGCCTCGACGACCGGATCGGAGCCACGCAGCGCAGTCTAGCCGGGCACGACCGGCCCTGCGGGTGAAGCGTCAGCGGAAGGCGTACTTGAAGCCGACCTGCGCCATCATCGGCGCCTGAGGCCTGACCCCGAACGGGCGGCGCGACACCGGGGCCGCCTGGTTCAGCAGGTTGGTCGCCGTCAGGTAGAAGCGCGCGTCGCCGAGCTCGAATGACGCCGTGGCGTCGAGCATCCACCGCGAGGGAATGCGCAGGTCGTCGGCGCCCTGCCCCGCCTCTTCGCGAAACTCGCCGTAGTACGTCGCGCCCAGGCCCGCCTCGAACGGCCCCTTGTTCACGCGCAGCCGCATGGAGAGCTGGTGCTGGGGAATGTACGGCAGGAAGTCGCCGGCCTCGACCGCGCCCCACACCGGGTTGTCCGAGGTGAAGCTGGTGAGGAAGCGCGCGCTGGTGATCGTGTAGGCCAGGTCGCCGTTCACCGTCAGGCCCAGCGCCGGCAGCTTCTGCCGTCGAGACAGCAGCGCCTCTGCGCCCAGCACGCGCGCCCGGCCGCCGTTGAACTGCCGCGCCAGCTCGTTGAGCGCGCAGCCGTTCGAGGTCGTGCACTCGCCGGTGATGTTCTCGTACTCGCTCCAGAAGCCGATCAGCTCGGCCCGCGTGCCGTGCTGCGCGTAGCGAACGCCGAGCTCGGAGTTGACCGCGCGCTCGGGGGCGACGTCGGCGCTCTGGCCGGGCGACACCGGGCTGAACCCCTGGTGCACGCCGCCGATCACCGACAGGCCGAAGTCGAAGGAGTAGACGGCGCCCAGGCCCAGCAGCGGAACGACGTTGCGATCGTACGCGCGGGTACCGCGGAGCGCGTTGGCGCTGAGCGAGTCGATGAGCTCTACGCGCGCGCCGGGCGCCACCAGCAGGCGGCCCCAGACGAACGAGTCCTGCACGTAGGCGGCGAAGGTGCGCGAGAAGTCCACCCGGCGCGCGCTGGGGCTGGGGCCGGCGCCGTCAGGAACGAGCGTGCCACGCACCATCTGATAGCCCACGAGGTCGTCGATGCGCCGGGCTTCGTCGTGGTGAAAGCGCAGCCCCACCTCGAGCTCGTTCGACAGCTGCTCGTCGCCCAGCTTCCAGGTCGCGGCGCTCTGCACGCCCTGAGAGACGTGCGGGCGGTTGGCGTCCGAGATCATCAAGGCCTCGTCGGGGCTCATCGAGTCGCCGCCGCGCAGCACGGCGCGGAAGGGCTCGTCGGCCGCCGCGTCGGCCACCAGCGCGTTGAAGGGCGTGGGCCCCTTCCGGAAGCCGTTGAAGCGCTGCCAGCGCCGCGAGAAGTCGAAGCGGTACGCGGTGGTGCGCACCTCGAGGCCCTTCATCAGCCGCGTCAGGTTGGTGAGCTGCACCTGGGTGCGGCCTGCCGTGAGGAGATCGCGCTGCGTCGCCGCGTACCGCTGGTACGGGTTCTCGTGGAAGTCGGCGTCAGTGAGGCCGGTGTACGTCTCGTTGGAGCGCTCGTCGCCGTAGGCCAGCTTGAGCTCGAACCCGGTGCCCAGCGTCGCCGACGGGTCGGTCGCCGCGCGCGCCTTGAGCATGAACTCGTTGCGGGTGAAGCCGGTGTCGCCCCCTCCCGGCAGGCTCTTGAAGCCCGTGCTGCCCCAGCGCACGCCCTCGAGCAGCACGCCGAACTGCTCGTCACCCCACGAGATGACGCCGTGGCTCTTGCCGTAGCCGTAGTTGCCCAGCGCCAGATCGAGATCGCCCTGGAGCCCGTTGGGGATGTCGCGGGTGCGCAGGTTGAGCGCGCCGCCGATGGTGTTGGGGCCGAACCGAATCGACGCCGGGCCCTTGAAGATGTCGATGCCGACCATGCGGGTCATCGAGGGGAAGAAGTACGCCTGCGGGGCCGAGTACGGCGACGGGGCGATCAGCACGCCGTCCTCCATCAGCGTCACCTTGCTCGAGCGATCGGAGCTCACCCCTCGAAAGCCGATGTTGGGGCGGTTGCCGAAGCCCTCCTCCTCACGCACATAGGCGCCGGGCACCTGCTGGAGAATGCGGTTGATGTCGTTGCTCTCGAGGCGCTCGAGCTCTTCGCGGCCGATCACCTGGGCCGAGCCCGCGACCCGGTGCACGTCGACCGCGCGCTGGCCGAGCACGTACGTCTCGCGGCGCAGGCTCCCCGCGTCGGGTATCGACGGGAGGGAAGGCGCCGCGCCCCCGTCCTCCTGGCGCTCCACCGTCGGCGCCTCCACCTCGAAGGGCACCGGCTCGCCTCCATCAAGTTGTCCCATCACCACGAGCACCATCGACAGCACAGGGGCCTCCCTTTGAAACGATTTTGCGAATCACTCTCAGTTACAGACGGCCTCGTATCGAGGTAGCCGCGGCAGGTCAAGGGTGAAGCCGCTAGGCTGATCGCCGACAACCCGGGAGGTCGCCGTGAAGCACCAGCTCGTGGTGGGAACCCCAGAGACGTTCGAGGCCCAGCTCGCCGCCCCGCCCGCGCAGCTGGTCGTCGTCTACTTCTGGGGCCCCGAGTGCCCCAACTGCGAGGTCTTCGCCAGAGATCTGCCCGCGCTGCTCGAGGCGCTGCCGGCGAACGTCACCCTCGTGAAGACCAACGCCTATGAGCACCCCGAGCTGGCGCGCCGCTTCGCGATCTTCGGCATCCCCGCGTTCGTGCTCTTCAAGGGCGGCGTGAAGCTGGGAATGATGCGGCAGTACTACGGCCGCGACTACTGGCAGGCGGTGATCGACGAGAAAGCAGCAGAGCCCCCGGTGCCACGGGGCTAGGGTCGCCCGCCGTGCACGTCACCTGGGCTGGACACGCGGCGCTCTTCGTCAACGTCGCAAACCGCACGCTGCTGCTCGACCCGTGGTTCCATGAGCCGGTGTTCGCGGGCGCCTGGTTCCGCTACCCGCCCACGCCCTTCCCCGACGCGTCGACGATGCCGAAGCCCGACTTCGTGTGCCTCTCGCACACCCACGCCGATCACGCCGGCCTCGAGACGCTCGAGCAGCTGAGAAAGGACCAGCAGGTGCTGGCCGTCGACTTCCCTTCGGGCGCGATGCGGCGCCGCCTCGAAAGGGCCGGTCTCTTGAACGTCACCTGGCTGACGCCGTACGAGACGCGTGAGGTGTCACCAGGCCTCGAGGTCACCTTCGTACCGCACGACGCCGGGTGGGAGGTGACGTCGATCGTGGTGCAGGGCGAGGGAACGACGCTCTACCACGGCAACGACAACACCCTCTCGATCGAGGCCTACCGTGAGGTGACGAAGCGTCTGGGGCCGGTCGACGTCGCGTTTCTGCCGTACGCAGGGGCCTCGTCGTACCCGACCAACTTCGACGGCGACGAGGCGACCCTCGGGCGACGGTGCGACGAGAAGAAGGCAGAGGGGCTGCAGCGGTTCCTCGACGGCCTCGAAGGGCTCCGGCCCTCGGAGGCCGCGCCGTTCGCGTCGTCCTGGGCGCTGCTCGAGCCCGACGAGGTGTGGAAGAACTTCGCTGACCGGTACACCGCGCCCGAGACGCTCGCGCGCGCGATGGCCTTCGCGCACGAGCGCGACTGCCACCTGCTGCACCTCGAGCCCGGCGACGAGTGGAGCCCAGAGACCGGCGGGCTCAACCGCGGGCTCACCAGCCGCTGGCCCTCGACCCAGGAAGGCGTGCGCCGGTACGCCGACCTGGAGCGCTCACGCGTCAAGGCCGCCATCGCGGCGGCGCGCCGGCCCGAGCACGAGGTGCCCGCCCTCGACCCGCTCTTCCGCGCGTTCTTCGAGCACGACGTGCCTCGCTCGTTCGCCAGGCACGAGCCCTTCGACGGCGCCTTCGGCTTCCGCGGCGGAGCCTCGACGTGGACGGTGCACTTCCAGGCTGGCCGGGTGCACCAGATCGAGGCCGGCCTGAGCGCGGCGGCCCCCGAGGTGCTCGCGCTGTCTGCGAGTGAGCTCTTCGACGTGCTGGTGGGCGAGTCGAGCTGGGAAGACGTCTGGTACGGCTATCGGCTGCACGTCACCAAGCGCCCCGACAGCGGCTACGCGCGCGCCTTCTGGGAGCTGCTCCTCGGCGTCGACCCCGACCTGGTGAAGGCGCGTCGCGCGGGAGCCGCGCCATGAGGGTGCTCGCGCTCTCGCTGGTGGGCCTCCTGTGCGCTTGCCGCATCGAGAGCGCCGCCCCCGCCTCGAGCGGCCAGGCGGTCAGCGGCGGTCAGCTCCAGGGTGACCTCTGGGTCTACACCTCGATGTACCGCCACGTGATGGACGCCTTCGAGCCGCTGCTGAAGGAGCACCTGCCGCAGGTGAACGTGCGTTGGTTCCAGGGCGGGAGCGAGAAGATCGCCACCAGGCTCGAGGCGGAGCTGGCGGCCGGCGGGTCTCCCTGCGACGTGCTGATGACGAGCGACCCGTTCCTCTACCGGCGCCTGGCGAAGGAGCACCGGCTGCTGCGCTCGGTCTCGCCCAACGGCGTGCGCACGCCGCGCGCGGTCGTTGACCCAGACGGCCACTGGGAGTCGGTGCGCCTCTCGACGATGGTGCTGGTGCACCAGACCGGCGTCGAGGGCCCCCGCGCGTTCGCCGAGCTGCTGGACCCGAAGTGGAAGGGCGAGATCGTGATTGGAGATCCGCTCACCAGCGGCACCGCCTTCACCTGGGCCGTCTCGATGGAGCGGACGTTCGGAGAGGACTTCTTCAAGCGGCTCCGCAGCAACGGCGCGCGCGTCGGTGGCGGGAACGCGGCGGTGCTGCAGAAGATCGAGGGTGGCGAGGCGAAGGTGGGGGTGGTGCTGCTCGAGAACGTGCTGGCGGCCAGGCAGCGCGGCAGCCCCGTCGAGGCGACGTGGCCGAGCGACGGCGCGGTCGTGATCCCCGGCCCGGCCGCGATTCTCTCGACCAGCCGCAACCCCCGGGCCGCGCGCGCCTTCATCGACGTGCTGCTCTCGCCCGAAGGCCAGCGCGTCATTCGCGAGCTGGGTGACATGCACGCGGTCGACCCCCGCCAACCCGGGCCGCGCGACACGCCGGGTGTCGAGGGGCTGCTGGCGAAGAGCGCCCCGTTCGACGAAGCACTGCTCGACCAGGGGCTCTCTGACGGCGCCGCGCTCAAGGCCCGCTTCAGCGAGGCGTTCTCGAAGTGAAGCGCGCCCTGGTGCTCGCGACCGCGCTGGTGGCGACCGTCTTCGTGCCGCTGCTGGCCCTGTTGCGGCACAGCGGGGCTCCTTCGACGTGGGTCTCGCTCTGGCTGAGCCCGCAGGCCCTGAGCGCGCTGGTGGGCACGCTCGTCTCGTCGGTCGGGGCGAGCGCCGTGGCGCTGCTCTTCGGGCTCCCGTTCGCCTGGCTGATCGTGCGCACCGACCTCGCCGGGGCGCGTTGGCTCAAGACGCTCGTCACCCTCCCCTCGGCGATCCCTCCGTACCTCTGGACCATGGGGTGGATCGCGCTGGCCAACCCGCGCTCGGGCTGGCTCACGCTGGCGATCGGCCAGGGCACCGTCGACGTGTATGGCCTGGGCGGCATCGCCTTCGTCTTGGGCACCTCGGCGCTACCGCTGGTGGTGCTCTCCACCATCGCCGCGTTCGAGCGCATCGACGGCTCGTTGGAGGAGGCGGCCCGGCTGTCTGGCGCGTCGGCGCTCCAGACCTTCACCTCGATCACCCTGCCGCTGATCACCCCGGCGGCGCTCTCGGGGGCGGCGCTGGTCTTCGTCTTCGCGTCGGCGTCGTTCGGCGTCCCCTACCTGCTCGGCGTCTCGGCCAACCCGCCGACGCCGACGCTCACCACGCGCATCTACGGCGAGGTCTTGATGGGTGAGGCCGGCTTGTCGCGCGCGGCGGTGCTGAGCGTCGAGCTGCTGCTGATCGCGATCGTCGTGCTGGCCCTCAACGGCGCGCTGGCGAAGGCCGGGCGGGTTCGGCTGCCGCGAGGCAAGGGGCTCGGCCAGCGGGTGCTCTCGCTGGGGCGCTGGCGCGCGCCGGCCTCTGCGGCCGCGTGGGCGACGGCGGCGGCGCTCATCGTGCTCCCGCTCGGCGCCATCTTCCTCACCGGCTTGCAGCCGACGTGGGGCCAGTGGGGTTCGCTCACCTTCAAGCACTGGGGGGTGGTGATGCAGCCGCGCACCCTGCAGGCCATCGGGGTCAGCCTCGCCCTCGCGCTCGTCGCCGCCGTGCTGGTGGGGCTGTTGGGGCTCGCCGTCGCGCTGACCCGCCGAAGGTGGCTCGAGACCCTGGCCGACGCGCCCTCGGCGATCCCCGGCACGGTGCTCGCGCTGGCGCTGCTGGTCACCTTCTCGCGAGACCTGCGCTTCATCGCCTTCGACCGGATCGCCTTCGTGCTCGCGCTCGGGAACACGTTCTGGCTGCTGCTGCTGTCGTACGTGGTGAAGCACCTCGCGCTGGGCGTTCGCAGCTCGAGCGACGCGCTCGCCCAGGCTGACCCGACGCTGGGAGAGGCCGCGCGCTTGAGCGGCGCGGGCCGGCTCCGCGCGTTCGTCGACGGCATCTTCCCGCAGCTGCGAGGGGCGCTGATGGGGGCGGTGCTGCTGACGTTCCTGACCTGCGTGAGCGAGCTGACGATGTCGGTCCTCCTCATCCCAACCGGGAGCGACGTGCTGGGCACCTTGCTGTTCGAGCTGCAGAGCTACGCCGACCCCGCGGCGGCGGCGGTGATCGCCTCGGCGCTGCTGCTGGTGGTGCTGGCCGCGCTGGTGCTCCAGGGCGTCGTCTCACGAAGGGCGGAGGCACGGTGATGGCGGCGGTCGAGCTGCAGGAGATCGAGAAGTCGTTCGGCCCGACGGCGGTGGTCAAGCGCCTCTCGCTCGAGGTGAAGGAGCATGAGCTGCTCGCGCTCCTGGGGCCGTCGGGGTGCGGGAAGACCACCACCCTGCGAATGATCGCCGGCCTCGAGCGCCCCGATCGCGGCGTCGTTCGGCTCGGCGGCCGGGTGGTCGACGACCAGGCCAGCTTCACGCAGCCCGAGCAGCGCGGCCTGGGCATGGTGTTTCAGAGCTACGCGGTGTGGCCGCACAAGAGCGTCTTCGAGAACGTGGCCTACCCGCTCCAGCTGCGGCGGGAGGGCGGGCTCGAGGCGAAGGTGATGGAGGCGCTGGGGTGGGTGCGCCTGGCGGCGCTCGCGCAGCGGCGGCCCCACGAGCTGTCGGGTGGCCAGCTGCAGCGCGTGGCGCTGGCCCGCGCGCTGGTCGGCCGCCCGAAGGTGCTGCTGCTCGACGAGCCGCTCTCGAACCTCGACGTCGCCCTTCGCGAGGAGCTGCGCGGGGAGATCGCCAGCCTGCGCGCGAAGCTCGGCACCACCATGGTGCTCGTCACCCACGATCAAGGCGAGGCGCTGGCCCTGGCCGATCGCGTCGCGGTGATGAACAAGGGCGTCATCGAGCAGCTCGCCGCGCCCGCCGAGATCTACGGCGAGCCAGCGACGCCCTTCGTCGCGGGCTTCGTGGGCGGCGCCAACGTGCTCGAGGGCGTCGCGCGAGACGGCCGGTTCTTCATCGAGGGGCATGCCTTCGAGCTGCCCGGCGGCGCGAAGGCCGAGAACGGCCCCTTGACCATCGCGGTGCGCAGCGAGGACGTCGCGATCGGGGCGGGCGGCCCCGAGCTGGCGCTGCAGGCGAAGCTCTTCCTCGGGAGCACCACCGAGTACCGGTTCGCGCTCGGGCCGCAGGTGCTCCGGGCCACCGGCCCCGCGAAGGACGCGCTGCAGCCCTCGCAGCCCGCTGCCGTCTCGTTTCGCGCGGCGCGGCTGTTCGGCGCGCGCTGACCACTTCCCGCTGACGCGTCGGGCGCCATGACGTATTGAGGAGCGCATGACGATGCCAGTCACCTACCGCGTGGCGATGCCACAGCCCCACAGCCACCTCTTCGAGGTCGAGGCGATCTTCCCTTCTGCCGGCGGGGAGCTGACCGTCGGGCTCCCGGTGTGGACGCCGGGCAGCTACCTGGTGCGCGAGTACAGCCGCCACGTGCAGGACCTCCGCGTCACCAACACCGCGGGTGAGCCGCTCTCGTACGAGCGCCTCGACAAGCGGGCGCTGCGCATCAACGCAGGCAACGCCACCGTGCACCTCAAGTACCGGGTGTACGCGAACGAGCTCACCGTGCGCACCAGCCACCTCGACGCCTCGCACGGGTACTTCAACGGCGCGACGCTGTTCTTCTACTCCGAGCAGCTGCGCTTCAGGCCCCACCACGTCGCCATCGACGCGCCGAAGGGCTGGCGCGCCACCGTGTCGCTCGAGCAGCGCGGCGACGAGTTCATCGCGCCGAACTACGACGAGCTGGTGGACTCGCCGTTCGAGGTGGGGCCGCACACCCCCATTCACTTCAACGCCGCCGGCGTGCCGCACGAGATCGTCCTCTGGGGAGAGCCGCAGCTCGACGAGAAGAAGCTGGTCGCCGATCTCACCCGCGTCATCGAGGTCGAGGCCGCGATGTTCGACGGCCTGCCGATGCAGCGGTACGTCTTCTTCATCTACGGCACCGACAAGGGCCGCGGCGGGCTCGAGCACAAGGGGTCGACGGCGCTGCTCTACCCCCGCGCGGGGTTCTCGACCTCGAAGGGCTGGGAGGACTTCCTCACGCTCTGCGCCCACGAGTACTTCCACCTCTGGAACGTCAAGCGCATCAAGCCCCGGCGCCTGGTGCCCTTCGACTACTCGCAAGAGAACTACACCCAGCTGCTGTGGTTCTTCGAGGGCGGCACCAGCTACTACGACAACCTGCTGGTGCGCCGCGCCGGGCTGATGACGGCCGCGCGCTACCTCACGCGCTTCGGCGAGTCGCTGACTTCGCTCCACACCACGCCGGGCCGCGCCGTGCTGCCGCTCACCGACGCCTCGTGGCTTTCGTGGATCAAGCACTACCGCCCCGACGAGAACTCGCCCAACAGCGCGATCAGCTACTACCTGAAGGGCGAGATCGTCTGCGCGCTGCTCGATCTGCACGTTCGCAGGGCGACCGGCGACTCGAAGAGCCTGGACGACGTGCTGACCCAGCTGTGGAAGCGGTACGGCGACGAGTCGGGGGTGCCTGAAGACGGCGTCGAGAAGATCGCGACCGAGGTCGCCGGCGCTTCGCTCCAGCCCTTCTTCGACCACGCCCTGCGCGGCACCGGAGAGCTCGACTACTCGATCTTCTCGCACGTGGGCCTCGAGGTGAGGTTCCGCCCGCGTGACGTGTCGGCGACCGACAAGGGCGGCACCCCGCCCCGCAAGAGCGCCGAGAAGTCACCGGGTGGGTGGCTGGGCGTCGTCACCCGCAGCGCGACCATCGCGACGGTGCTCGAGGGCTCACCGGCGCTGCAGGCCGGCCTGGCGCCCGACGACGAGATCGTGGCCCTCGACGGCTTCAAGTGTGACGCGGCCAACCTCGTCACCCGGTGCGACGAGAAGAAGCCGGGCGAGACCGTGAAGGTGACGCTCTTCCGCCGCGAGAAGCTGATGGAGCTCTCGATCACGCTCGAGGCCAAGCCGAGCGACGGCGTCTACCTGGCGCGGGTCGACGCACCCACCGAAGCCCAGCGGGCCGCGTACAAGGCGTGGCTCGGGACGGCGTGGGAAGAGACGGAGGCGAAGTCATGATCGATGCCCTGCGGCTGACGACCATCGAAGAGCGCTACGCCCACCTCGAGCAGATCGTCACCGAGCTGTCCGAGGTGGTGTACCGGCAGCAGCGCGAGATCGACGCGCTCACCCTGCACCTCAGCCAGCTCAAGGAGAAGGTGGGCGGAGACCCGGGCCTCGTCGACCCCGGCCAGCACGAGCGCCCGCCGCACTATTGAGCGCGGGCCAGCAGCGCCTCGAAGTCGGGGCGCTCCCGCAGCGGCGCGAGATCGTCATCGCCCGTCAGGGCCTCGCGGAGCTTCGGCATGCCCACGCGCACGGCCTCGGTGAGCCACCGCATGGCGTCGTCGGCGCGGCCGAGCTTCACCAGCGAGCAGGCCGCGTTGTACGCGTCTTCGCCCCTGCTGAACTTCTTCCAGAGGAACTCCGAGAGGCGCAGGCTCGGCTCGGGCGCGCCCGCGTGGAACAGCCTGGCGCAGAGGTCGGCGGCGGCACGGCCCGCGGCGTCGTCGCGGGTCTTCGCGTTCGCCAGCATCAGGGTGGCGACGGCCTCGACCTCTTGCAGGCGAGACTGCGCCAGCAGGGCCGACGCGAGGAGCGGCGCGGCGGTGACGGCGAGCTTGCCGTTCGTCACCTCGGGCAGCAGCGTCGCGATCACCCCGTCGATGTCATCCTGGGTGGCGAGCAGCCGGGCCTTCAGCTCGGGCGCGACCTGCCACCCCGGGGGCAGCGCGCGCACCTGCTCGGCCGCCGCCTCGGCCTTTCCGTTCATCAGGTGCACCCAGGCGAGCTCCTGCGCGACGCGCGCGCGCTGCTCGTCGGTCACCGCGGCCTGCTTCAGCATCAGGAGGATCGTCTCGGCGCCCTCGCGGTTGCCGCTCCACCCCAGGGCCACCGCCTGCTGGAGTGCCTGATCGAAGTCGGGCCGCTTGTCCTTCCAGCGCTCCCAGCCCCGCAGGATGGCGAAGACGCCGATCAACCCGAGGAAGGGCTGCTTGATCAACGCCGCGCCGCCGATGACGGCCAGGCCGGTGACGATGCTCACCGCGCCGACCCACCGCGGCCGAGGCGTGCCGGTGACGATAGTGGCGCCGGCGTCGAGCAGGTTGCCGCCGTCGAGCGGCATGATCGGCAGCAGGTTGATGCCGCCCCAGACCAGGTTGATCCAGATCGACTGGCGCACGATCTCGTCGAGCGCGGGAGAGGCCGGCGCGAGCGCGGCGACGATCAGCGACAGCACGCCGAGCGAGATGGACACCGACGGCCCCGCGCCGCTCACCACGAAGCTCTGCTTCACCGTCGGCCGCGCGCCCTCGGGCCAGAAGGTCAGCCCGCCCAGCGCGTAGATCGACACCCGCGGCGCGAAGCCGAACACCCGCATCGCCAGCGCGTGTCCCAGCTCGTGGAGGAGCACCGAGACGAAGATCACCGCCGTCCAGGTCAGCGCGATGCGCCAGCCGGCCGCCGACGCGAACAACGGCACGATCAAGAACGACCAATCGATGCCGACGGGCACCCCGAACAGCTTGAAGCGCACGAAGCCTTCACCCGTGCCGCCGAACATCACGCACCTCCCGACAGCAGGTTCAGCAGCGGCTCGATCTCGGAGGACACGTGGAGCAGCGCTCGCACCTTCTCGGGCGCGAAGCCCTGACGAACCGCGCCGTCGAGCCACGCCACCAGCGGCGCGTAGTACCCCCCGACGTCGAGCAGCCCCAGGGGCTTGTCGTGCATCGCCAGCTGCCGCCAGGTGAGCGCCTCGAACAGCTCGTCCATGGTGCCGAAGCCGCCGGGCAACGCGACGAAGGCGTCGGCGCGGTCGGCCATCACGGCCTTGCGCTCGTGCATCGAGCCGGTGTCGATGCGCTCGGTGAGCCGCGGGTGCGCGAACTCGACGCGGTCGAGGCCTCGGGGAATCACGCCGACGACCCTGCGGCCTCCTGCGAGCACGGCGTCGGCGACCGCGCCCATGAGCCCGCTGCCCGCGCCCCCGTAGACCAGATCGATGCCCCGCCGCGCCATGGCCTCGCCGAAGGCCCTGGCCGCCTCGCGGAAGACCGGCTGCGCACCGTCGCGCGAGCCGCAGAACACCGCCAGCGCCCTGAGCTCACGGCTCACGCGTGACCACCGTGTCCACGAGCCAGTTGTGATCGTCTGGGGCGAGGTAGTCGAGGGTGTAGTGCAGGCCCCGGCTCTCTTTGCGTCGCGAGGCGCACTCGACGATCAGGTGCGCGACGTCGGCGATGTTGCGCAGCTCGATCACGTCGCGCGTCACGCTGTACTGCCAGTAGTACTCACGAATCTCTTCACGGAGCATGTCGAGGCGGCGGCGCGCGCGGGCCAGCCGCTTGCCGGTGCGCACGATGCCGACGTAGTTCCACATCAGCCGGCGAATCTCTTCCCAGTTCTGGCTGACGACGACGATCTCGTCCGAGGTGACAGCGCTGCCCGAGTCCCACTCGGGCACGACGTCGGGCAGCTTCACGCCGTCGCGCACCTCTGCGACCGCGGCCTGCGTGGCCCGGTGCCCGAAGACGAGCCCCTCGAGCAGTGAGTTCGAAGCGAGCCGGTTGGCGCCGTGGAGCCCCGTGCACGACACCTCTCCGACGGCATAGAGGCCGGGCACCGAGGTGCGGCCCTGCTCGTCGGTCACCACGCCCCCGCACATGTAGTGCGCCGCCGGCACCACGGGGATGGGCTGCACCGCCATGTCGATGCCGAACTCGCGGCACGTCGCGTAGATCGTGGGGAAGCGCTCGACGAGGTACGCCTTCCCCAGGTGCGTCATGTCGAGGTGCACGCAGTCGGCGCCGGTGCGCTTCATCTCGGCGTCGATGGCCCGCGCCACCACGTCGCGCGGCGCCAGCTCGGCCAGCTCGTGGTACCGCTTCATGAAGCGCTCGCCCGAGCCCTTGAGCCGCAGCTTGCCGCCCTCGCCCCGCAGCGCCTCGCTGATCAAGAAGCTCTTGGCCTCGGGGTGAAACAGGCAGGTGGGGTGGAACTGGTAGAACTCCATGTTCGCGATGCGCGCGCCCGCCCGGTACGCCATGGCGACCCCGTCACCGGTCGCGACGTCGGGGTTCGAGGTGTAGAGGTACACCTTGCCCGCGCCGCCGGTGGCCAGCACCGTCACCCGGCCGAGGAACGTCTCGATGGAGCCGTCCTCGAGGAGCACGTAGGCCCCCTGGACCCGGCCTTTCCCCGCCGGCGTCGCGCGCGCGCGGATCAGATCGATCGCGGTGGAGTCGGGGAAGAAGGTGATGTTCTTCTGCTCGTCGCACGCGGCCAGCATGGCGCGCTCCACCTCTTTGCCGGTGACGTCGCCGGCGTGAACGATGCGGCGCTTCGAGTGGCCGCCTTCACGCGTGAGATCGAACTCGCCGTTGGCTCTGCGGTTGAACTCGGCGCCCATGGCCACCAGGGCCTGCAGCCTGGCCGGCCCTTCGCGCACCGTGATCTCGACGATGGCCCGCTTGTTGAGCCCGGCGCCCGCCACCATGGTGTCTTCGACGTGCTTCTCGAAGGTGTCCTCGGCCGACAGCACCGCCGCGATGCCGCCCTGCGCGTAGATCGTGTTGCCCTCGGAGCGGCTGCGCTTGGTGAGGATGGCGACGGTGCCGTGCCTGGCGGCTTCCAGCGCGAACGAGAGCCCTGCGACGCCACCGCCCATCACCAGAAAGTCGAAAGACCGAGCCATGGCGCGGGGTCTAACAGGGCCCTCGGGGCGTGCCGACCTCTTCGTCCGCCCTGACTGGACCTGGAGGCCCCCGGCATCGCTGAACAGGCGGGGCTTTCTTCGGGAGCCGGCCATTCGGGTGTAAGCTCGCGACCGACGTTTCACCTCGTCTGGGAGCCCTGCCCTGGTTCGACTGCTGCCACTGCTGCTGTTGCCGTCGCTGGCCTTCGCCGGAGGCATCTTCAGGTACGTCGAGGCCGACGGCACCGTCGTCTACACGAACGTTCCGCCCAAGGGCGCGGGGGCGCGTCAGGCGCGGAAGGTCGAGGGCGAGTTCCGTCCCGCGCCCCAGGCGAGCGCGCCGGCCCGCGTCACCACCTCGAGCACCAAGCAGCTCAACGCCTTCGACGACATCATCGACGAGATGGCGCTGAAGTACCGCATGCCGGTGCACCTGGTGCGCGCGGTGATGCACGCCGAGTCGGCCTTCAACCCCAACGCCGTCTCTCACGTCGGCGCCTCGGGGCTGATGCAGCTGATGCCGCAGACCGCCCGCGAGATGTACGTGAAGGACATCTTCGACGTGCGCGAGAACATCGAGGGCGGCACCCGCTACCTGCGCGTGCTGGCCAACGAGTTCGACGGCGACATGGTGAAGATGGTGGCGGCCTACAACGCCGGCCCCGACGCCGTGCGCAAGTACGGAGGCCAGGTGCCCCCCTACGCCGAGACCCAGGCGTACGTGCGCAAGGTGCTCTCGCTCTACTTCCAGTACAAAGCGCAGGCCGACGGCGCGAAGAACGCCGACGCCGAGCGCTGACCCCAAGGGAACGAATGTCGACTTCGCGGGCTCCAGTGAACGAAGAGGAGTTCCTCTCGGCGCTCTACAAGGGTGGAGAGCTGCTCGCGGCGGGGAAGATCGTCGAGGCGCGGTCGCACCTCGAGACGGCCAGCCAGCTCGCGCCGAAGAACGAGAAGGCCCAGAACCTGCTCGGGCTCACCTACTTCAAGCTCGGGCTGTTCGATCAGGCCTCTGACATCTACGAGCGGCTGGTGCGTGAGAACCCGGCCGACCCGACGCTCCGGGTCAACCTCGGCCTGGTGTACCTGAAGACCAACAACCTGCCCCGGTGCATCAAGGAGTTCGAGACCGCCACCGATCTCGAGCCCGATCACAAGAAGGCCCACAACTACCTCGGCCTCGCCCTCGCCCAGGCCGGTGACTACGCGAAGGCGCGGGAGCACTTCGTGCTGTCGGGCAGCGAGCAGATGGCCGAGAAGATGGCGCGCGCCTTGACGACGAGGGTCGAGAGCTCGCCGTCGAGCCACGGCATGGTCGTGCCCCCGCCACCGGCCGCCACCGCGCAGGCCGTCACCGCGCAGCCGGCCCAGCTGGTCACCCCCAAGCCCTCGGGGCCGCCCCTGTCTCTTATACACATCTGACGCTGCCGACGACGGA
>JACSRE010000312.1 GCA_014879945.1 Myxococcus sp.
GCCTCCCGTAGGAGTCTGGACCGTGTCTCAGTTCCAGTGTGGCTGATCGTCCTCTCAGACCAGCTACCCGTCGTAGCCTTGGTGGGCCATTACCCCGCCAACTAGCTGATGGGCCGCGGACTCATCCTTAAGCGTAAACTTATAAATAGAGGTCTACTTTTCTCTCAGGGGCCGAAGCCCCCGTGAGCTTACCCGGTATTAGCCAAACTTTCGAATGGTTATCCCGGACTCAAGGGCAGATTATCCACGTGTTACGCACCCGTGCGCCGCTCTACTCGGATTGCTCCTTTCGCGCTCGACTTGCATGTGTTAGGCACGCCGCCAGCGTTCGTTCTGAGCCAGGATCAAACTCTCCGAAGAAAGTGTTGTCTTGTGCTCTCTCGCGAATGTCCGAAGACTTCGCGAGGGATGCTCGAGCCAGTGGCTCAAGCATTCAAATAGTGACTGCAGGTTACTCGCAGTACTTCTTGGGCTTGCTATCCAGTTTTCAAAGAACGAGCGGTTGAACCGCTTGACTTCTCTCTTCTTTTGCTGCGTCGAACCGTTGTTCGATGCGGCGTCTTCTACATCATCTTCTGCTGTTTGCAACCGGTTTCCCGTTTGCGTTTTCTGCTCCGCTGCATCGTCGCCTTGGATTTCTCCGAGGGCTTCGTGCTGCGGGGAGGGCCAGTACTACATCGCCTTCCTCGAACTCGTCAAGCCTTTCTCTCTCCGATGCTGCAAGAGGCTGGGGCTTGTTGATCAGGTGATCAGCCGGGGCTGAGCCTGCGCCGTATTCACCTGTAGACTGCGGTGCTGCTCTCGACCTGACTTCGCTCTGCTGCGACTCGCCCTGCCCCGTCCTGCCCGCCCGCCAGTCCCTTCCCTCAACGAAGGGGCGGCGCATATACAGATCGGGAATCCATGAGTCAACTCCCCTCCTTTACTTTTCTGAATTTCCGAATTTACGAGCAACCTCGGCTGGTTGCGGGCTGAGGCGGCTCAAATCGACGCGGCCCCTGCGGGCCTGCTCTGCGATCACGATGGAGCGGAGCTCCAGGAAGGCCTGATCGAGCTCGTCGTTGACGATGAGGTAGTCGTACGACTCGAGGCCGCGCTCGATCTCGGTGCGCGCCGCGAGGAGGCGACGGTGAATCGTCTCGTCCTTGTCGGTGCCGCGGGAGCGAAGGCGGCGCTCGAGCTCCTCCATGGACGGGGGGAGGACGAAGACGAGCACCGCGTCGGGGAACTTCGACTTGATCTTGAGGCCCCCCTGCACGTCGATGTCGAAGACGGCGATGCCGCGCGAGGTGAAGGCGGTGTCCACGATGCCGCGCGAGGTGCCGTAGTAGTTGCCGTGCACCTCGGCCCACTCGATGAAGTCGCCGCGGTCGACCCGCTTGCCGAACTCCATGGCGTCGATGAAGTGGTAGTCGATGCCGTCCTTCTCGGCGCCCCGGGGCTCTCGCGTGGTGTAGCTGATCGAGAACTGCGCCCTGGGGAACTCGGTCTCGAGGCGGCGCGCGAGGGTCGTCTTCCCGGCGCCCGACGGGGCCGAGAGCACCAGGAGCAGGCCGGGCGCGGGGGTGATGGGGATCTGGGGGTTGGTGTTCATTCGACGTTCTGGACCTGTTCGCGAACCCGCTCGAGCTCGGCTTTGAGTTGAACGATGAGCCCCGTGATGGCGGCGCTGGCGCTCTTGGAGCCCGTGGTGTTCACCTCACGGTGCATCTCCTGCACGAGGAAGTCGAGTTTGCGGCCCGACGGCTCAGGGGCGGCGCAGAGCGCCTTGAACTGCTCCAGGTGCGAGCGCATGCGGGTGAGCTCCTCGGCCACGTCACAACGCTCGGCGAAGAAGGCCACCTCCTGGGCCAGGCGCTGCGGGTCGACCGTCATGCCGTGGGTCAGCTCGGCGATTCGCTCGCTCAGGCGCCGCCGGTAGTCGTCGACCGAGGCAGGCGACTGCTTCTGCACCTCGTTGACTGAGGCCTCGACCAGCTCGAGGCGGGCCAGCAGGTCCTTCTCGATGGCCCGGCCCTCGGTGGTGCGCATCACCTCGAGGGCGGCCAGGGCCGCGTCGGCGGCGGCGTCGAGGGCCGGCGCGACCTTCGACGCGTCGACCTGGGGCTCCTCGAGCCGCAGGACGTTCGGGAGCGCCGCCAGCTCACGCACCGTGGTGGTGTCAGGCACGCCCGCGGCCGCGGCGAGATCGGCGAAGGCCCGGCGGTACTCCCGGGCCAGGGCGCCGTCGATCACCGGCACCAGGCCCACCGAGGCCCGGCTGGTCCGCTTCACCGTCACGTCGAGGGAGCCGCGGGCCACGCGGTCCTTGATGCGACGCACGAGCGCGGTCTCGAGCGCGGCGAGCTCCCGCGGGAGGCGGACCTTCACCTCGCAGAACTTGTGGTTCACCGATTTGAGCTCGACGACGACCTCTTCATCGGCCGCCAGCCCGCGCCCTGAGCCAAACCCCGTCATGCTTCGAAGCATGGCGTGCTGCGTAGGCGCATCGCGCCCGCTGATCAACTCAACGACCGAGCTTCTTCGCCAGCTCGCTGGTGCTGTGGTCCTTTGGATCTCCCGCGACCGCCACCCGACCGCCCCAGGCCTCGACCTCGGCCCGCTCGGGGATGCTCTCGGGGGTGTAGTCGGTGCCCTTGACGTGCACGTGCGGCTTGAGCGCCCGCAGCACGCCCCGAACGTCGGCGTCGGAGAAGATGAGCACCGCGTCGGTGCAGGCGAGCGCCTCGAGGAGCTCGGCCCGCTCACCCTGGGGGATCACCGGGCGGTTCGGCCCCTTGAGGGCCCGGGTCGAGGCGTCGGAGTTCACCGCCACAATCAAACGGTCTGCCAGCGCGCGCGCCCCCTGCAGGTAGCGGACATGCCCGACGTGCAACAGGTCGAAGACCCCGTTCGCCAGTGCGACGGTCAGGCCTTCGCTCCGCCACCGGGCCGAGAGCGCCTGGGCCTGCTCCAGCGTGACTCGCTTGGTCATCTGGCCAGGCCGCCCATGAGCTCGGCCTGGGTCACCGTCGCGGTGCCGGGCTTCTGCACGACGATGCCGCCGGCGATGTTGGCGAGGTGGGCCGCCTCGAGAAAGGGCTTCTGGGCGCCCACCGCGAGGGCAAAGGTGGCGATCACGGTGTCGCCGGCGCCCGTGACGTCGACGGCGTCTTCGGGGCCGTGAACCGCAAGGCGCGTCGGCTTCTGGCCCTTCGAATAGACGACCATGCCCTGGCGGCCCCGGGTGACCAGCAGCACCTCGCAGCCCAGGCGGGCCAACGCAGCGGCCGCGGCGCGGTCCACCTCGGCGTCGGAGCCGACCGGCAGCCCGGTGAGCGCCGCCAGCTCGGGCGCGTTGGGTTTGCAGACGGTCACGCCCTTGAACTCGGCGAGGGCGAAGCGCGAGTCGACGCACACCGGCACGCCGCGCCTGGCGATGGCGCGCACCACCTGGCGGGTCTCGGGGCACACCACGCCGGCGCCGTAGTCAGACACCACCACCACGTCGGCGGTGCGGGCCGCCTTCTCGAGCCGCTGCGCCAGGGCCTCGCGCACCGCGGGAGGCAGCGGCCCGACCGAGCCCCGATCGACGCGCAGCATCTGCTGCCGCGAGGTGCTCAGCCCTCCGGCCAGGATGCGCATCTTCGACTCGGTCGGAATTCCGCGCCCCGACACGGCCTCGACCCCGATGCCCTGGCGCTTGAAGAGGGCCCGCATCGCACGGCCCATCTCGTCGGCGCCGAGGAGCCCGACCGCCGTGACCCGGCCTCCGAGGGCGCGGGCGTTCGCGGCGGCGTTGGCGGCCCCACCGAGCTTCACCTCGTCGCGCTCGTGGCGGACGATCAGCACCGGGGCCTCTCGGCTGATCCGCTCGGTCTGGCCGAAGAGGTAGTGGTCGGCGACGAGGTCTCCGAGCACCACCACCCGCACCTTCGAGAACGCCGCCAGTTGGCTCACGGCGCGCCTTTTTCCATCGACGGCACAGGGGCACAAGCGGAAGGCCAGCCGACCGCGCGCGCGAGGGCGTCGAGGCCCCGCGTCACCCCGATCGCCGTCTCGACCACGGCGATCTCGAAGCCGTCCGGCAGCCGCTCCCGGTCCTTCTCGGTCGTCACCAGGGTCGCGCCCAGGCGGGCGGCGTGCTGGCGGGCGCTCGCGCGGTCCTTCTCGGAGAAGCGGTGATGATCAGCGAAGCGCTCGTGCCGGACGACGGTGGCCCCGAGGGCCTCGAGCGTCTGCAGGAAGCGCTGCGGCCGCGCGATGCCGGTGAGGGCCACCACCCTGGCGCCGCGGAGCTCGACCGGCGCCCCGCTCGGGTCGCGCACCCCGGTGACGATCAGCCGCCCCTGGGGGTCGGCGGCCCCCTGCCCGTTCCACACCACCGAGGCGCGCCGGCGCCCGGAGACGAGCTCGCGCCCGGGCCCCAGCGGCATCACCCAGGGCGACGCGGTGGGGACCTCGATCACCACGTCGACGTCACGGGCCAGCCGGCGGTGCTGAAACCCGTCGTCGAGGATCGCCACGGTGCAGCCAGCCGCGCGGGCCCGTCGTGCGGCTGCGACCCGGTCGGCGTCGAGGAAGACCCGGGCCCCGGGCGCGCGCCGGGCGATCAGCCGCGGCTCGTCCGAAGCGCGGGCTTCGTCGGGCAGGCTCGCCACGTCGAAGTCGAGCGGCTCGCGGCTGACCCGTCCATACCCGCGTGAGAGCACCGCGACCTGCTGGCCGGCGGCGAGCGCCCAACGCGCAAGGAAGATGACCAGGGGCGTCTTGCCGGAGCCTCCGACGGTCAGGTTGCCGACCGAGACGATCTGCAGGCCCTCGACGTGGTGGCTCCGGAGCAGCCCCGCGTCGAACAGTGCGTTTCGCACCGCCCCGGCGCCGCCGAACAAGAGCGCCGGAGGCCCCAAGACCACCGACGCGAGCACGCGCTGCCACGCGGGAGCCTGCCCGTACCAGAGCCGCTCGAGCGCGCTCACCGATGGTCCTCCCGCGCAGGTGGGGGGCCCACCCCTGGGACGCCGTGCGTGCCGCGGCGCGCGCCGGGCGCCCGCCGACAACCGCGCGAACGCCGTCTCTCCCTCGTGGAGGGTGCCCCTGGAGCGCCGGTGGGGCGACCGTGAAGGCGCGATCGTCTGCGACTGCGTGGTTGGCCAGGCGCCGCGTCCGGAGCGCCTCGACGGCCTCGAGCAGCTGCCCGCGCGCCGCTGCGTCGCCGCTGCGCGAGCCGGTCGCAGCGCCTCGCGAGCCCCGCAGCACGGAAGCGCGAGCGAGCGTCTTCCACCCCGATGGCACTCGCGCCGCCGCCCGAAGCACCTCGCGTGCGCCCGCCAGACTCGCCCGGGACTCCGCGGGCGCGGCTCCCCGAGACGGAAGGCCCCAGCCACGTCATCGCGGCGACCTCGCCGACCCGGACAGGGCCGCGAAACGGGCCTGCCGCGACGCAGGCCACCGAGATGGAGCGCCCCAGCCACGACATCGCGGCGTCCTCGCCGACCCGGACAGCGCCGTCACCCGCGCGGCGACCACCGCGGCGCGCTCGCCGAGCACCTCGCGTGCGCTCGTCGCGCAGCGGGCCTGCCGCGACCCAGGCCACCGAGACGGAGCGCCCCGGCCACCTCATCGCGGCGACCTCGCCGACTCGTACAGCGCCATCACCCGCGCGGCGACGGCCTCGGCGGGCTCGAGCGCCACCTGCCTGCGCCCGGGGCCCAGCGCGGCGCCGGCGATGGCGTCGGCCTGGGGCGCCACCACGACGTCCGAGAGGGCGGACAGCGCGCCCTCGTCGACGCCCAGCACGCGCACTCCGGCGGCCCGCGCCTGGGCCGCCGCGCGCGCCGAGTAGTCATTCCCCAGGCCGAGCACCCACACCTCATCGAGGGCCTGCAGCCACTGCACGAAGGCGTCGCCGCGCTGGTAGCCGACGAAGTGCACCCGCGCCGCGAGCCCGCTGGCCTTCACCTGCGCCCGCACCTCGGCCTCGAGCTCGCCGTCACCGATCAACACCAGGTGCGCCTCGGGCCTGCGCTTGGCCAGCGCGGCGAAGGCGTCGACGCCCAGCGAGTGCCGCCGCGCGCGCTGGAAGGTCGAGACCATGCCGACCAGCGGCACATCGGGGAGCTCGAGCCGCCTGCGCACCTCGGCGCGGTTGGCCGAGGGGACGAACCGCTTTGAGACGATCGGCGGCAACACCATGAGCCGCTTCCGCCCAAGCCGCGCGGCGAGGCCGTCGAAGGGCACCGTCCACGCGTCGGCGACCGGCATCAGCCTGCGCACCGAGCGCGGCGCGTGGATCGAGCGAACGAGCGTGGCCCCACGGGGCCTGCCCCAGCGGGCCAGGAGGTGATCGTGGCTGAAGTGGCAGTGCACCACGTCGACCGCGAGCGCCTTGAGGGCCTTGATGTCGCGGGCGACCGCGAGGGGCGACGACTTCACCGAGAGCTCCAGCCCGACCTCGGCGAGCAGGCCGAGCTGCGCCAGGCGTGGCACGGCGAGCTCTTCGGCGGCGGTGGTGGCGCGCTTGCGGTCGACGGCGATCGACACCTCATGCCCGAGCGCGCGTTGGGCGAGGGCGAGCTGGGTGAGCGACTCGGCTGGCCCGCTGAAGAACGGCGAGGCGAGCAGGTGGAGCACCTTCACGCGCGGCGCTCCCCCAGGAGGGCGGCCATGGCGGCGACGTTGCGATCGCTGGCGCCCGAGACCTGGCGCACGGCCTGCCGCGCGAGCCCCCCGAGCGACTCGATGGTCTCGGGCCGCGCGAAGAGCTCAGCGAGCACCTTGAACAGGTTGTCCGGGTCCTTCACCTGGAGGCCTCCGCGGCCGACCAGCACGCCGACCGAGTCCTTGAAGTTCTCCATGTGCGGCCCGAACAACACCGGCCGGCCCTGCGCCGCCGGCTCGAGGATGTTCTGCCCGCCCCGCGTGGTGAAGGAGCCGCCGACGAACACCACGGTCGCCAGCCGATAGGCGCGCGCGAGCTCACCGATGCTGTCGAGCACCACCACCGGCGCGCCCTGGGGGTTGCCCTGGCTCCGCAGCCCGCCGTGGAGGCCCGCGGCCTCGACGAGCGAGAGCACCCTCGGGGCGCGGTCGATGTACCGGGGCGCGATCACCATTCGCAGGTCGGGCACCTCGACCACGAGGTGCTTGTAGACGCTCAGCAAGAGCTCCTCTTCGCCCTCGTGCGTGCTCCCGGCGATCCACACCCGGCCCTCGCTCGGCAGGCCCAGCGCGGTGCGGAGCACCTGGTCTTCGGCGGCCTCGGCGGCGGGCACCAGCGCGTCGAACTTGGTGTTGCCCGTGACGTGCACGCGCTCACGCCGGGCGCCCAGCGCCAACACCCGCTCGGCCTCTTCTTCGGCGCGCATCAGGAAGAGGTCGATGTCGTCGAGCGGGTTCTCGACGAGGGTGAAGAAGGCGCGGTAGCGGCCGAGGTGGGCCGCCGAGAACCGGCCATTGGTGAGGGCCACCCGGGCGCCCGAGGCGTGGGCGGCGCGAATGAGGTTGGGCCAGATCTCGGTGTACTCGAGCACCAGCAGATCGGGCGCGAGCGCACGCACGGCGCGGCGGGTCGCTCCGAAGAGGTCCCACGGGGCGTAGACGACGGCGTCGATCTGTCGGGCGAGGCGCTCGCGGGCCATCAGCGCGCCGGTGTTGGTGATGGTCGAGATGATCACCTTCGCGCCGGGGAACTGAACGCGCAGCCGATCGATCATCGGGCTCAGCGCGAGCAGGTCGCCAGCGCTGGCGCCGTGGAGCCAGATTCGAGGCGCGCCGCCCCCGGGCACCAGGCCGGGAGGATAGAAGCCAAGCCGCTGCCAGAGCCCCTCGCGCGTCTTCTTCATGAGCGAGAGCACGGGGAAGAGGAACGCGAAGGCGACCCAGGTCGCGATGACGTAGAGCAGCCGCATCGAACGGCTGGGCGCGTAGCATCAAAACGTCGTGGTGGGAGGCGTCTCCGACCGAGGCACGGCCCGCTCCGACGCGGGCGCCGTCGTGGCACGGCCCGCGGTGGCGCGACGCGGTCGTCGACGAGAAGGCGCAGCGGCTCACCCGGGCGCGGCGCCCGAGGTCTGCGCGCGCCACAGCCGGGCGTAGGCGCCGTCAGCCGACAGCAGCTCGTTGTGAGTTCCCTGCTCGACCACCCGGCCCGCCTCGAGCACGACGATGACGTCGGCGCGCTGAATCGTCGCGAGGCGGTGGGCGATCACGAGCGCGGTGTGGCCGGGGAGCACCCGCTCGAGCGCGGCCTGCACCTCGCGCTCACTCTCGGGGTCGAGGTTCGAGGTGGCCTCGTCGAGCACCAGCACCGGCGCCCGGCTCACCAGCGCGCGGGCCAGCGCCAGGCGCTGCTTCTGGCCGCCCGACAAGGTGACGCCGCGCTCGCCGATGGGCGTCTCGAGGCCCTGTGGCAGGGCCACGATGAAGTCCCACGCCTGGGCGGTGCGGCAGGCCTGCTCGAGCTCGACCGGCGTGGCGTCGTGGCGGCCGACGAGCAGGTTCTCGCGCACCGAGGTCGAGAAGAGCAGCGGCTCCTGGGTCACCAGCGCGAACTGGCGCCGCACGCTCTCGACCGAGCGCTCCGCGACGTCGACGCCGTCGATCAGGTAGCGCCCGCTGTGGGCCTGCTCGAAGCGCAGCAGCAGCGCCGTCAAGGTGCTCTTGCCGCTCCCGCTGGCGCCCACCAGCGCGGTCACCTGCCCTGCCCGCAGGGAGAACGACGCGCCCTCGAGGGCGCG
>JACSRE010000332.1 GCA_014879945.1 Myxococcus sp.
CCCACCACGAGGATGCGCTTCTCGTTGAAGCCGCGCCGCCGCAGCTCGTTGAACGCCGCGCGGAACAGCAGCCGCACCGCGCTGACCCCGACGAACGCGTAGACGGTGAAGAGGCCGATGGTCGCGCGCGAGTAGCGGTCGTAGAAGAAGAACGTCAACGCGACCAACAACGTGGTGGCGAGGATCGTCGACTTGAAGACCTCGAAGATCTCGCTCACGTGGCTGCGCGCGCGGTTGGTCGTGTAGAGGTTCGCCTGCCGGAACGTCAGCGGGAACACCACCAGCACCACCACGAAGATCACCAGCGTGTCTTCGACAGGCGGGGTCGACTCGTAGGGAATCGCCCCCGAGAACCGCGTCAGGTACGCGAGGCCGAACGCCGCCGCCAGCGCCAGCACGTCGGCGAGGAACTTGATCGAGTTGTAGAAGCGCTGAAAGCGGGTGAACACGACGGCAAAGGCCTTAGCACAGCCGCGCGCGCCCGCCTCAAGCCCCCCTGCCCAGGGCCTCCACCTCGGCCAGAATGCCGGCCTGAAAGGCCTGCTTCGTGAAGCGCGCGGCCTGCGCACGCGCCTGAGCGGGCTCGAAGGTGGCCTCGAAGGCGTCGAAGGCCGAGAGCGCGCCGACCAGCGAGTCCACCGTCTGCTCCGCGAAGAAGAGCCCCGTGCGCGGCGTGACCGTCTCGAGCGCGCCGCCGCCGCGGTAGGCGATCACCGGGCGCCCACAGGCCTGCGCCTCGAGCGGCGTGATGCCGAAGTCTTCGAGGCCGGGGAAGACGAGCGCGCGGGCGTTGGCGTACAGCGCCGGCAACTCCGCGTCGGCCACCTGCCCCAACACCTTCACGTTCGACGGCAAGGAGCGCAGCCACGCCTTCGACTGGCCGCTCCCGCCGATCCACAACGGCCACCCCAGCCGCCGGAACGCCTCGATGGCGAGATCGACGCGCTTGTAGGGAGCCAGCGCGCCAAGACAGAGGAAGTAGCCCCCGCCCCCCGTCGGGCCCGCGGGCCGCTCGGTGAAGCGCTCGAGCTCCACCGGCGGGTGCAGCACGGTGGCGAAGCGCTGGTACCGCTCGGCGATCTGCGCGGCTACGTGGGCGCTGTTGGCGACGAAGCGATCGACGCTCGAGGCCGTCGCGACGTCCCACCGCTGGAAGGCCGGCCTCAACGCGCGCGCCGTCGCCCGCACCAGCCACGGCGCCTTCCCGCGCCCGAAGTAGTCGTCGAACCGATCCCACATGTAGCGCAGCGGCGCGTGCACGTAGCTCAGGTGCCGGGCGCCCTCGGGCACCCGCACCCCCTTGGCGACGCAGTGGCTCGACGAGATGACGAGATCGACGGGCCCCAGCTCGAGCGCCCGAATCGCCGCGGGCATCAGCGGGAGGAACTGCCGGTGCCGGCTGCGCGCGCCGGGCACGGCGTCGAGGAACGAGGAGACGATGGGGTGCGCCTCGAGCGCCTCGGGCATCGCGCCCTCGTCGTGGAAGAGCGTGTAGATGGGGGCCGTCGGGTACAGCTCTGCCAGCGCCGCCAGCACCTTCTCGCCGCCGCGCCACGTCACCAGCCAGTCGTGAACGAGAGCGACCCGCACGGCGCCAGCGTTACCTCACCCCTCTGCGAAAGTCGCCACGCTGCGCGGTCGCGCGGGTACAGTGCGCGGCGTGGTGAAAGTCGTCATCGACCTGCGCATGGTGCGCGGTCCGCTCCATGGCATCGCGCGCTACGCGCTCGAGCTGGCGCGTCGCATTCCGCCGCTCGAGCCGGGCTGGCAGTTCGTCGGCCTCACCGGCCCCGACGGCGTGCCCGGCGATCTCGGCGAGCTGGCGCCCCGTATTCCCCTCGTGAAGTGCAGCACCGACTTCCTCTCGCCCCTCGAGCAGCCGGTGCTCGCCGCCGCCCTCGCCAAGCAGGGCCCCGATCTCTTTCACGCCACCTCGTTCTCGCTGCCCTCGCTCTGGCCCGGACCGCTGGTGGCCACCCTTCACGACGCCAACCACCTCGCGCTCCCCGAGAGCCGCTCGCGAACGCGCACCGCGTACTACCGGCTGGTGGTGGGGCCGCGGGCCCGTCGCGCGAAGGCCCTCATCACCGTCTCGGAGTTCTCGCGCGCCGAGGTCTCTCGCCACCTCGAGCTCCCGCCCGAGCGGCTGCAGGTCATCGCCAACGGCGTCGACACCTCGTTCCGCGTCCCCCCCGAGTCGGAGCTGGAGGACTTTCGAGCGCGAAGGGGCCTGCCGGCGCAGTACTTCGGCGCCATCGGGAGCCTCAAGCCCCACAAGAACCTGGGCGTGCTCAGGCCGGTGGCCACCTCACTGCCCGCCCCGCTGGTCCTCCTCGCCGGCCGCGGCGCGCGGCGCGCCCTGGGCTTCGACGAGTCGATCATCGAGCTCTCTCCGCTCACTGACGCCGATCTGGTGCGCTTCTACGCGGGCGCCATGGGCGTGCTGGTGCCGTCGTACTACGAGGGCTTCGGGCTCCCGGCGCTCGAGGCCATGGCGTGCGGCGGGCACGTGATCGCGGCCGACGCGGGCGCCCATCGCGAGGTGGTGGGCTCGGCCGGGCTCCTGGTGCCCGCCCACGACCCCAACGCCTGGCGCGGCGCCTGTCAGCTGCTGTTCCGTGACGCGGAGCTGCGCCAGTCGCTCGCGGCCGCCGGCGTCGCGCGCGCCGCCCGCTTCTCGTGGGACGACTGCGCCCAGAAGACGCTCCAGGTCTACCGCCGGGCCCTCGGCCTGAGCTGACCTTCACTCACCGCCCACAGCCCGCCGCCCAGCACCACCAGCCCCACCACCGGGGCCCACGCCGCGAACCCCGGCGAGACGTGCTCCCCCAGCACCAGCGCCTTGCCCATCAGCATGAAGGCGAACAGCGCCAGCGACACCAGGAGCCCCTCGATCAACGCCAGCGTCAGGTGCCCCCGGCGGGCCGGCCGCAGCGCGAGCGAGAGCGCCAACAACGCCGCCGCCACGCCGGTCAGCGGGTAGGCGAAGCGGTTGTGCATCGCGAGCAGGAAACGCTCGACCGGCAGCCCCACCTTCGCGCGAATCACCTGCTGGGTGCGCAGATCGGCCAGCGGCATCTGCTCCGGTCGGCCTTGCCTGATGCGGAACGTCTGCGGATCGGATCCGGCGAGCGACATCAGCAGCTCGGCGGAGCGCTCCAGCGTCGAGGTGCCGTCCTCCGCGAAGCGCCGCTCGACGGCGTCGAAGAGGGCCCAGAGGTCGCCGCCCCGGGACTCGAGCGCGTCGGCGTCGACGCGGGCTGAGAGCTGAAACCCCGGCCGGAGCCGGTACACCGTCACGTCGCGCAGCCGCCCCGAGGGCTCGCTCTCGCCCCGCACGTGCACGATGTCGCTGCCGACGCGGAACCACTGCTTCGGGAAATAGAAGAACCCGTAGTCACCCCAGCGCCCAAAGCGGTTCACCATCAGGCCATCGACGCGCTCCCCGGCCTTCGTCACCACCGCCTCGTCGAACGCCATCAGCCCGGCCGCCACCACGCCAGCGCTGACCAGCACCGGCGCCACCACCGTCCACCGCGACGCGCCCAGGGCCTGCATCGCCGTCCACTCCGCGCGCTGGCGCAGCACCGACGCCGTCGCGCCCGCGGCCAGCAACATCGCCGCAGGCGACAGCTGGTGGAGCGTCATCAACGACTTGTACCAATAGAGCTCGGCGACGTCGGCCACGGTGTGGTTGAGGAAGACGTTGAGGCGGTCGCCGAAGTCGGCCACCAGGTACACGAGCACCACCCCCAGCAGCGCCAGCGCGAACAGGCCCAGGTACAGCCGGGCGATCAGCCGGAAGAGCGTGGCGCTCACGCCGCGCCCCGCCGCTCGACGCGCACCATCAACAGCAGCCCCACCACCACGAAGAGCAGGTTGGGCACCTGGCCCGCCAGCGCAGGGGCCAGCTCGCCCTTCTCGGCCACCTGCACGGCCGCGCGCGCGATCAGGTAGTAGCCGACGTAGCTCACCAGCGAGAACAACACGCCGAAGGCCCGGCCGCCGCCTCGCCGCGAGAGCGCCAGCGGCGTTCCCAGGAAGGCGAAGGCCAGCGGCATCAGCGCCTGGCCGAAGCGCCAGTGGAGCGTCACGTCGATCGGCAGCGTCGGCTCCCCCCGCTCGAACGCGGCCCGCCGCGCCTCGATCAGCTCCAGCGGCGAAGACTCTTCGCGCACCGAGCGGAAGTTGTTCTTCTGAAAGAACGCGCCCCCGACGTCGGCCTTGAACTCGGCGCGTGAGAAGCCCACCGTCGAGTAGTCCTCGCTGAAGCCGCTGGCGCGGTGCACGCTCCCCTGCTCGAGCACGAAGACCACGTTCTCGAGGCGCTCGTCGGGCACCACCTCGCCCCTGGCGCCCAGCGCCAGCAGCGGCGTCTCCCGGTCGCGCCCGTCGAAGAGGAGCACGTTGGTCCACCGGTTTCCGGCCTCGACCTTCTCGGCGTAGAGCGTGAAGTCCGGCACCTCTTCGTGGAACACGCCGCTGCGAATGTCAGAGACGAGGTTGCGGCGAATGATCTCGTGCGCGATCAACCGCAAAGAGCGCATGCCCCAGGGCTGCAAGGTAAACGAGAGGAGCCCCAGCACCAGCGTCAAGACGACGCCGAGCGCGAGCGGGCCGCGAAAGAACACCCGGGGCCTCACGCCCAGCGCCTGCATCGCCACCAGCTCACGATCGTCGGCCAGGCGCCCCAGGCCCAGCAGCGTCGCCAGGAGCAGCGCGATGGGGATCGCCTGCACCAGGAACTGCGGCGCCAGCGAGGCCGTGAAGCGCACGAAGTCCCACGCGGTGACGGCGCTCCCCAACAGGAAGTCCATGCCGCGCAGGAAGGCCATCACGAAGAACAGCACGCTCAAGAACCCGGTCCAGGCCGCGAACGGGGCGACGATCTCGTGGAAGAGGTAGCGCCGCAGCATGTCAGCCCGGCGGCGCGCCGTGCGCGATGTCGTGGCGCAGCTGCCGGCCCTCGAAGTCGATGCGCAGCGCCCGCGAGAGCGCCAGCTCGCGCGCGGCCACCACCGTCGCGCCCCTCGCGCACACCGTCAGCACGCGCCCGCCGGCGGTCACGATGGCGCCGGTGCCGTCGCGCCTGGTGCCTGAGTGGAAGACCGGCACCTCGTCATCGGTGCCCTCGGCCAACCCCGAGATCGGCAGACCCGTGCGCGGGGCGTCGGGGTAGCCGGGCGAGGCCAACACGATGCCCACCGCGTAGCCGCTCGCCAACCGGAGCGGACGCTCGTCGAGCCGGCCCGTGGCGGCCGCGAAGAGCAGCGGCAACAGATCGTCGGCGGTCTGCATCATCAACACCTGCGTCTCGGGGTCGCCGAGGCGCGCGTTGAACTCGAGCACCTTCGGCCCGCTCGGCGTCAACATCAGCCCCGCGTAGAGCGCGCCGCGAAACGGCGCCCCCCGTCGGGCGAGCTCTCGAAGCGTGGGCACCATCACCTGCTGCCGCACCTGCTCCAGCTGGGCCTCGTCGAGCAGCCTCGCCGGGGCGTACGCGCCCATGCCACCGGTGTTGGGGCCACGGTCGCCGTCCAGCAGCCGCTTGTGATCTTGCGAGGCCGGCAGCAGCACCGCGCGCTCACCGTCGCACAGCGCCATCACCGAGAGCTCGGGGCCCTCGAGCCGCTCCTCGAGCAACACCGTCTGCCCCGCGGGCAGCTTGCCGAGGGCCCGCACGGCGACGGCGGCTTCGGCGCCGCTGTCGGCCACCACCACCCCCTTGCCGGCGGCCAGCCCGTCGGCCTTCACCACGATCGGCCCACCGTCAGCCGCCGCGCGCGCGGCCTCTTCCACGCTGCCGAACACCCTGGCGTGCGCCGTGGGCACCCCCGCCGCGAGCATGATCTCTTTGGCGAAGGCCTTCGAGCCCTCGACCCGCGCGGCGGCCGCGTCTGGCCCGAAGACGGGAACCCCCGCGCGGCGCACGGCGTCGGCCACCCCCGCCACCAGCGGCGCCTCAGGGCCGACCACCACCAGCTCGATGCCCTTTGCCTTCACCAGCGCCACCACCGCCGCCGGGTCGTTCTGATCGACCCCGACCGTCTCGCCCAGGGCCTCGGTGCCGGGGTTGCCGGGCGCGATGACCAACCCGGTCAGCAGGGGGCTCTGCTTCAGCTTCCACGCGAGCGCGTGCTCCCGCCCGCCGCTGCCGAGCACCAGCACTCTCATGCCACGCCCCTCGCCTTCCTCGTCACAGCGCCTGTTTGAAGAGCACGCGCTTGGCCTCGCGGTACTGCGGGTCGGCGAGGAGGACCCCGGTCAGCAGCCTGCGTGCCTGATCGGGGTTCTTCTGGCGAGCCTCGGCGTCGCCCATGACGACGCGAGGCGCGAGCAGTGACGCGGCGAGCTTGTTCGCCGCCACCGCCTCGAGCTTCGCGGAGTCCACCTTGTTGGCCGCCATCAGCGCCAGCGCGAGCGCGGCCCGCACCAGGCCGTGCGTCTTGTTGGCGGCCACGCCCCGGCTGCCTTGCGTCACCGCCGACCCGATGTCGCGACGCTTCAGCGCCACCAACGAGCGAAACGCGAACCCGTCGGCGCTGCGCGGGTCGATGTTGGTGACCCGCGCGAAGTTCTTGTCGGCGGTCGGCAGGTCGTCCGAGAACCACGCGACCAGCCCCTCGCAGAGGAACGGGTTGGGGTCTTCGTCACCGCCGCCACCGCTGAGCGCCGCCCACGCCCCTACCGCCGGCCGCAGGACGTCGGCCTGCCGCACGAAGAGGTGCGTCATCGCCGGGAGCGGGTTTGAGAGCGGGTCAGCCTTGAGGCCGCGCTTGAGGCAGAGCTCCCACGCCTTCCCGTCGCGGCGCGACTTGGCCGCGGCCGCACCGGCCAGGAGCAGCGCGCCCGTCTGCGACGGGTCCTTGTCGGCCAGCGCGGTGAGCAGCGTCACCGCCTCTGGCAGGCGGTTCTCGAGAAAGAGCAGCCGCCCCTCGAGCACGCCCTCGAGCGCCGGTGGAATGGCGCCCTTGAGCGAGTCCATGGTGAGGCGGGCCTGCGACGCCACCCCGCGATCGGCCAGCACCACGACCTGCTGCACCCGCGCGGGCACGTGGTCAGGCTGCAGCTCGAGGGCCCGGTCGAGGCTCGCGGTCGCCTTGTCCAGATCTCCCCCGAGGCGCTGCACGGTGGCGAGGTGGGAAAGGGCGTCAGCCTGGTCCTTCTTCGAGACGTCTCCGTCGGCGACGATCGCGTTGAGCAGCTCGGCGGCCGTCGAGAGATCGCCCTGGTGTTGGTAGGCCAGCATCGCCAGCGCGATGCGCGGGCGCACGTTGCGCGGCGCAGCGGCCCGCGCGTCCTCCAGCACCTTCCTGGCCTTCGCCACCTCGCCGACCTCGACGTCCAGGCGCGCCAACGACTCGGCCGCCTCCCACTGATCGGCGTCGAGCGAGAGCCGCTTCTCGAGCGCGTCCGAGGCCTCTTTGTACTTGCCGAGGGTGACGGCGAGATGGGCCTGGAAGAGGTAGGCGCGCTTGAGCTTCGGGTCGAGCGCGAGGGCTTCCTTGAAGTACTGCTCCGAGGTCTGCGCGTTCTTCTGCAGCTGCGCGTTGCCCAGGGCGAGCATGGCCAGGGCCTTGTCCCGCGGGTCCTTGCTGTTCTTGCCGATCTCGGCGCGGTGCTGCACGTCGTTCGCGTTCACGCCGCGGGCGATGTCGAGGTGCGCGTGCGCGACGTAGAGCATCGGCGCGCCGCTGCGCTGCTCGGCCGCGGTGAGCATCGAGTCGGCCGCCTTCGACGTCAGGTCGTCGATGTCGCCGCCGCGCCCGAAGGCCACCGCCAACACCCACCCGGCGATCGCGCGATCGCTCGAGCTGTCCAGCACCAGCGCCTTCTCGAACTCCTGCTCGGCTTCGCGGTAGCCGCCGGTGGTGTCCTTGGCGAGCTCGGCTTCGCCCGCCTCGACGTGAGCGCGCGCCTGCCCCGAGTCCTCGTCCGCGAGCTCGGGGTAGTTCAGCTTCCAGCGCTGCACGATCGCGTCGATCGACTTCGACGACCCCGAGGCCGCCGCCGTGGTCACCTTCGGGGGCCGCCGCACCCAGGGCTTCTTCCACAGCAGCAACCCGACGATCGAACCGATCGCCACCAGCACCGCGACGACGCCCAACACCGTGCGCGCCGAGTTGGACGACTGGGTGTCCCGCATCGCGCTGCGAACGGCCGTCGTCTGCGCCACCGACATCGGCGGAGGGCTGGAGAAGTCGGGCTGCGCCGGCGCCGGCCCGAGGTTGGGCGAGCTCCTCGACGACGCTACGCTCGAGCTGATGGCGGCGACGTCGACCCGCTCCGACTTCCCCGGGTTGGTGTCCGGCGTGGGAACGTCGACCCGCTCCTGCTGCTTCGACCGGCAGTCGTCGCAGGTGCCCAGCGCGATGTCGAAGGGGTCGCTGATCGACTTGCCGCAGCTCTTGCAGCGCACGGGGGCCCCCCCCGTCAGGGCGTCGAGCTCGGCAGCGGCGCTCGGCGCGCCCGGCGGAGGAGCGCTGGCGGACGTGCTGGGCTTCTCGGCCCTGTTCGACGGGGCCGCGGATTCGTGCGGCACGGTTTGGGTGTGGACCGCGACGCGGCTCTACCGGTTCGTGCCCACCGGCGGCACCACGGAAGAGATCACCGA
>JACSRE010000334.1 GCA_014879945.1 Myxococcus sp.
CGCCCAGGGCGCGATGCGCGAGGTGCTCGACTCCGAGAACGTGCGCGCCGACCCGCTGGGCCGCCGAGCCTTCTTGCGCACCACGCTGCTGAAGCGGCCCACCCCCGAGACGGTGGCCTTCGTGGGCGAGCGCTACCAGGGCGCGACGGGCACCGACAAACAGACGCTCGGCCTCGCGCTCGGCGCCACCGCCGGCCTGCTGGCCCGCCAGGGCAAGCCCGAGCTCGCGGCCCGCCACCTCGACGGCCTGCGCGCGGAGCTGGCCAGCGCGCGCGACACCACCGCCAAGGAGCACCTGCTGGCGGCCCTGGGCAACGCCGGGCTCGAGCCCTACGTGCCCGACGTGGTGCGCTTCACGAAGGACCCCGAGCCGCTCGTGCGCGTGCAGGCCCTCGACGCGCTGCGGAAGACGACGACGCCCGAGGTGCGCAGCGTGGTGAAGCAGGCCGCGAGCGACCCCGACCCGCGCGTGGTGGTCGCCGCGGTGGAGCTGCTGGGCGGCTTCGACCCCGACGCCTCGGAGCGCCAGGCCATCATCGACGCCGTGCGCCAGGGCCGCGTGCCGCCCCGAGACCTGGGCACGGCCATCGGCGCGCTCGAGCGCTTCGTGGCCGACCCGCAGGTGCGCGCCCTCTTTCAGTGGCTGTCGGTGCAGCAGGCCCTCGACCCGTCGCAGCGAACCCGGGTCCGCAACCTCCTCGAAGGAGTCGCTCCATGACGCACGCCCGTTCTCTCGCCGTCGGCCTGGTGCTGGGGCTGCTTGGCTCCTCGTTCGTCGGCTGCAACCCCAACGGCGGCGCCTGCACGCCTGCCAACTGCAACGGCTGCTGCGACGAGGCCCAGGTGTGCCGCCCAGGCGACCAGCTGACCGCGTGCGGGAAGGCCGGCTCGGCGTGCATCGCCTGTCAGCCGCTGTTCTGCGGGGCCGACGGCACGTGCAGCGGCACCCCGGCGCCGCTCGATGCCGGCGCGCCCGACGCCTCGCTGCCGCCCGTCTTCATGCCTGACGGCGCGTTCCCCGACGACGCGGGCGCATCGTCAGACGCGGGGAGCCCCGACGCCGGCCCCCTCGACGGCGGAGGCGCCGACGCCGGGAGCGTTGACGCCGGGCCCTTCGATGCTGGTGTCGTCGACGCCGGCGGCCTCGACGCGGGCTTCGCGCGCGGCCTGTACGTGAGCCCCTCGGGCAACGACGCCAACCCGGGCACGCGGGCCAGCCCCTTCCTCACGTTGAACCACGCGGCGACCCAGGCGCTCGACGGCGGCGCCGTCATCTGGCTGCTCGACGGGCTCTACGACGTCAGCACCCAGCCCAACTTCTCGCGCTTCGGCGCCGCGACGCGGCTGCCTCCCAACACCACGGTGCGGGCCGAGGTGCCAGGCATGGCCGTCTTGCGCGGCGACCTCGGAGGCGCGCTCACCTTCGTCGGCTCCGGGGCCGTGCTCGGGGTGGCGTTCGAGAACTTCAGCGAAGGCGTGAAGGCCAGCACCGGCCAGCTCCTGGTGCAGGGCGCGCTCTTCACGCGCACCGTCGGGCTGCTGCTCTCGGGCGACGTCGAGGCCACGCTGCTCCCCGCGACGCCGGGCGGGCCGCTGATGGGCGCGCCGGGCGCGACCCTCGCGTCGCTCCTGGGCGCCGCGCGGCTGTCGGTCTTCAACGCGCGCATCGAGGGCGTGCCCAACCAGGGCGGCTCGAACACCGGCGTCATCACCGCCACCAACCAGAGCCAGCTCACGCTCGACGGCGTGACGATGCGCGGCAACCTGCACGCGCTCGGCGTGGTGGTCTCGGGCACCAGCCGGCTGGTGGTGCGCAACAGCACCCTCTTCGCGCCCACGGCCGCCATCTACGTCTGGAACGAGCTGACGGGCCCGACCG
Organism: Myxococcus sp.; assembly: GCA_014879945.1. Lineage (GTDB taxonomy): Bacteria > Myxococcota > Myxococcia > Myxococcales > Myxococcaceae > Xiheimicrobium. The sequence goes on from JACSRE010000334.1 coordinate 1,880, forward strand.
AGGTGACGGTCGAGAACAGCACGCTCTCGGCCGACTACGGCGTGCTGGTGCCCCCGTTCTCGACCTCGAGCGCGCGCCTGCGCATCTTCGACAGCGTCATCGCCGACGCCGGCGTCAACGCCATCGGCCTGCGCAGCAACGCCGTCACCTCGCTGGTGCTCGAGCGCAGCCGCATCGTCAACTCGGGCGACGGCGTGCTGGCCACCAGCCTCGTCGAGGTGGCCATCGGCGACAGCGTCATCACCGGCGGCACCACCGGCCTCGACTTCTCGGGCTCGAACTACGTGGTGTCGATGCGGCGCACCCGGGTGACGAACCACGCGCGCTCCGGCGTGCGGTTGGGTGGCGCACCGCTCGCGGTCGACCTGGGCTCCGGGAGCGACGCGGGCTTCAACGTCGTGGCGGGCAACAACGACGCGGGCACGGGAGAAGCGAACCTCTTCATGGTGGCGACGGGGCGGGCCCTGGCCGTCGGCAACCAGTGGGACCCCAACCAGCAGGGCACCGACTCCGCGGGCGTCTTCAGCCTCTTGCCCGACGGCGGGGCGCGCGAGTTTGGCGCCATCACCAACGGGGTGAACCTTCGCGTCAATCAAGGCTCGGTGCGGGTCGCGGAGTAGGGCCCGGCCTCGTTCGAGCAACCAAGCGCCCGTATCACTTCGTCTTTTACCTCCCCGCCCGGCCCTTGGGTTCTTCGGCCCCCGTGTGCTAGCCGACCTGCCTCATGACGACCGCTACCGTGATGGAGCCTGCCCCTCCCGCCGCCGCCGCTGCCTCGACCGGCCGCCGCTCCGAGAAGGATCTGTTGCTGCACTCGCGTGAGTACACGGCCGAGAACCCCGGCCGCTCCTGGGCCTACACCCTCACCACCTTCCTCATCCTGGGAGGCCTCGTCACCGCGGCCGCGCTGCTCCCCGAGTGGTGGATGCGGCTGCCCTTCTCGGTGCTGGCCGGCCTCACCGCGGTGCGCGCGTTCTGCCTCTTCCACGACTTCCAGCACGGGGCCATCCTTCGTCAGTCGAAGGCCGCCGAGCTGCTCTTCTTCGTCTTCGGCGAGTTCATCCTCACGCCGCCGTCGGTCTGGCGCGAGACGCACAACTACCACCACCAGCACACGGCCAAGCTCATCGGCTCGCACATCGGCAGCTACCCGATGCTGACGCCGGCGATGTACGCGGGCCTGACGCCCTTCCAGAAGTTCATGTACCGGCTGGTGCGCCACCCGCTGAACATGGTGTTCGCCATCTTCACCGTCTTCGGCATCGGCATGTGCCTCAAGCCCTTCCTGCGCGCGCCGGGCAAGCACTGGGCGGGCCTCTTGTCGCTGGTGCTCGTCTCGAGCCTGGGCGTGTTGGCCGCGGTGGTGGGCCACTTCGACGTCTGGGTCTTCGGCTGGTTCCTGCCGATGGCCGTCGCGGCGACGTCGGGGGCGTACCTCTTCTACGCCCAGCACAACTTCCCCGGCATGCAGGTGGCCGACCGCAGCACGTGGACGTTCTCGGGCGCCGCGCTCGACTCGTCGAGCTACATGAAGATGGGCCCCTTCATGAACTGGATGACGGCCAACATCGGCTTCCACCACGTGCACCACCTCAACGCGACCATCCCCTTCTACCGGCTGCCCGAGGCCATGGCCGGCATCCCCGAGCTGCAGCACCCGGGCGTCACCAGCTGGTCGCCTTCGGACATCGGCAAGGCGCTCGCGCTCAAGCTGTGGGACCCCGAGAAGCACGAGATGGTCGGGTACCCCCGCTGACGTCAGCTCCGCACACCCGCCCCGTCTGCCCCGCATGACGGACGGTGACTGGAAGACCCCGCTGGGCTGGGGCCCCGACTTCGAGGCCTCGCTCGCCCCGCACGCCCAGAAGGGCCTCGAGCCCGCGCGCGTCACCCTCGTCTACCGCAAGCAGCTGCGCGTCATCTCGCGCCGCGGAGAGCACTGGGCCCGCACCGGCGGCCGCATTCTGCACAAAGCCCACAGCCCCGAAGACCACCCCGCCGTCGGAGACTGGGTCGCCGCCCGCATCCCCGACGAGGGCGAGGCCCTGGTGTACGCGCTGCTCCCGCGGCGCTCGGTCATCATTCGCAAGGTCGCTGGCAACCAGCACGCGCCGCAGGTCATCGCCGCCAACATCGACTTCCTGATGTTGGTGATGGGCCTCGACATGGACTTCAACCCGCGGCGCCTCGAGCGCTACCTCACGCTCAGCTGGGAGAGCAACGCGAAGCCGGTGGTGGTGCTCAACAAGGCCGACCTCTGCGACGATCTGCCCTTCTTCCTCGAAGAGACGAAGGCCGTCGCCTCGGACGCGCCCATTCACCTGGTCAGCGCCCTCGACGGCACCGGCCTCGACGCGCTCAAGCAGTACGTGGGCCCTGGCAAGACGACCGCCTTCCTCGGCAGCTCGGGCGTCGGCAAGTCCACCCTCGTCAACCACATCCTCGGGGTGGAGCTGCAGCGCACCGGCGGCCTGAAGGACGACGGCAAGGGCAAGCACACCACCACCGCCCGCGAGCTCATCGTGCTGCCGGGCGGGGGCGCGCTCATCGACAACCCCGGCCTGCGCGAGGTGCAGCTGTGGGACGCCGACGAGGGGCTGCTCAAGGCCTTCGACGACATCACCGCCCTCGGCGCCGGCTGCCGCTTCTCCGACTGCCGGCACCAGCAGGAGCCCGGCTGCGCGGTTCAAGCCGCCCTCGCCGACGGCACCCTGGCCGACGACCGCTACGAGGCCTGGCGGCAGCTCGAGCGCGAGCTCGAGTCACGGCTGGCCAGCAAGCGCGTCGTGCCCGAGACCAGGCGCCGGGAGCGCGTCGGACACGGCAAGCGCAGTCGATAACCCTGAGCTATCGACCGACCCACCCTTCGTTACCACACCTTTTCGACGCCTCGTGGCTTCATGAAGGCATGACGCACGAACGACGGTGGGAGCAGCGGCTGTCGAACTGGGCCTGCGGGGCGCTGACGGCGACGGTGGGCCTCTTGACGGGCGGCGGCGTGCTGGCGCTCTACCGCTGGCTCGAGGCCCACGCCTGGGCGGCCCTGCCCGCGACGGCCCTCACCTTCGCGGCGACCTTCGTGCTCCTCGACCTCGCCTACTACCTGCAGCACCGCGCCGAGCACCGCGTGCCGGTGCTGTGGGCCCTCCACGCGGTGCACCACCAGTCGAGGCTCTGTGACACCTCGGTCTCGCTGCGCACCTCGGCGCTGGCGCCGCTGTCGGTGCTGCTGCTCCACCTGCCGCTGGCGGTGCTGGGCGTGCCCTTCGTGGTGTACCTGCCCGCGTACCTGCTCCACGCAGGGCTCGTCTTCCTGCTGCACGCGCGCACGCCCGCCTGGCTCGACCGCGCCGGGTGGCTCTTCAACAGCCCCTACCTGCACCGCGGCCACCACTCGAACCACCCGCGCCTGCGCGGGAAGAACCTGGGCGGCGTCTTCGTCGTGTGGGACCGGCTCTTCGGCACCTTCGAGCCCCGCTGCGACGACGCGACCGAGTTCGGCATCGGCCAGCGCGAGACGCCGCTCGACCCGCTCACCGCCAACCTGGCGCCGCTGCGCGACTGGCTCGCGGGCGCCCGGCGCTGAGCCGCTGGGCTATGTCGAGGCACATGGCCCGACCTGCCCTCGTCAGCGCCCTCCTCGTCGTCGCCACCGCGGCCCTCGCCGACTCACCGCTCACCTCCATCGACCTCGCGACCGCGTACCCTGACGTGCCGGCGGTTCAGGCCGCGCGCGCGGGCGACCTCGAGGCGGCCTACGGGTACCTCGCGTCCACCGCCGACAACGGCAGCAAGCTCGCCGTCGCCAACGCGCTCGGCTGGCGCGGCGACTTCGCGACCGGCTTCTTCGAGTTCCTCGCGAGCGCCCAGCGCGCGCCACCGCGCAGCCTGGAGCTCGCGCAGCTCGACGCCTCGCAGGCCTTCGTCGCCGGCTTCCTCGTCGCGAGGGCCGACGCCCTCCACCTGAAGCCCCTGGCCTCGAAGGGGCGCGGCGTGTGGCGAATGACGGGCGAGCAGCTCCTCCAACACGCGGCCAGACAGCTGCCCGACGACTTCGCGGTGCACTACGCGCTCGCTCTCGTCCAGGCGCAGCGGCAGCTGCACGCGGGAGACAAGCGCTGGTGCGAGGTGTTCAGCGCGCCCGACGCCGCGCTGCGCCGGTTCCCCGAGGAGAAGCGGAACCTGCGACCAGCCGCCGTCGAGGCCGCCCAGGGCTACCTCAGCGGCTACGAGGCGTACTGCCCCGCCTCGACGGTCGCCAAACGCAAGAAGCGCGAGGCGCTCAACCAGGTCTACTCGTTGTCTCGCGCGGGCCGGCACGTCGTCGCCGGCACCCAGGGCGGCGTGGTGGTGTGGGACCCGGAGCAGCCGCAGCCCGTCGCGGTCCGGGAGGGCTTCATCTGCCGCGGCCTCGCGTGGAGGGGCGCCGCCGGGCGTCGACGGCAAGGGCAGCGGCGTGGCCGTCGACGTGGAGCGCAAGCGCACCTGGCTGCTCCACTACACCGACGGCCTCACGCTCCTTCGCGACGGCGCGCCCCTCGAGCGGGTGGCCCTCGACGAGCTCGAGAACATGCGCGCCCTGCTGCTCGACCCCACGACGGGAGACGTCTGGGTCGGCGGGTGGGGCCAGCTGGTGCGGCTGCGCGCCGATGGGCCGACGTGGGCGAAGCAGCGCCTCGTGGTGAGGTGAAGGCCGTCAGCGGCCCGTCAGGGTGTGCGTCGCGGCGCGAATCGCGTCGCCCTCTCCGGTGAGGAACACCACGTCACCGACGAGGAACGCCGCGGTGGGCGCGCTCGGCCGAAGGACGCCGGCGCGCGCGACCGCCACCACCATCGCGCCCGTCGTCTTGCGCAGCTCGAGGTCCAGCGGCGACTTGCCGATGGCGGGGCTCGAGGCCTCGATGAGCACCGACTCCACCTTGAGCCCCGCCAGCAGGTTCACCTCGCCGAGCGTGGGCCTCGGGTACGTCTGCTTGCGCTCCGAGGTGTGCGTGGCCTCCCGGGCCTCTTTCACCCGCGCCTCGATGACGTTGCGGGGCACCTGGAGCTGCCGCAGCAGCCGCGCCAGCAGCTCGATGCCGCCCTCGACCTCTTCCGCCACCACCTCTTGCGCGCCCAGGGCCTTCAGCGCCTCGGCCTCCTTGAGGTACCGCGCGCGCATCAGCACCGGCACGCCGGGGGCCACCCGCCTCACCGCGTCGACGATGCGCTGCGCCGCCAGGGGGTCGTTGAGCACCAGGAGCAAGGCCTTCGCCTCGGGCAGGTGCGCGTGCTCCAGCGCCTCGGGCGAGGTCGCGTCACCATAGAAGACGGGCTCGCCCTTGAGCCGCGCGGCCCGCACCGTCTCGGCGTTGAGCTCGAGCACCACGTAGCCCTCGCCGCAGGCCTTGAGCGCCCGCGTGATGGTCTGCCCCGCCAGCCCGTAGCCCACCACCACCACGTGCTGCCTCAGCCGCTCGGGGTGCTCGGCGTCCTCCTGGTCGATGGAGCGCGCGCCGATCAACTTCTGGAGCGGCTGCAAGAGGCGCTCGCCCGCGTGCACGCCCGGCGCCAGGCGCACCAGCATCGGGGTGAAGAACATCGACAGAATGCCCGCCGAGAGAATCGGCGCGAGGCCCTCGGCGTCGATGACGCCGCTCGCCTCTGCCAGCCGAGAGAGCACGAACCCGAACTCGCCGAACTGCGCCAGGCCCACCCCCGCCAGCCACGCCACCCGCGCCGGGAAGCGCATGGCCATCGCCGCCGCCGTCGCCAGCGCCCCCTTGCCGAAGATGAAGCCCGCGGTGAGGCCCACCACCAGCACTGGCTGCGCCAGCACCACCCCGACGTCGAAGAACATGCCGAGCGACACGAAGAAGACCGACACGAAGGCGTCGCGCAGCGGCATCACCTCGCTCATCGCGCGGTGCCCGTAGTCGGTGTCGGCCACCGCCATGCCGCCGAGGAAGGCGCCCAGCGCGAGCGAGAGCCCCGCCAGGCCCGTGGCCCACGCGGTGCCCATGCACAGCGCCAGCACCGCCAGGAGGAACACCTCGCGGCTGCGGCTCGAGTCAACCCACGACAAGAGCCGCGGCACCACCAGCCGGGCCAGCGCGATGGTGACGACGACCACCGCGGCGGCCTTGCCCAGCGCCACCGCCACCCCCATCACCACGCCGCCCTCGGTGGCCGCGCTCCCCAACAGCGGCACCACCAGCACCATCGGCACCACGCACAGGTCCTGAAACAGCAGCGTGCCGACGATGAAGCGGCCGTGCGGCGCGTCGAGCTCGCGGCGCTCGGTCAGCGCCCGCAACACGATGGCCGTCGACGACAGCGCGAAGACGAAGCCCAGGAAGACCGCGCGGCCGGCCGGCCACCCCCACGCCATCGCCAGCCCCGTCACCACGCCGATGGTGAGCCCCACCTGGAGGACCCCTCCGAGCGCCACCTGCCGGAAGACCGTCGCCAGCCGCTTGAGCGAGAACTCGAGCCCGATGGTGAAGAGCAGGAGCACCACGCCGACCTCGGCCAACACCTCGATGGCCGCGAGCGACTTCACCAGCCGCAGCCCCGCCGGGCCCACCAGGGCGCCCGTCAGCAGCAGCCCCGCGACCGCCGGCAGCCGCAGCCGAGACAACACCAGGGTCACCGCGACGCCGAGCGCGGCGATGAGCGCGACTTCATCGAGCAGCGGAATGTGCGGCATGCCCCCGCCCTCTATGCCCATCGCCCGGCCGGCGC
>JACSRE010000131.1 GCA_014879945.1 Myxococcus sp.
GACCGTGCCCGGCGTGGCTGATCCGCCACGCCCACCGCGGACCGATTTCCCGATTGCTCTTCAGCCGTGACGACGGAGCCGCTCGAGCCCCCTCGAAGCCGCGTGCCTCAGAGCCCCGTGACTGGCGTCACCAGGTACCGGCGCCCGTTCGCCTTCGGTTCGGGCAGCAGCCCGGCGTTGATGTTCACCTGCACCGACGGGTACAGCAGCCGCGGCGGGCTCAAGGTGCGATCGCGCGCGGTGCGCTTCTCGACGAAGGCGGCCTTCGACAGCTCGGCGCTCAGCTGCACGTTCCCCTGCTTCGCCGCGGCGACCGTCGTCATCGCCTTCCAGCTGCGCCCGGCGGGAGGGTAGTCGTGCCCCACGAACAGGCGCGTCGCGGCGGGCAGCGAGAACAGCCGCGTCGTCACCGAGTCGTAGAGGGCGCCCGCGTCGCCTTTGGGGAAGTCGCAGCGCCCCACGCCCACGTCGTCGAGGAAGAGCACGTCACCGGTGAAGACGGCGTCACCGGCCTTGAAGCTCACGCACGCAGGCGTGTGGCCGGGCGTGGCGATCACCTCGAGCGTGAGCGCGCCCGCCTTCAACACCTGGCGGTCGTCGAGCAGCAGATCGAACTGCCGGCCATCGGTGGGCAGCTGATCGAACGCGAACACGTCTTTGAAGACGCCCTGCACCTCGACGATGCGCTTGCCGATGCCGACCTTCGCGCCGTAGCGCTTCTTGAGCCACTGCGCGCCCGAGAGGTGGTCGGCGTGCGGGTGCGTCTCGAGCACCAGGTGCACCTTCAGGCCCTTCGCGTCGACGAACGCCGCGACCTTCTCGAGCGACTCCGTCCACAGCTTGCCGCCCGAGGGCTCGTAGTCGAGCACCGGGTCGATGATCACCGCGTCGCGGGTCGCGGCGTCAAACACCACGTAGGTGAGGGTGAAGGTTCGTTCGTCGAAGAAGGGCTCGATGGTCATGGGGGGCTCCGGTTGATGACGTTACGACCGAGAGCCACTGAAGCGCGCGCGCGGTTCCAGCCGTCAGAGGAGGCCCATCGCCTTCGCGCCCATGCCCAGGGCGACCGCGCCGGCCAGCACCGCGAAGCCGATCTTCAGCGGCCGCTCCGGGAGGCGCCCAGCCAACGGCGCGCCCACCACGGCGCCGAGCACCGCGCCAGCGCCCATGGGGAGCACCAGCGCGAACGGCACGTGACCGTCCACCAGGTGCACCACGGCGCCCGAGAGGCTGCTCAGCGAGATCACCGCCATCGAGGTGCCCACCGCCTTGTGGAGCGGCAGCGCGGCCCACAGCGACAGCGCCGGCACGATCAAGAAGCCGCCGCCGACGCCCAGGAAGCCCGTCAGCACGCCCGTCACCGTGCCCGCCAGGAGGACCGCGCCGGTCGCGACCGCCCGGCCGCCACCGTCGGGCTTCTTCTTCCACATCGCGAAGAGCGCGCCGAAGAGCACCAACGAGAAGAGCGCGACCGTCACCCGCTCGGGCACCAGGGCGTGCAGCTTCGCGCCTGCCACCGCGCCCACCACCGAGGGCACCCCGAAGGTGAGCGCCACGCGCAGATCGACGCGACCGGCGCGCGAGTGGCTGAAGGCGCCGGCCACCGCGGCGACCCACACCACCGCCAACGCCGCGCCCGTGGCCTCGGCCATCGAGGCGTCGAAGACGACCAGCAGCACCGGCACCGCGAGAATGCCGCCGCCTGCGCCCAGGAGCGAGAAGACGACCCCCAGCACTGAACCGACCACGAACGCCATCATCGCAGTCGTCACAGAGCCGCTCCTGGGCGGCGACGGTTCCCCTGAATCTCGGCGGTCGGTGGATGGCTCATGCGCTGCGTCGTCCGCGAGCGTTCGCGGCTTCACCCCCGAGGTTCAACCATGTTCGAAGCAACGCATCACCGAAAGCTCGTCGCCGAAGGCGCGCTCCTCCTCGACGTTCGCACCTGGGCCGAGTTCCGCGAGACCCACCTGCCGCGCGCCCTCAACGTGCCCGTGCAGGACCTGCCCTCGCGGCTGGGCGAGCTGGGCCCCACCACCCGGCCCATCGTCGTCTACTGCCGCAGCGGCGGGCGCAGCGCCCAGGCGTGCGCCCTGCTCCGTCAGGCCGGCTACCAGGTGAAGGACATCGGGCCGATGACGGCGTGGTGATCGGGTAGGCTCCGTCGCGTGTCGAAGGGGCCCATCCTCATCGTCGATGACGACCCGAACCTCCGCGAGGTGGTGCGGGTCGCCCTGGAGCTGCAGCACTTCGAGGTGATCGAGGCGCACGACGGCAAGGCCGGCGTCGAGGCCTTCACCCGCCACCACCCCAGCGCCATCGTGCTCGATCTGATGATGCCGGAGCTCGACGGCTTCGAGGTCTGCCGGCGGGTGCGGGCCACCAGCCGGGTGCCCATCGTCTTCCTCTCGTCACGCGACGACGAGCTCGATCGGGTGCTGGGCCTCGAGCTGGGCGGCGACGACTACGTCACCAAGCCGTTCTCGCCGCGCGAGCTGGTGGCGCGCGTGAAGGCCGTGCTGCGCCGCGCAGAGCCGCCGGCCCAGCCTCGAGACGACCTGAAGGAGCGCGCGCTGTCGCGAGGCCCGCTCTCGCTCGATCTCGAGGCGTGGCGCGCGTCGTGGAACTCGAGAGAGGTGACGCTCACCGTCATGGAGTTCCAGCTGCTAGCGACGCTCCTGCGCGCCCCCACCAAGGCGTTCTCGCGCGAGGAGCTGATCGACCGCGCCTACGACGGGGTGATCGTCAGCGATCGCACCGTCGACAGCCACATTCGCCGGGTGCGGCAGAAGTTCGCCGCGGTCGGGGGCGCGGTGGTCGAGACGGTGCACGGCGTGGGGTACCGCCTGGGTCTGCCGTGAGCCTGCAGTGGCGGCCGCGCCTGTGGATGGTGCTGGCCGCCGTCGCGGTGGTGGCCATGGTGGCCGCCATCGGCGGCCTCTCGATGGTGCGGTTCTACGACGATCAGCTCGTGCGCCAGACGGAAGGCGAGCTGCTGGCCCAGGGCGCGGTGCTGTCCGAGGTGTTCGCGCTCCAGCTCGCGCAGCGCCTCGAAGGCCAGGTCTCCTACGGTGTGCCAGCGCAGGTCGCCCGGCCCCGCGCCGCGGATCCGACCCTGACGCCGCTCCTGCCGATGCTGCGCGCGAACGACCCGGTGCTGCCGTCGCCGCCGCCCGCGCCCATCTCGACCATCCCCGCCGAGCCCGCCGCGGCCGCCGCGGCGCAATCGATGGCCGGGCTCATCGACGAGGTGAGCAAGACGACGCTCGCGGGTCTGCGGCTGGTCGACGTCAACGGCGTGGTGGTCGCCTCGAGCCAGGAAGACGTGGTGGGCCGCTCCGTCCAGAGCCGGGTCGAGTTCCAGCGGGCCCTCACGGGCGAGGCGGTCAGTCTGTTGCGCGAACGTACACCCGAGCCCGGCGACTCGACGCTCGAGGGCCTGTCTCGCTCCAACGCGATCCGGGTGGTGGTGGCCCTCCCCGTCATTCGTGAGGGCCGCGTCTGGGGCGTCGTGATGCTGCTGCGCACCCCGATGACGCTGGCCAAGGCCGTGTACGGCGATCGCAAGAACCTGGGCGCCACCACCGCGGTGCTGCTCGCGGTGATCAGCCTCGTGGTGCTCGGCCTCTCGATCGTGGTGGTCAGGCCGGTGCGCGCGCTGGTGAAGCAGACGCGCGCCATCGCGGTCGGCGACGTCGAGGGCTCTCGCGCCATTCCGCGGCCGCGCGTGGCCGAGCTGGCCGAGCTGTCCGTCAGCCTCGAGTCCATGGCGGGGCTGCTCGATCAGCGCGCCCGCTACATTCAGGGCTTCACCTCGAGCGTCTCGCACGAGTTCAAGACGCCCCTGTCGGCCATGCGCGGGGCCATCGAGCTGCTCACCGACGACTACGAAGCGCTCAGCGCAGACCAGCGAAAGAAGTTCCTCGGGAACCTGCGCGCCGACACCGATCGGCTGACCCGGCTGGTCGAGCGGCTGATGCTCCTGGCGCGCGCCGAGGTGGCCAGCGCAACCCCTGAGCGCGTCGACGTCTCGGCCCTGGTGAGCGCCCTCGCGGCGCCCCGCGTCGTGGTGGAGACCGAAGCAGGCCTGCACGCCCAGCTCCCCGCCGACGCCCTCTCGGCGACGCTGCGCCACCTGATCGAGAACGGGCTCAAGCACGCCGGGCCCACCGCCACCGTGCGCGTCACCGCCAGGCGCCAGGCGGACCGCGTCGTCATCGACGTCGCCGACGACGGCCCGGGCGTGTCGCAGGCCAACGCCGGCCGCGTCTTCGAGCCCTTCTTCACCACGGCGCGCGACTCGGGCGGCACGGGCCTGGGCCTGTCGATCGCCGCCGCGCTGCTGCGCGCCTTCTCGTGCTCGGTGACGTTGCTCAACCCCGGCGAGCCCGGCGCCCACTTCCGGGTGGAGCTGCGCGCGGCCTGATCGCTCAGGGCATGCCGATGGTCAGCTCGGTCACGACGCTCAGCACCCCGACGGTCAGCACCGCCGACAGCACGATGCGCACCACGTCGACCTGCGCGGCCAGGCCCCCCATCGGGACGTTCAGGACGATCAGCGCCACCAGGCCGCCGAACTGAACCAGCGCCCCAACCACCGAGACCCAGCGAATGAGCCGGGGCCACCACTGGCGGCCCACCACGAGGAAGAAGGCCCAGGCGCCCCAGAGCGCGCCCCCCAGCACCGAAGGCCAGACGTTCACGACGTCGAGCATCGACCGCCCGGGCCCCGCCGGGCAAGTCAGCGGAAGTAGCTCCCGCGGAGATCGACCGAGTACCCCAACGACACCGAGGGGGCGCTGGCGGCGATCAGGTGCTGGGTGAAGAAGAGCGCCTTGCCGGGCACGTCGCCCCGCGCCTCGGCCTCGACGCCCAGCTGCTCCATCGAGCCACCGCGTCGTGCCCAGGTGAAGACCTTCGGCAGCACCGCCTCGGTCGTCCACCGCGCGACCGGCCACGACACCCGGGGCGCCTCCAGCTCCAGCTGCCCCGAGAGGTGGAAGACGCCCAGGTCCTTCGCGAGGGCGAGCTCCACCACGGCCTCGGTGGCGCCCAACGACGTCGGCGTCACCTCGACCACCACCACGCTCGTCAGGGTCGCGACCGGCAGCGGCACCCCGTTGACGCGCGCGCGCACCACCTGCTGCCCGGCGGGGAGCTGGAGCGTCAACGCGTCGGGGCGGTCGAGCTGCAGCACGAGCTTCACCTCGTGCGTCGCCCGGCCCTCGAGCGTCGTCACCCACCGGCTGGTGGCCTCTTTCACCTGGGGGTCCACCGGCGCCCGCTGCGCCACCTGCGGCCTCGAGGCGAGCTCGCGGCGCGCGGCCCACGAGACCTCGTAGGCGCCCCGCGCCGGGAAGACGACGTACCCGCCCCACTCTCGCACCACCGACGCGCCCAGCACCTCGAACACCCCATCGTCCACCTCGAGCTTGAGCGGCGTCGGGGGAACGCCCGCCGCGACGTGAAACCGGGCCGTCGCGCGCCGCCCGTCACGGGCCGCGCGGAGGAGCAGCCTGAAGGCCAGCCGATGCGCGCCCGCGCCGCTGCAGACCGCCGTCACGCGCCCGTCGTCGACGGTGACGAGCGCCTCTGCGCCATCGGGGAGCGCCTCGACCACCGCGTCGGCGCCCACGCGCAGCAGCGGCACCGGGGCCGGGCCCGCTGAGATCACCCGCACCGTCGCCTCGACGTCGACCCACAGCCCCACCTCGTTTGGCCGGCCCGACAACGAGAGGCTCGTCACCGCCGCGACGGGCTTCGCCGACGCCACGTTGGCCTTCGGGTCGAGCAGTGCGACGAGCTCCTCGAGCGGCACCGTCGCGGTGCCAGACGGCGTCGCCCCCAACACGCACAGCCAGAGCGCGTTCATGACGCCACCCCCTGCGCACGCGAGGCCGAGTCGTCGAGCCACCCGCGCACCGGGCCGCGCGTCGAGAGCACCAGCGCGCCGATGAGGCCCGCGAGCAGCTCGACCGTGTAGATGAGGCCCGTGTAGCCCTGCGCCACCACCGCCAGGGTCGGCACCGCCATGGTGGCCAGCCACGCCAGGACGAACGTCTCCTTCGGCTCGCTCGGCATCACCCTCGACATCCACCCCACGAAGACCGCACCCAGCCCCACGACCGACACGGGCCACGCCGCCTCGAAGGTGAGGAACGCCGAGAGGTAGGCGATCAAGACGAAGGTGAAGCCGAACAGCGAGGCCACCAGCGGCGTCTCGTAGAAGGCCAGCGGCCGACCGTGCTTCACGCCCAGCCCCATCAAGATCACCAGCAGCGCCGCGAAGGGGAACCACGCCCGGCGCGCCATGCTGGCGATGATGGTGTCCCACGTCTTGAGCGACGGCAGCCGCACGCCGAGCGAGACGCCCGACTCGAGCGTCGAGAAGCGCCAGTCGAGCCCGATGCCTCCGGGCGACTGGGCGACCGAGCTCGCCGAGAGCACGCCGGCGGGGTAGTCGAAGTTGTCGCCGCCCACGACGCCCACGTGGAGCTGCACGTCGTTGGCGGGGAGCGAGGGGTCGAGCCGGTAGACGAACGAGTCGAGCCCCCGGGCGCGGTAGCGAATGGTGAAGGTGCGCTCGGCGCCCTTCTCGATGCGCCCCGTCCACACCAGGCGGTTGCGATCGTCGCCCAGCTCGAGCGGCGCCGGCTGCCCGTCGACCAGGAACTGCAGGTCGCTCATCAGCACCTGCGCCTTGTCCATCTCGATGGGAAAGACGAAGGCCACGTCGATGTCGTGGGGCCGTGGGTTCGTCACCGCGTACTGGCCGGTGAAGTCGAAGTCGAAGCCCGAGAAGTAGCGCAGCCCGCGCTTGCGGTAGTTCATCGCCGCGTCCACGGTGACGTGCTGGCGAGACAGGGGCATCGCCTCGAGCGCGGTGAAGACGGTGCCGCTCGGCACGGCCCGCACCGAGGGCGCCGGTTGATCGACGGGCGCGCCCCACCGCTCCTCGACGCCCGAGGCCAGCTCCGAGTTGGCGAAGTCGTCGCGCGACTCGACCTGCGCCGAGATCACCTGCGTCAGCGTCAGCACGATGAGGCCGCCCGCCAACACCGGCAGCACCCGGGAGCGACGGCGTGGAGGGCGAGGTGCAGCGGACGGCGGCGGCGAGAGGGGCTCGTTCATGCCCCCATCAACGCGCGACGCCTCGAGGCGAGGGCGGAAGAACCTCTACGACTTCAGGGAGCTTTGGTGCAGTTCTCGTGCAGCCGGTCAGCGGCCACCATCGAAGGGCGCGCCACCGTCGGCGACTTCGAGGAGCCGCAGCCGCAGGGCCCTGGCCTCGGCGTTCGCCGGGTCGACCAGGAGCACGTCATCGACGAAGCGCACGGCCTCTGCGGCGGCGCCCTGCTCGGCCCAGAGGCTCGCGCGCGCCAGCGGCCCCTTCACGTACCGATCGACGACCGGCTCGGTCAGCTTCCCCACCGCTTTGGGCGAGATGCGCTTGTCGAGCGCCAACAGGGTTCGGGCCTCTTCGAGCGTCAGGGGCTCGTACTTCGAGACCAGGTACGAATACTCGGCGAGGTCCTTCAGCAGCGGCTTGCAGACGCGGGCCTCGCGCTTGAGCCCGCGCTGCCCCCACTCCCGCGCCGCCGGCAGGTTGCCTGCGATGAAGTAGATGCGCGCGGTCTCGAGAGCGGTGGGCGCCAGCGCCTTGCCCGAGGCCGCGTCGGGCCCCGGGAGCCCCATCGGCATCGGCTGCGACAGCACCACCGCGAGGAGCGCGCTCAGCATCAGTAGGCGTTCTTCGAGAGGAAGCCGCCGAACGCCGTGCGGAGGAGGATCTTCAGGTCGAAGAGCAGCGACCAGTTCTCGATGTAATAGAGATCGTAGTCGATGCGCTCTTTGATCGAGGTGTTGCCGCGCAGGCCGTTGATCTGCGCCCACCCCGTCACGCCCGACTTCACCATGTGCCGCAGGTGGTACCGGGGGATCTGCTTCTTGAACTCTTCGATGAAGACGGGCCGCTCGGGCCTGGGACCGACGAGGCTCATGTCGCCGACCAGTACGTTGTAGAACTGCGGCAATTCATCGAGCGAGTACTTGCGCAGAAAGGCGCCGATCGAGGTGCGGCGCGGGTCGTCGGCCCTGGCGAACTGCGCGCCCTCTTCTTCGGCGTTCGTCCGCATGGTGCGGAACTTGAGCATCTGAAAGAGGTGCCCATCCATGCCCATGCGCTCCTGCCGGTAGAAGATCGGGCCCCGGCTGGTCAGCTTCACCGCGAGGGCCAGGCCCAGCATCACCGGCGCGCCCAGCACCATCAGCACCGAGGCGCAGAGCACGTCGAAGACCCGCTTGGCGATGAGGTTCCACCCCTCGAGCGGGGCGCCCTGCAGGCTGATGATGGGCAGCCCGCCGAACTCCTCCAGCCCGCCGCGCAGGGTGACGTAGTTGAAGAGATCGGGCACCAGCTTCACGTCGACGGTGCGCAGCGCCAGCTGCTCCATCAGCTCCTTGAGGATGGGCTGATCTTCCAGCGGCAGCGCGAGGATCACCTGATCGACGCCCTCACGATCGAGCACCTCGCCCAGCTCGAGCATCATGCCCAGCACCGGCTTGCCCTTGACCT
>JACSRE010000326.1 GCA_014879945.1 Myxococcus sp.
CCGCCGCCGACGCCTGCGTCTTCGACCAGCGGCACCACGTTGCAGTCGCAGCCCAGCGCGGACAGCACGGTCGCGACGGTGGTCGCCAGAACGATTGAACGCATGGTCGAGTCCCTCTTCGAAACGCACCGGCCAGGCGCGCCCTCGACTGTACCGGAAGGGCGCGCGCCGGCGCTGCGCCGGAGCCGACGTC
Source organism: Myxococcus sp. (assembly GCA_014879945.1). Lineage (GTDB taxonomy): Bacteria > Myxococcota > Myxococcia > Myxococcales > Myxococcaceae > Xiheimicrobium. Next base: position 194 of record JACSRE010000326.1, read on the forward strand.
ACCAGGGTGAGCGGACACCAACCCCGCTGAGCGCACAGGAGCGCACGTCGCCGGCGTACGCGCACCGGTCGGCCGCGACGGCGCCCCGCGCGAGAACGACGCCATTCGCGAACGAGGCGGGGCCGCTTCCACGGCCGGTGCCTGGCGGGCCTCCTTCACGAACGACCGAGCGCCCGGCTCCACGCCCTCTCGGCGGGACCGCGGCCGCCGGACGAATGCGCTGTGCCCCTCGACGCCGCCGGTTAGCGTGCGGCGCCGATGCTCTCGCACCTGAACGTCCTCGTCCGCATCGCGTTCGCCAACATCATCTCGAGCGCGCTCAACGTCTTCGTGGGCCTGGTGCTGCTGTTCGGCGCGGCGCTGCTGGTGGTGGGCGGCTCCATCTTCACCACCCTCGACGACTCGCTGAGCAAGAGCATCGTCGACAGCATCGCCGGCCACCTGCAGGTGTTCTCGGCGCGCTCGAAGGACCAGCTCGAGATCTACGGCAAGGTGGACGGCAGCGACGTGAACCTGGTGCCGCTCGAGGACTTCCCCGCCCTGAAGGCGAAGCTGCTGGCGGTGCCCAACGTGGCGAAGGTGGTGCCGATGGGCGGAGCCTCGGCGCTGGTGAGCGTCGGCAACACCGTCGACGTGACGCTCGAGCAGCTCCGCGGCCTGTACCGCACCCAACGCGGCGACGGCCCCCGGCTGCCGGCGCCGGAGTTCGAGGCGAAGGCGCAGGCCCTCACCCGCCACGTGCGCAACATCGTCGCGGTGCTCCAGCAGGACCTGGTGCGCGAGGACGAGCTCACCGACGGCAGCGGCATCGACCCGCGGCAGCGTGAGGCGCTCGCCGCCGCGGCGACCGACGCGTTCTGGAGCGACTTCGACGCCGACCCCTTCGGGCACCTCGAGCTGCTCGAGAACCGGGTGGCCCCGCTGGTGGCCGACGGCGACATCCTCTTCATGCGGTGTCTGGGCACCGACCTCGACGCCTACCAGGAGAGCTTCAGCCGCATGGCCATCGTCGAGGGCGGGCCGGTGCCGAAGGGCACGCGGGGCGTCCTGCTCCCGCGCTTCTTCTCGGAGGAGCTGCTCAAGCTGAAGAACGCGAGGCGCCTCGACAAGCTGCGCGACGCGCGCGAGGCCGGCCGGCGCCTCGACGACGCCTCGGACAAGGAGCTGCAGCGCTTCATTCGCGAGAACACCACCCAGACGCGGGAGATCGTCCTCCAGCTCGACGGCGACGAGACCGCGCTGGCGGTGACGAAGCTCCAGCAGCTGCTCGGCTCGAAGGCCACCACGCTCGAGGCGCTGCTGCCCGAGTTCTTCGCGGTGACCGACGCCACCTTCGACGCGCGCTACGCCTTCTTCTACGAGGTGCTGGCGCCGATGCTGACGCTGTACCGGGCGAAGGTGGGCGACACCATCACCCTCAAGAGCTTCGGCCGCTCGGGCTCGACCATCACCGTGCTGGTGAAGGTGTACGGCATCTTCGAGCTGCGCGGCCTCGAGAAGTCGCCGCTGGCGGGCGCCAACGGGCTGGTGGACATCGTCACCTTCCGCGACCTCTACGGCTTCCTCGGCGCCGAGATGAAGGCCGAGCTCGACGCGCTCAAGGCCGAGGCCGCCGCGAAGCAGGTCGACCGGGAAGGCGCCGAAGACGCGCTCTTCGGCGGCGACGCCGAGCTCATCGCCGACACCACCGCGGGCACCATCGACGAGACGCGCGCGCAAAGGCAGGTGGCGAAGCAGCGCGACACCTTCGAGGTGTCTGAGATTGACGACGGCGTGGTGCTGCACGCGGCGGTGCTGTTGAAGGACGGCTCCGAGCCGGCGCAGCGCGCGACCGCCCAGGCCATCGAGCAGGTGCTGGCGGCGACGAAGCCCGCGAGCGCTCCCGCCGTGCTGGCGCGCGCGAAGGCGCTGGCTGAGCAGGGCGCGTTGCCCTTCACGCTGCGCCTGGCCGCGAAGGACGTGGTGACGCTCGAGACCGAGCGCGCGGCGGGCGCGACCGCCTCGACGACGAAGGCGCTGCTGGCCCTCAAGGCCGCGCTCAAGGCCGAGCGCCCGACGCTGGCGGCCGAGGACGTGGCGACGCTCGAGGCGCTCTACGCGGGCGCGTTGCCGTCGGTCTTCGTGGTGGACTGGGCGACCGCGGCGGGCTTCCTCGGCAAGTTCATCGAGTTCTTCCGGCTGCTGCTGGTCGCCGTCATCGCGGCCTTCGCCTTCATCGCGCTCATCGTGGTGACGCTGGGCATGACCATCGCGACGCTCCAGCGCACGCAGACCATCGGCACCATGCGGGCCATCGGGGCGCAGCGCTCGTTCGTGGTGTCGATGGTGTTGGTCGAGACGGTGGTGCTGGCGCTCACCTTCGGCGCGGCGGGCGCGGCGGTGGGCGCGGCGGTGGTGCGCTGGCTGCACGTGCGCGGCATTCCGGCGTTTCGCGACGAGCTGTACTTCTTCTTCTCGGGCCCGGTGCTGCGGCCGGAGCTGACGACGGGGGTGGTGGTGCAGGCCGTCGTCGTCACCACGGTGGTGAGCCTCATCGCCGTCATCATCCCCACCTGGCTGGCCACGCGCGTCGCGCCGGTGACGGCCATGCAGGCGACGGAGTAACCGATGATGCTCCTGCGAATCGCGTTGTTGTCGTTGTGGCAGGCGAAGCGGCGCTCGGCGGCGCTGGGCTCGGCCATCGCCTTCGTGTCGGCGCTGCTGGTGGTGATGCTGGGCGTGGCCGAGGGCATGAACCGCTCGCTCATCGAGTCCTCCACCACGCTGACCAGCGGGCACGTGAACGTGGCGGGCTTCTTCAAGGTGACGTCGGGCGCGGCGGCGCCGGTGGTGACGAAGGCGAAGGCCGTCACCGAGGTGATTCGCAAGGCGGTGCCCGAGGCGACGTCCATCGTGCCGCGCGGCCGGGGCTTCGCGAAGGTCATCGGCGACCGGGGCTCGATGCTGCTGGGGCTCACCGGCGTCTCCATCGACGAGGAGCGCGGGCTCTCGCAGGTGCTGCGAATGAAGGAGGGCTCGCTCGAGGACCTGCGCAAGCCCAACTCGGTGCTGCTGTTCGAAGACCAGGCGGCGACGCTCGACGTGCGGGTCGGCGACGCGGTGACGCTGTCGGTGCCGACGCCGCGGGGCACCAACAACACCGTCGACGTGACGGTCGTCGCGGTCGCGCGCAACGTCGGCATGATGAGCCAGTTCTTCGTGTTCATGAATGGCGCCTCGCTGCAGCGCTTCAACCAGCTCAACGAAGACACCACCGGAGCGCTGCAGGTGTACCTGCCCACCAGCGACCTCGAGGTGGTGAAGCAGGTGCAGGAGCGGCTGCGCGAGGCGTTGGCCGCCGCCGGTTACGAGCTGCTGGCAGATGACCCGCGCGCGTTCTTCTTCAAGATCGAGAACGTCAACCGCGAGGGGTGGACCGGGCAGAAGCTCGACATCACCAACTGGCACGACGAGGTGAACTTCGTCGCGTGGACGGTGGACCTGATGAACGCGCTCTCGTTCTTCCTGGCGGTGGTGCTGCTGGCCGTCATCGGGGTGGGCATCATGATCGTGATGTGGATCAGCGTGCGCGGGCGGACCCGGGAGATCGGCACCCTGCGCGCCATCGGCATGCAGCGCACCAGCGTGCTGGCGATGTTCGTCGCCGAAGGCTTCCTGCTGGGGCTGCTCTCGACGCTGGCCGGCACCGTGCTGGGCGTGGCGCTCGCGTTCGGGCTCACCGCGCTGCGCCTTCCCCTGCCGGTCGAGGTGCAGTTCGTGCTGCTGTCGGAGCGCCTCATCATCGTGCCGACGGCGCTCTGGGCGGCGCGCTCGCTGGTCTTCATCACCGGGGTGGTGACGGCCATCTCCGTCCTGCCGGCGTTCCTGGCGGCGCGCATGAAGCCAGTGTCGGCGATGTCGCACGTGGCCTGAGCGTGTCAGCTCTCAGGCCTTGAACTTCCCCTTGGCATACGCAGCGGCGAGGTTCGATGACCAGGCGTCGCTTCATTCCGGTCCGTGCCTCACTGAGGAAACCGCCGATGCGGCTGCCCCTCTTTCGAGCCCGAGCCTAGTTTCAAAGGCGGCGAGTCGAGCGGGCGAGGCTCGCGACAAGAAGGTCCAGCAGGTCAGCGTCTCCGCTGGAGGGGTGCCTCTTTTGATCACCATCAAGCCCGAGGACCGCGACCGGCGCCTACGCCCTCGCAGGGCGACTGGTCGGCGCGACAGTTGCGGGCGTGACCGGGGAATGAGAAGTGGGGGCGCGGTCGCGGGTGGGCGACCTCACTTCTCGGGAGTCATTCATGTTGCGTCGGTTGGTCGCGTTCGGCTCGTGCCTGTTCGTTCTGTCTTGCACCGAGGGCCCAGCGCGCTGCGACCCCGACTGCCCGACGGGAACGGTGTGTGACACCACCACCAACCTCTGCGTGCAACCCACGCCAGACGCTGGTGGCAACACAGCCGGTGGCAACACAGCCGGTGGCAACGCAGCGGGCGGCAACGCAGGCGGCGGCAACACGGGCGGCGGCAACACGGGCGGCGGCAACACGGGCGGCGGCAACACGGGCGGCGGCAACACGGGCGGTGGCAACACGGGCGGTGGCAACACGGGCGGCGGCAGCGGTGGAGGCGCGGCGATTCCAGCGCCGGTCTTCACCCTGGTGACGCCCTCGCCCGGCGTCGCGGTGTTCGGTGCGATGACCGAGCTCGTCGGCTCTCTCACCTTCAGCGCCGGCCGCGAGGTGACCTCGGCCACGCTCGGGCTCGGCGGAGGCCAGACGCGCCCCCTCTCCATCAGCGGCCTCACCTGGCGCGTCACCATCCCGCTCCCGCAGGGCGTGGAGGCGCCCAGCACCTTCACCCTCTCCGTCCTCGACGCGTCGGGCGCGACCACCACCACCATGCTGACGGTGACGGTCGACACGCTCGGGCCGCGGACCCAGCTGACCCAGCCGTCGTCGACGACCGTCGTGGGCGCCACGGCGATGCTGCAGGGGACCGCGACCGACCCGGCGCTGCCGCTCACCGTGTCGGTGGACGTCGGGGCGGGCCCTCTGCCGGCCACCGTGGGCATGGGCGGCGCCTGGCAGGCGAGCGTCACCTTCCCGCCGAACCTCGACCGCGTGTCGAGGACCGTCACCGTCTCGGCCACCGACGCGCTCGGCAACACCAGCACCACCATGGCGCAGGTGCTGGTCGACACCGAGGGCCCCGCCTTTGCGCTCTCGAGCCCCGATGCCGGCGTCGCTGTCGGCGCCTCGGCGACGTTGGCCGGCACCGCGGCAGACCCGACCGGTCCGCTCGCGAACGTCACCATCGACACCGGCGCCGGGCCGGTCGCGCTGCAGGTCACCGACGGCGGCACCTGGAGCCACCCGACGACCTTCCCCTCCAACCTCAACCGCGTGCTGCGGCCCATCGTCCTCCGCGCGGAAGACGCCCTGGGCAACGTCGGCCAGGCCACGGTGCAGGTGCTGGTCGACACCCAGGGCCCGGCGCTCGCGCTCACCAGCCCCGACGCCGGCGTGGCGGTCGGCGCCTCGGCGACGCTGGCGGGCACCGCGACCGACCCCTCCGGCCCGGTGTCGATGCTGACGGTGGACTTCGGCACCGGCCCCCTCGCCACGCCGCTCTCCGGTACCACCTGGAGCCGCGCCGCCACCTTCCCCGCCAACCTCAACCGCGTGCTGCGCACCGTCACCCTCACCGCGCGCGACGCGCTCGGCAACCTCGGCCAGGCCACCGCGCAGGTGCTCGTCGACACCCAGGGCCCGACCTTCACGCTCACCACCCCCGCGGCCGGCGTCGCGGTCGGCGCCTCGACGACGCTCACCGGCACCGCGTCCGACCCCACCGGCCCCGTCTCGATGTTGACGGTCGACTTCGGCACCGGGCCCATCTCCACGCCCCTCACCGGCAGCACCTGGAGCCGCGCCGCCACCTTCCCTCCCAGCCTCAACCGCGTGCAGCGCCCCGTCACCCTCAGCGCGCAGGACGCGCTGGGCAACGTCGGCCAGGCGACGCTCCAGGTGCTGGTGGACACCCAGGGCCCCACGCTCCTGGCCTCGTGGCCGGCAGCGACGCCGCGGAGCGTCTTCGCGGGAGGCGCAGACCTCCGTGACCCGACCGAGGTGACCGGCGGCCCGGCGCTGTGGCGACGTCATGACTTCGTGCCCGTCACCGTGCAGTCGCCCAGCAGCGACCTCAACGCCTCGACGGTCGAGGTCGCCGTGGGTGGCAACCGCGTGCTCGCCAACCCCGGCGCCAACTGCGCGACCGACGGCGGCTTCTGTCGCCTGGTGTGGCTGGACCTGAAGGACCCTCCCATGCCGGGCCTTCGCGGCACCTTCGCCATCGAGGCCTTCGGCGCCGACGCGCTGGGCAACGGCTCAGCCCTCGACGCCGGCACCGTCGCGGTCAGCCGCTGGGCGTTCTCGTTCGATGGCGGCTCGCCGTTCAACGGCTTCTCGATGGCGAGCACGGGAGAGCTGGTGGTGCCGCACGCGGGCCGCTCCGCGGTGTCGCTGCTGCGGGCAGACGGCGCGCTGCGAGCGCGCTGGGCGACGCGGTACCCGCCGGTCACCTACGCGGCGGTGGGCCAGGTGCCCGAGCGCAGCCTGGGCCGCTTCGTCTACGTCTTCGAGCAAGGCGCCGCCGAGGTGTCGTTCGCCGAGGCCTTCCTGCTCGACTCGCCGCAGGCCGCGCCGGTGCCATGGGTGGCCGACGACACCCGAAACGCGGTGCTGAACTCCGGGCCCATCGTGCACTCGAACGCGCTGACGGGCGAAGAAGAGGTCGCGGTGCTCTTCAGGTCTCCGGCCGGCAAGCCAGCGGCGGTCTGGGCGGCGCTGGTGCGGCCCGCGGGGTTGGCGCAGTTCGGCACCCGGTTCGCGGCGGCGGGTGCGCCGAGCATCAACGCCCCGGTGCTCAGCGCGGCCGCTACCGGAGCAGTCATCACGGCCACCGACGGCACCTCGCTCTTCAGCTTCGGCGGGAGCGGCGGCGGCTCGGGCACGTTCATGTTCCTCGAGGAGCGCGGCCTGCCCTACCTCCAGACGCCGGGCTCGTTCCTCGAGGTGACGAACCTCATCGGGCTGCCTTCCAACGAGGTCGTGGGCCTGGGGCGCTTGCCCGCGTCGAACAGAGGCTTCTTCCGCGCCACCTTCCCCGGGGCCTTCGCGCCGAGCGCGGCGGTCTTCACCGACTCGCTGAGCGCAGGCGTGACGAAGGGCGGCGTCGTCTTCGTGGTGGCCACGCCCTTCACCGGCAACGCGAGGTTGTGCCGGGCGAGCCTCGGCCAGACGCCCGCGCTCTGCACCAGCGACGCCACCGAGTCGATTCGGAGCAGCCTCGCGCTCGGAGAAGGCGACACGCTCTACGACATCGCCGTGCGCCCGCCGTCGCAGCAGGCGCTGCTCCAGGTGCGCTCGGCCACCACGCTCGCCCTGCGCTGGGAGACCCCGCTGCCGGGCACGCCCGACCTGTGTCTGGGCCTGACGCCCACCTGCGTCGCGAACGTGCCCATGGTGGGGTGCATCGACCTGCAGGGGCGCGCCATCTTCCTCGCCACCGACGGGCGCGGCATCGACACCGGCGCGGAGTGGCCGATGCTGGGCCACGACCCGAGCGTCACCTGGAACCAGACGACCGACCTGACGCCGTTCGCCTGCCCTTGAGCGGTTCGGCGAGGTCCACGCACCCCGTCATTCCGTTGACGAGCTGAGCTGCTCGACCAGGCGTGCGCGACGATGCGTGCCGTTGGCGCTACTGCGCGCACCAGCCGAGGTTGTTCCGGTACAGCCCCGGGCAACAATCGGCCGTCGACGACGCCGCGCCGAGGTGGGGCACGCACTGGGTGCGGCAGCGCTGGAACTCGTTGGTGGCGTTGGAGCCACACACCGGCGCGCTGGCGCAGCACTCCGAGCGGCTGTTGCAGTAGTCGCCGGCCGGCTTGCACGCGGGCGGCGCGACGCAGACGCCGGAGCCGTTGCAGGTGAGGTTGCTGCAACAGGTCGCTGAGCCACCGCAGCTCCCGCCAGCGCCCACGCACGGCGACACGCAGACCCCCGCGGTGTTTCGCACCAGGCCACCGCAACACTCCGAGGCCGAGCGGGCCGCGACGCCAGCCCCCGCGCACGTCGAGCGACAGGTGAGGGTCGCGCTGCTGGCGGTGCCCACGCAGTACGGCGTGCTGGCGCAGCACGGCAGGCTCGAGCTCGCGCAGGCCGCGCCGCTCCCGAGGCACGTCGGCGCCACGCCGCAGGTGCCCGACAGACAGGAGAGCCCGGTGCAGCACTGGCTCGATGAGGAGCACGACTGGCCCGAGCCGCTGCACGTCGGCCCGCTCGCGCAGAACCCGTTGCTGCATGAGAGGCCCAGGCAGCATGGCGACGACGACGA
>JACSRE010000191.1 GCA_014879945.1 Myxococcus sp.
GGGGGAGGGGGCGGCGGTGCTGGCGGCGGCACGGCCGGCGGTTCGGCGTGCACTCCTGAGTGTGCCGAGTTCGACGAGTGCGTTGGCTCGACCTGCCTGAGGCGGTACTTCGGAATTACCGTCGAGGTGCCCGCGAGAACCAACCGAGCGACGCAGGCTTGTGAGTGTGCCTGGTCGCCCCACGAATCCGCCTGCGAGGCTCGAGCTCGAGGCCACCCTCTCTGGTGGCGCTCCGATTCGCGTCGCCGCGTCGTTGTTGCCGCTGTCCGACGGGGGCTACGCCTCGACGTCAACGTTGGCGCCGCTTCGTGAGGGAACCTGGAGCGTCAGCGTGTCGTGGCCCGATGCCGGCCTCAACGGGAGTGCGCAGACCATCGTCGACCTCTCGGGTCCAGACCTGACCGTCACGTGGCCCGCGGCGCCTGCGCGGCCTCAGTTCCCGGGAGGCCTCGACTTTCGCGATCCGCTCGACCCCATCACGGGTCCTTCCAGTTGGCGGCGACACGACGTCATTCCAGTTCGGGTGGAGTCGGCGAGCGCGGACCTGCTCGCCTCGAGCCTCGAGTTGAGGATCGCTGGCTCTTCGTGGGTTGGGCAGCTCTCGGGCTGCGAGGCTGATGGGGGCTTCTCTGACGCGGGCTTCTGCAGGATCGCCCAGGTGCCGTTGGCCGCCACGGCCTTGTCCGGACTGAGAGGAGACTGGGCCGTGACGGCGCAGGTCACCGACGACCTTGGGAATCAGACGACCTCGGATGCGGGGCGTCTCGTGGTGAGCCGCTGGGCCTGGTCCTTCGACGGTGGCTCAGCCGTGAATGGCTTCTCGATGTCGCGCGCTGGCTGGCTGGTCGTTCCGAACACCCCTTCGAGCAACCTCACGGTCATCGAGACCACGGGCAGCCCCGGCGGCAGCGTCGGCACCAGACGTCCTCCCGTCCGAAACGTCGCGCTCGGTAGTGACACTCCAGAGCTCATCTTCGCGCTTGAGAGCAACGGCGCCGTCTCGGTCGGAGAGACGTACGAGCTCCCGCTGCTCAGCCAATCGATCTGGGCGGAAGGGAGGGCGAGAGAGCGGATCCAAACCATGGGGCCACTGCTGGCCGGAAAGCCGGGGCAGGACTCTGTCGCGGCCGTCTTTCAGTCGCTCGGCGGCCTCTCAGCGGAATGGGCGGTCGTTGCCAATGGGGGTGTTCTCTCGACGGGTCAGGTAGCGATGGGCCCGGTGCTCGCCCGAGACGCGGGGACCTCGCCCTTTGGCTCGAGCCTAGGGGCGGTCGCGGCCGGGAGCGTGATCACGGCGACCGATGGAGTTTCGTTCTTCTCTTTGGCAGGCACCGGCACGCGCTCCTTTGGTGACCTCACGGCTGACCCCAAAGCGCTGCCGCTCGCGGCTCCGTTTACCGAAGTCAGCCACCTGATTGGCAAGGCGAGCGGCGTCGCTGGCTCGGGTCTCTCGAACGGCATGCCGCGGTCTTTCGCGGCGCAGCTGCCCGGCCCGTTCACGCCCTGGGACAACGCCGCGCCGGGGCCGATTGGCGCTCCGGTCGCGACAGCCAACGCGCTCTACTTCGTGAGGGATGGCGGGTTGTCCTCGTTCGTCTGCCGCACCACCCCGGTGACGGGCTCGACCACCTGCGCGACGGCTGCGGTCAATGAGCGGGCCTCTGGCCTCGCGCTCGGGCTCAACGACACGCTCTACGCGGTGGTGAGCCGTACGCCGGCGAACGCCACCTTCTTGCAGGTGCGAACCGCGAGCACCCTGGCCCTCCAGTACGAAATCCCGCTCCCTGGCGTGACCGGCGCCTGCCTCTCGCTCACCCCCACCTGCATCGGCGGCCGCCCCGTCATCGGCTGCGTCGACACCGTCGGCCGAATCGTCTTCGTCTTCACCGACGCGCGCGGAATCGACACCGCCGCCGACTGGCCGATGGAAGGGCACGACCCGGCGAAGACGTTCAATACGGCCACCGCGCTCATCCAGTACAGTTGCCCGTAGCGTGCACGTCGAGGCCCTCTTCCATTACCCGGTGAAGTCGCTCCGAGGCGTCGCGGTCGACGCGCTGACGCTCGGGGTCCGCGGGCCGCTCCACGACCGCGAGTGGATGCTCGTCGACGCGCACGACCGCTTCTTGAGCCAGCGCAGCCTGCCGGCCATGGCGACGTTGGCGGCGCGGGTGCATGGCGGGGTGCTCCGCGTCAGTGACGACGCCGGCGCGCACCTCGACGTCTCGACGGCGCCGGGCGGACCCACGGTGGACGTCACGGTGTGGCGCGACACCGTCACCGCCCTCGACTGCGGAGACGCCGCGGCCGCCTGGTTCGAGGCCCGCCTGCTCCAGCCCTGCCGCCTCGTGCGCCTGCCCGCCTCCACCGTGCGCGCGCTCGACCCCAAGTACAGCCCCCGGCCCGACGCGCAGACCGGCTTCGCCGACGGCTATCCGGTGCTCCTCACCAACCGCGCCTCGCTCGACGCCCTCAACCAGCAACTCCCCAGCCCCATCGGCATGGAGCGCTTTCGCCCGAATGTCGTCGTCACCGGCGCCCTTGCGTGGGCGGAGGACGAGTGGCGGGCGGTGCAGGCCGGCGACGTCACCTTCGACCTCGTCAAGCCGTGCGCGCGCTGCGCGGTCATCACCACCGACCAACGCACCGGCGCGAAGCCCGACGGCGCGGCGCCGCTCACCGCGTTGAATGCCCTGCGCACGCTCCAGCCCTTCGGCGCCATCTTCGGTCAGAACGCCGTGCACCGTGGGAGCGGCACCCTGAAGGTAGGCGACGGGCTCACCGTGCTCGAGAAGCAGCCCCGGCCCGCCTTCGTTCCGCGATAACTTGCAGGGCATGGACTGCCTCTTCTGCCGCATCGTCGCCGGACAGATTCCCGCCAAGAAGGTTCACGAAGACGAGCTCTGCGTCGGGTTCCTCGACATCAACCCGCAGGCCCCGACGCACGCGCTCTTCGTGCCGAAGCGCCACATCGCGACGGTCAACGACCTCACCTCGGAAGACCGCGAGCTCACCGGCCACCTCGTCTTCGCGGCCGGCCAGTACGCGAAGGCGCAGGGCGTCGCCGACGCGGGCTTTCGCCTCGCGATGAACTGCAACTCAGACGGCGGCCAGACGGTGTTCCACCTGCACCTGCACCTGCTGGCCGGGCGCGCGCTCACCTGGCCGCCGGGGTGAGGCGCCGTCCTCGGAGGAAGAGAGTGGCGACCTCGAGCGCGCTCCGCCTGCGGTGAGCGGGCGTTGGGCCGAGCTCGAGCGCCGCGACTCGACGCGAGCGCCGGCACGCCGCTTCGGCTCGACGCCCGCTGCTCGAGTGCGCTCGGTCCGCTGCGCGCGCTGTCAGGCACCCGTCAGGACTCACGCCGCCCCACCCGTCAGCGCTCGCGGCTCGGCCCCGGCGCGACGAAGGACAGCGGCGCGCTCGAGCCGCCACGGTTGCCGGAGAGGTCGATCGGCGTCAGCACCACGCTCACGCCAGTCCCGGGCTCGAACGAGAACGCTCCCGAGCACATGCCGTGGCCGAGGTCGAAGTCTCCGCGCTCGTTCGGCGCGAACAGCGCGCTGGTCACCTTGCCGTCGATGGTCACGGCGGCCTCGACGAATGCGTTCGGCTCGTCACTCGCCGCGGTGGTCACCTCGAGCGACGAGCCAGGGCCGCAGCCATACTCCGCCCACGCCGTCTTCCCGGCCGCGGGAGCGCTCATGAACCGCGGCGCGGTGGTGTCCACCGTCTTGCCCACCTGCCAGCTCCCCAGCGCCCGCCCGAGCTGCTGCTTCGCCTGCTTGCTCAGCTGCAGCGCCCACCTCGCCGGAGCCAGGGGCTTCACCGGCCGCACCAACGCCACCACCTGCGAGTACCCCTTGAACCGGTTCACCACCTCGACCGCGACGCGCCGTTGCCCCGAGACGAGCTCGAGCTCGCTGCCGACGTCCACCGACTGAAACCGACCGCCGAGCGTGACGAGCAGGTGGGGCCGCGGCGGGAGCTCCACCTCATTGGCCGGCGCGACCTTCACCCACTCGCCCGCGCACTTCGCGTGCGCCTCGATGGCCAGGCTGCTCACCAGCACCACCGTCACCCAGAGGGCTCGCATGCCCTCGGAGGATACGCCGAGGCCTGTGACCGTGCGCGTCGGCGCCCCAACCGCCATCGAATCCGCTACCTTCGCGCGACATGGCCCACCTCGAGCTCGTCGAAAAGAAGGACGTCAGCAGCTTCCGCAAGATGGCCATCGGCACCTGGGCGACCGCGTACGACCCCACGGTCTACGGAACGCTCTCGGTGCGCATGGAGAAGTCACTCAAGTACATCGAGCGCTTTCGCGAGGTGCACGGCGTGCGGCTGACCGTCACCCACCTCGTGGCGCGCGCCGTCGCGGTGGCCCTGCGCCAGGTGCCCGACGCCAACGCCATTCTGCGCTTCAACAAGATCTACCTGCGCCAGCACATCACCATCTCGGTGCTGGTGGTGCAGACCGACCAGGGCGACGGCAAGGTGGACCTCACGGCCGCGAAGATCGAAGAGGCCGACAAGAAGTCGCTCAAAGAGATGGCCGCCGAGATGGCCGCCACCATCGAGAAGGTGCGCCAGCGAAAGGACGCCGCGCTCGAGAAGGGCAAGAGCACCGTGAGCATGATCCCCTTCATGTTCATGAACCTCTTCCTCAAGGTGCTCCACCTGCTCATGTACACGTTCAACCTCGACCTCTCGGCGTTCGGCATGCCGAAGGACGCGTTCGGCGGCGTCACCATCACCAACGTCGGCTCGCTCGGCCTCGACATCGCCTACGTGCCGCTGGTGCCGTACACCGCGACGCCCATCTTCATCGCGCCCGGCGCCGTGTCCGATGAGCCGGTGGTCGAAGACGGCAAGGTCGTTCCGGGCAAGGTGATGCGCATCAACGCCTCGTTCGACCACCGCTTCATCGACGGCGCGCACGCGGCGAAGCTGGCGCGCACGGTCAAAGAGATGATGGAGAACCCCTTCGAGCAGTTCGACAAGCTCGACTGAGCAAGTCTCGGCGGTTGAGCCGCATCGGTCGGGTGACCGATGTCCCGCCGGGTGGGGCCGGGTGGTCTTCCCTGCATGAAGATCTCGAACCTCATCAGCTCGGTCGTGCAGACGTTCAAGCCGCTCCTCACGGCGCTCCAGCCCTCGTCGAGTGACGCGGCGTCGCCCTCGCGCGCGGTCGACGCGTACCAGCCGGCGTCGCGAGCGCCCCTCTCGCTCCACGGCGCCAGCCACGAGACCAGCGGGCTGGGCCTCAACGGCTCGAGCGGAACGCTGCGCACGGCCACGGGCCGCATCAGCGACTGGAGCAACCCCGCCGCGGTCGTTGGCCGCCTCACCCAGAACCCCTCGCGGGGCGCCCTCGCCGACAGCGCGGTGCGGTGCGGGCCGTCCGCGCTCCTGGGCTCGGCGCTCATGCAGGGGCCGCAGGCCGGAGCCCGCTTCCTCGACGCCGCTGCCACCGGGCCCCTGAGCGCGCGGCTGACCGCGCCCGAGCGCCGCGAGCTGCAGGCCACCGCCACGCACCTGCGCGCCGGCACCTGCACCTACGAAGAGCTCTCGCGCGCGCAGTCGCTGCTCTACCGCGCGGGGAACACCCAGAACGACCTCAGCGGCGCCATGCGCGAGGTGATTGACGGCCACGTGCTCCCCGGCGGAGCGCGCGCCACCACCACGCCCGACGAGATGACGCCTGATCAGGAGCGCCTCTTCGAGCTGCGCCAGCACCTCACCGCGGGCACCATGACGCCGGCCCAGGCCGCCGAGACCCAGGCGATTCTCTCGCGCTACTACGGGGCGGGAACACGGGTGGAGCTGGTGGACGACCCCAGCCACCCGGGCGTCGACGCGCGGCGCAGCTACTCGGTGACGCTGCCGGCCCGCGAAGGCGCCAGCGAGCTCAGCGGCTTCTCGGACACCGAGCTGCGTGGGCTCGCGTCGGCGGGCGGCGGCGGGCAACGGCACGTGCCAGTGGCGTCGGGCGGCGACGCGTTGAGCACCATGGTGCGCGGGCTGGCGCCGGGCGAGTCGGCGACGGTGCGGGTGGCGGGCACCGACGCGGGCACCGCGGCTGACCACTTCGTCACCGTGGGCCGGCGCGCCGATGGCACGGCCTTCTTCTACAACTCGGACCCGGGCAACGGCGACTACACGGCCTACAGCGGCAGCGCGGGGCCCACGCAGCCGGCCGACTTCGAGGCGCAGCTGCGCCGGTTGAGCGGCCGCATTCGTCGCGACTCCGACGGCGACATGCCCGAGGCCACCATCTCGCGCTTCTGACTCGCGTCGCGCCGGGGCCGAAAAACGGCCTTTTTACGACGCAAGTTCGAGCTCGACCCCAGCTCCACGGAGCCCACGGATGGCTCGCGCACGCTCCAGCCGTGTCAGGTGCCTACACAGCCCCACCTCTGGCACGGTTCCCGCACAAGGCGCCGTCCCATGCGTGGTTCCGAGCGTTTCTGCCATCGTTCGAAGGTTCCTTCACCGAAACTCATCGGTTTGCTCATGGGTTTGGGCGTTACTTTTGTGGCGACCGCCCAGCCGATCGCGACCGGCCTGTCTGGAACAGGGGCCGAGGTCACCGACGGGGCGAAGTCCTCGGAGCGGCCGGCCTGGCGCGGCGCCTCGGTCAGCTACAGCCACAACCTCGGGGTGATGACGCTCGCCCCCGCCGCCGACCCCTTCTACAACCCCACCTGGAGCCACCGCCTCGGCCTGTTCCCCGAGTGGCACTTCGGCAACGTCGTCACCCTGCGCGGCCGCTTCTTCCTCTCGCAGGAGTTCACCGACAGCGACTGGACTCGCTACCGCAACGAGGTGGAGCTCTCTGACGTCTGGCTCGACACGGTGTGGAGCGGCTTCACCGAGAAGCACTCCCGCGTTCACCTCGGCGCCGACCTGCGCGTCACCCTGCCGACCTCGAAGACCTCGCAGGCCCAGTCGCGGCTCTTCACGCTCGGCCCTTCGCTCAACGTGAGCCGGCGCTTCGACGTGCTCTCGGGCCTCACCCTCATCTACTCGGCCCGCTTCACCTGGCGCGCGAACCAGTTCGCCACCCGGCAGAACCAGGGCCCCACCATCTCGGCCTGCGGTGACACCCGCGCCCTCGAGTGCCTCGACTTCATCAACACCGGCGTGCGCAACCCGACGTTCGACGTGCTCCACGGGCCCGTCGTCGCCTTCTCGCCGCACCGGAAGGTCGACGTCACCGCCAGCTTCCTCATGCAGCGCGCGTGGCTGCCCGCGCTCGCGGCGGCGCCGGCGGCGCTGATGGGCTCGACCCAGCTCGACGTTGGCACCGACGTCGCAACCCGCGACCTGATGATCTTCTCGCTGAGCGTTTCGTACCAGGCGTTCAAGGCCGTCGGCTTCTCGGCCGGCGCGTGGACGTTCTCGAACCAGCTCGGTGAGAACGGCCGCTACCAGTTCCCCCTCTTCAACCGCAACACCACGCTCTTCCTCGACGCCACCTTCGACCTCGAAGGCGCCGTCTCCAGCATTCGCAAGGAGAAGTCATGACCCGTCGTGCCCCGCTTCACGTCGCGCTCCTCGGCGCGCTCATCGCCGCCTCGTGCGCCCAGCAGCAGCCCCCCATCGTGCGGGTGCAGCCCGACGCCCTCGACAAGTCGTTCTTCCTCGGCAAGGACTACCTGGCCACCACCGACGACCCCGAGTTCTACAGCCAGGCGACGCTCGTCGACGTCGGCTACGGCGCCGGGCAGGACGGGCTCTTCACCAGCACCTACGCGCAGCCGCTGACCCGCGTGAAGTGGACGGTGACCGAAGACCTGCTCATCGCGCGCCTGGCCTACGAGCGCATTCAGGGCAGCGACGGCAAGGGCCTGGGCAAGGCCACCAACGACGGCATCGTGGTGGCGGCGTACGCCATCAAGAGCCACTTCGACATCAAGCGCGACTACAACCCGCAGACCGGCGAGCAGACCAACGTCATCGGTGAGAACACCGTCGACCGCCCCTGGTACCAGCGCCAGTTCATTCGCGTCGACTGGTCGAAGAACCTCTCGACCGACAACTACGAGCTCGACACCCTCTCGCAGCTCGGCGTCTACGGCGGCGTCACCTACGAGCCGCTCGCGTACACCGTGCAGAGCCCCGGCGACGACGACGCGCCCCGCGTGGACGCCGAGCACGGCTACCTCGACATCACCAACAAGGCCTTCGCGCGCCCGCAGCTGGTCGACCTCTCGTCGCTCGGCGGCGGCGTGATGCCCGCGTGCTACTTCGGCGCCGACTTCAGCGGCGGGAGCGCCCCCACCACCCAGTGCTCGCCCGTCGAGCTGACGATTCGCCAGGCCTTCCGCAAGGTCGAAGACACCGACTACGAGCCAGCCGACTGGGACGGCGACCGCTTCAAGGCCTTCGGCGCCTTCACCACCGAGCGCTCCGGCTACGCGCGCGAGTACCTGTCTCTTATACACATCTGACGCTGCCGACGACGGA
>JACSRE010000192.1 GCA_014879945.1 Myxococcus sp.
GCGACCGTGCCCGGCGTGGCTGATCCGCCACGCCCACCGCGGACCGATTTCCCGATTGCTCTTCAGTCGACGGGAACGATCTCGACCGTGTACCCGTCGCGCGCCGCGTCGACGGGCCCGCTGAACGCCTGCCTCGCCTGAGCCACCACCGGCTCGGGGTCGACGTCGTGGCGGGCCGAGAAGTGCGTCAGCACCAGGCGCTTGACCTGCGCGGCGGCGGCGACCTGGCCGGCCTCGCGCCCGGTGGAGTGCCTGGTCTCGAGCGCGCGCTCCTGCTCGTCGTCCGAGAAGGTCGCCTCGTGGATCAACACGTCAGCCCCCTGGGCGGCCTCGGTGAGCGCCTGGCACGGCCGCGTGTCACCCGAGATGACCAGCTTGCGCCCACGCCGCGAGGGGCCGAGCACCTGCGAGGGCTCCACCACCCGGCCGTCGGGCAACGTCACCGACTCGCCCCGCTGCAGCTTGCCGAACGAAGGCCCGTGCGGCACGCCGAGCGACTTCGCCACCTCGAGCTCGAACCGGCCCGGCCGCGTGTCCTCTTGCACGACGTAGCCCAGCGCGTTGACGCGGTGATCGACCCGCACCGCCCGCACGACGTAGCCGCCGCGCTCGAGCGCTTCGCCGCCCTTGAGCTCCTGAATCTCGACGGGGAAGGCGAGGCGCTCCACGCCCAGGTGAATGGCGGTGTCGAGCACCCGGCGGGCCGACGGCGGGCCGTAGAGCGTGAGCGGCGCCTCGCGGCCCCCCATGCCGAGGGTGCGCAAGAAGCCGATGATGCCGAGGTAGTGGTCGGCGTGAAAGTGCGTGAAGAACACCGCCGCCACGCTGAAGCCGGTGCCGTACCGGATCATCTGCCGCTGGCTGCCCTCGCCGCAGTCGAACAACAGCAGGTCGGCGTCGGCCTTCACCGCGATGCCCGAGACGTTGCGGTGGAGCGTGGGCGCTGCCGCCGAAGTGCCGAGGAACGTCACACGCAACAGCGACATGCCACTCGAGCTCACGGCGACGTCGACTCTATCCGAACGGCACCCTGACCGGCCGACTTTTCGAGGGCCGGGCGTGTCCTGGGCGCGACACCTGCGCGCCTTGCGACCATCGGCGGCTTCCATCATCCTCCGCGGGCGTGGCAACGGCGTCGAAGCGCTTCGGGAAGTACGAGCTGGTCCGCTCCCTCGGTCACGGAGGCATGGCCGAGGCGTGGCTCGCGCACTCGAAGGGCGCGGCCGGCGTCACCAAGCCCGTCGTCATCAAGAAGGTGCTGCCCGAGCTCGCCGCTCAAGCCGAGCTGATCGAGGCCTTCGTCGCCGAGGCCACCATCTCGACGTCGCTCTCGCACGGCAACATCGCCCAGGTCTTCGAGTTCGGAGAGGTGAAGGGCGAGTACTACCTGGCCATGGAGTGGGTGAACGGCAAGAGCCTCGCCCACGTGCTGCACCGCGCCGCGCAGAAGGGCTACTGGCACCTGCCCATTCCCATCGCGGTGTACATCGCGGCCGAGACGCTCAAGGGCCTGCACCACGCCCACACGCGCAAGGGCGCCGACGGCCGGCCGCTGCACCTGGTGCACCGCGACGCGACGCCCGACAACATCCTCCTGAGCTTCGAGGGCGAGGTGAAGGTCGCCGACTTCGGCATCGCCAAGGCGCGGCTGTCGGGCCGCAAAGAGACGCAGATCGGCGTGGTGAAGGGCAAGTTCCTCTACTTCTCGCCGGAGCAGGCGACGGGGAAGCAGGTGGACGCGCGGGCTGACGTCTACGCCGTCGGCGCGGCGCTGTACCAGATGCTGACCGGCCAGCTCGCCTTCGAGGGGCCCTTCATGCAGGTGATGCCGAAGCTGGTCGCCGGCGCCTACCGGCCCGTCAGAGAGCTCAACCCCGAGGTGCCCGAGGCGCTCGAGGCCATCGTCGATCGCGCGATGGCGAAGGACCTCGCCGCTCGGTACCGCACGGCGCAGCAGATGCTCGAGGCGCTCACCACCTTCCTGTCCGAGAACGCGCCCAGCTTCTCGGCCGAGCGGCTGAAGCTGCTGCTCGACTTCCTCTACGAGGCCGAGCACGAGGCCGAGGGGGAAGCCCGCCTGTTCAGCGAGAGCGAGCGCGACCAGCTGGCGACGTGGAAGCCCGCAGCGCGAAAGCGCAGCGCCGCCTCGCGGGCCGGGCCTGACGTGACGGCGCCCGCGCTCAAGGCCGTGGCCGACGCCCCGCCTCCGAAGTCGATGCGGGTGGCCGCCATCGGGGTGATGGGCGTGCTGGTCGTCGGCGCCGTCGCCGCCGCCGGCGTGCTGCTGACGTCGACCCCCCCCTCGACCGCGACCGAGCCGACCGCCATCGTGCCGGTGCCTCCGCCCTCCCGGCCAGGCCGCGCGCTCCCGGTGGAGCCAAAGCCCGCCCCCGCCGAGCCCGAGCCCGCGCCGGTGGCCGCGGTCGCCGTCGTGACGCCTGCCGACGACGGGCACCGCGCGCTCAAGCTGCTGGCAGACACCCACCTGGTCTCGCACCGGCCCGCGCGCACGCAATGGAAGCAGCTGGGTGAAGGCACCTCGTGGCGGGTCTCGCTGGTGGAGCCGGGGCCGCTGCTGGCGAACGTGCAGCTCGAGTTCGAAGACGCCGCGGGCAAACAGCTGGTGCCGATCAAGAACGGCGAGACGCTGCAGGTGCGGAACAAGCGCAGCGTCGGCGTGCTCTGCGAGCCGGGCGCGCGCGTCGGGGCCGAGCAGGTGGCGGTCCTCATGCTCAACGCGGGCGGCTCGACGCAGCGGCTGCGCATCGACCCCATGCAGTGCGCGGACTACGAGCAGGCCAAGCGCATCGAGCTCGACCACGAGAAGCACTACACCCTGGCAGTCCCCGCCGACGTCTCGGCGACGCTGGGTGACGAGCCGCGGGTGCGGGTGGCGTGGCGCACCCGGCTGAAAGACGGGGCCTTCTCGGCGGGAGACCTCAAGCCCGGCCAGTCCACCAACGTCGACGGCGCGGTGTTCCTCGAGCTGGGGTTCTTCGATCAGACGGCGTCTGACA
Organism: Myxococcus sp.; assembly: GCA_014879945.1. Taxonomy (GTDB): domain Bacteria; phylum Myxococcota; class Myxococcia; order Myxococcales; family Myxococcaceae; genus Xiheimicrobium. The sequence goes on from JACSRE010000192.1 coordinate 3,018, forward strand.
ACCAGGGCTCGGTGGAGCTGAGCCTCGACGTGACGGAGCAGCCCACCCGGCTGTCGGGCGGCGGCACGGTGGAGCGGGTGGGCGACGAGAAGGGCGGCCCGGTGCTCCCCTACGCCGCGTCGCTCAAGCTGGCGGTGGTGCAGCGGGCGCGGGCGCTGATGCAGGCCGGCCGGGTGCCCGAGGTGCTGCCCACCATCGCGCCGTGCTTCAAGGAGCCCCTGCCGGTGCCCGAGTGCTACCGGCTCGAGGGAGAAGCCTATGTGCGGCTCGATCAGCCCGACCGCGCGCTCGTCAGCTATCGGCGCTTCCTCGATCTCGCCGGGCCCGACCACCCCGGCCGGCACTCGGTCGGCGAGTACGTGCGCGCGTCAGAGCCCTAGCGCGCGGTGACGGTCGGCCACGCCCGGAGTAAGGCTGGCGTGGTGCGCGCGGTCTTCGTCGAGAACGACGACTCCTTCTCCTTCAACGTCGTCGACCTGCTCCCGGCGGGCGTCGAGGTGGTGCGCGGCGCCGCGGCCCTCGAGGCGGTGCGTCGCGCCGACGCGGTGGTGCTGGGGCCCGGGCCCACCGACCCGGAGCGCGCGGGCCTCGTGTCGCTGGTGCGCCAGGTGCTGACCGCGCAGACGCCCCTGCTGGGCATCTGCCTGGGTCACCAGGCCCTCGGCCTCGCCTTCGGCGCCACGCTGGTCCGGTCCACGCCCGCGCACGGGAAGGTCGCCACCATGCAGGTCGAGGCGTCGCGCTTCTTGCCGGCGGGCGCCCACGAGGTGATGCGCTACCACTCGTTGTCGCTCACCGAGGTGCCGGCGCCGCTGCGGGTGACGGCGCGGCTCGACGACGGCACGGTGATGGCGGTGGAGCACGAGTCGCTCCCGGTGCTGGGCCTGCAGTTCCACCCCGACTCCTACGCCACGCCGGGCGGGCGGGGCTTCATCGACGCCTTCTTCCGGAGCCTGGGGTGAGGCTCGAGGAGCTCGACGCGCGCGCCGCCTTCGCGGTGCTGGGCCCCGGCTTCTTCGCCGACGGCCGCTGGCGGTGGTTCGAGCCGGGGGCCGACGGTGACGCGACGCTCTGGCTCGCGACCTACGACGGCGCGCCCTCACGCGTGCGCGGAGCGCTCCGCCCCTTCGCTCCGGAGTGGACGACCGGGCCGGAGCTGATCGTCGAGCTCGACGACGGAGGCTTCGAGGAGAAGGTCTCGCGCATTCGCGAGCGCATCGCGGCCGGTGACGTCTACCAGGTGAACCTGACGGTGCGCGCGAAGGTGACGGCGCGCAGCGGCGCCGAGGTGCTCGCGCGGCTGTGCGCGCACGCGGTCCCGCGCTTCGCGGCCTGGGTCCGGCTCCCGGGCGTGGAGGAGTTCGTCTCGGGGAGCCCGGAGCTGCTGGTCGAGACCGCGGGCGCGTGGGTTCACGCCGAGCCGATGAAGGGCACCGCCGCGCCCGGCGGCCGGAACGCGCTCGAGGCCAGCGGGAAAGACCAGGCCGAGCTGGCGATGATCACCGACCTGACGCGAAACGATCTGCAGCAGCTCTGCGTGCCCGGCTCGGTGCGGGTGGTGGCGGCCCGGCGGTTCATCGAGCTGCCCTACGTGGTGCAGGCGGTCAGCGACGTCGAAGGCGCGCTGCGACCCGGCGTCACCCCGGCCGACGTCTTGCGCGTGATGCACCCGGGCGGCTCGGTGACGGGCGCACCGAGGCCCGCCGCGATGGCGGTGATCGCCGAGCTCGAGCCCACCCCGCGTCGTTTCTACTGCGGCACGCTGGGGCTCGAGACGGCCGGGGCCTTTCGCGCGGCGCTCCTCATTCGCACGGCGACCCGGCGTGGCGACGACACCTGGGAGTACGGCGTCGGCGGGGGCATCACCTGGGACTCGGAGCCGAAGGCCGAGCTCGACGAGGTGCACCTCAAGCTGGGCGCCCTTCGGCGTTCGTGACGAAGCCCGGCCTCTCCTGCGAACCTGCGGCCCCATGGGTGTTCTCGCCACGTTCTGCCAGCTGTGCGCGCTGCCGACGCAGCACGACGACGCCGAAGCTCCGACGTGGACGGCCTTCTTCGAAGAGCTGGGCCTGCACCGCCGATGACCTACACGGTGCTCCGCGTCGCTGAAGGCGGCACCATTCCGTTGCTGCACCGGCACGCGTCGCGGCTGGGAGCAGGCGCCCTGGAGCTGCTTGAGCGGTTCGAGGGCGAGCCCGGCGTGTACCGCGTCACCTTCGACGGCTTGCAGCTCGGCGTCACCCGGCGCCCGGCCTCTCGGTTGCGCGAGGGCATGCCGACCCGGGTGCTGGTGTCTCCGATGGCGGGGCGGGTGGGGCGGTTCCCCAAGCCGGCTCCTCCGTCGCCGTATGACGAGGTGCGGCTCGACGGCGTGGCCACGCTGCTGACGGATGCGCGAGGCGACGTGCTGTACGAGTCGTGCTCGGCCACCCTCGTCGCGTGGGATGGCGCCTCGGTGGTCCTCACGCCAGAGGAGAGCCCCGCCGTCGCCTCCCTCGCCGAGGCCGCCATCGCCGCGCACGAGCGCGTGCTGAGAAGTCCGCTGTTGGTCGCGAGCGCCTGGCCGCTGGTGCTGGTGAACGCGGTGGTGGGCACCTGCGGCGTCGACACGCCCGGGCGCCTCCCCTTCCCCGTCGAGGTGCGCGCCCGCCTCGCGGCGCTGTTGGCTCGGGAGGACGCATGAAGTCCGCCCCGTTCGCCGCGATCATCGCAGCACGTGGCGTGGTGCTGTTCGACGGCGCGCTGGCGACCGAGCTGGAGCGCCGCGGCGCCGACCTCTCGAGCGCGCTGTGGTCGGCCCGGCTGCTCATCGACGACCCCGAGGCCATCATCGCCGTGCACCTGGCGCACCTGCGCGCGGGCGCCGACGTCATCTCCTCGGCCTCGTACCAGGCCAGCCGGCAGGGCTTCGCGGCGCTGGGCCTCGACGCGGGCCAGGCCGACGCGCTCCTCACCCGGGCGGTGGAGCTCGCGCACGAGGCCGTGCGGCGCCACGGCGAGCCGGGCCGGCTGGTCGCCGCCTCGCTGGGGCCCTACGGCGCGGTGCTCGCCGACGGGAGCGAGTTCACCGGCGACTACGCGCTGACGGTGGCGCAGCTCGTCGACTTCCACCTGCCGCGCGTCGAGGCGGCGCTGCGGGCCGGGCCCGACCTGGTGCTCTTCGAGACGCTGCCGTCGATGGCCGAGGGTGAGGCGGTCGCGCAGCTGGCGGCCCGGTTTCCCGAGGTGGCGTTCATGGCCAGCTTCTCGGCGAAGGCGAAGGGCCTCTCGCACGGTGAGCCGTTCGCCGACGCGGTGGCGAGGCTCGACCGGGTGCCCAACGTCATCGCGGTCGGCCTCAACTGCTCGGCGCCCGAGGTCATCGCCCCGCTCTTGCGGACCGCGAGACCAGCGCGCGTGTGGCTGGCGGCGGCGCCCAACTCCGGAGAGACGTGGCACGCGCCGTCGCGGAGCTGGGTGGGCACGCCGACGCGGGGCGACGACTTCGGCGCGCTGGCGCGGTCGTACGCCGAGGCGGGCGCGCGCATCATCGGGGGCTGCTGCCGCACCCGCCCCGAGGACATCGCCGCCGCGAAGCGGGCCTTGAGCATGCGCGCCTGAGTCGAGGGTGAGTCACCCGACCTGAGCGCGCGGCCGAGCGGCACGCGGGAGCGCCTGCGCTCCCCTGCGTCGGCGGGTGGCTGAGCCGATCAACGCCGCCATCAGGCAGCCGTCTCGGTCGCCCCGTGGCACTTCTTGTACTTCTTCCCCGAGCCACACGGGCACGGGTCGTTCCGGCCGGTCTTCGGCCCCTCGCGCACGACGGTCTTCTGCTCCGGCTTGGGCAGCACCTGCCCGTTCTCGCCGCCGCGCCCTTCGACCGCCTTGGCGGCCTGCTGCTCCATCTGCCGCTCGAGGCGCTCGGCGCCCTCGTTGGGGTCGCGCACCTGGGCCCGCATCACGCGCTGCACGAAGGCCGACTTGATGCCGGCGAGCATGCGCACGAAGCCCGCGTAGCCCTCTTTCTTGTACTCGATCTTCGGGTCCTTCTGGCCGTAGCCCCGCAGCCCGATGCCCTGGCGCAGGTGGTCCATGCCCAGCAGGTGATCCTTCCACAGCTGATCGATGGTCGACAGGTACTGGAGCTGCACGAAGCGGTTCCACTCCTCGCCGTAGTCCTTCACGCGGTCGGTGTAGATCTTCTCGACGCGGCGGTAGAGCTGCTCCTGGAGCTCCTCGACGGTGCCCTGCCGCTGGAAGGTCATCTCGACGCCGAAGAGCTGCTTCACCTCGTTGGCCAGGCCGTCGAGGTTCCAGGTCTCGGGGTTGCGCGCCGGGGTGTAGATCTCGGTGAGGCCGACGATGGTGTCTTCGATGGCGTCGAGGCACAGCTCGCGGAAGTCCTCCCACGTGTAGCTCTTCTCGCTGCGGATCTTCGCCTTGGTGACGGGGTCTTCGTCGAACTCGACCAGCGGCACGCCGGCGCCCGCCGCCAGCACCTTGCGGCGCAGCTTGTAGATGGTGCGGCGCTGCTGGTTCATCACGTCGTCGTAGTCGAGCAGCGTCTTGCGGGTGTCGAAGTTGTGCCCCTCGACCCGCTTCTGCGCGTTCTCGATGGAGCGCGAGAGCATCGGCGCTTCGATGACCTCGTCCTCCTTCATGCCGAACATCTCCATCATCGACTGAATGCGCTCGCCGCCGAAGATGCGCATCAGGTCGTCTTCGAGCGACAGGTAGAACCGGCTCATGCCCGGGTCGCCCTGGCGGCCGGCGCGGCCTCGCAGCTGGTTGTCGATGCGGCGCGACTCGTGGCGCTCGGTGCCCAGAATGAAGAGGCCGCCCAGCTCGAGCACCTCTTTGCGCTGCGCCTCGCACTGGGCCTTGTACTTCGCCATGGCGGCGTCGAACTTCGCCTTCCACTCGACCTTCGCGGCCTCGTAGGCCTCTCTCGACGCGGTGTCGACGGCGTTGAAGTTGAGCAGCGCCCCTTCGGGCCTCGGCGCCTCGGGCGGCAGCTCGGGCTCGGGCCCGGCCTCGCGCTTGGCCATCACCTCGGGGTTGCCGCCGAGCAGAATGTCGGTGCCGCGGCCGGCCATGTTGGTCGAGATGGTGACGGCGCCCTTGCTGCCGGCCTGGGCGATGATGTCGGCCTCGCGCGCATGGTTCTTCGCGTTGAGCACGTTGTGCGGCACGCCCTCTTTCTCGAGGAACTTGCCGAACACCTCGGACTTCGAGATCGACACCGTGCCGACCAGCACCGGCACGCCCTTCTCGTGGAGCTCCTTGACCTCTTTCGCCGCCGCCTCGAACTTCGACTTCTCGGTCTTGTAGACGACGTCTTCGAGGTCATCGCGAACCATCTCGCGGTTGGTCGGCACGACGCGAACGTCGAGGTTGTAGATCTTCGCGAACTCCTCGGCCTCGGTGTCGGCGGTGCCGGTCATGCCCGCGAGCTTCGAGTACATGCGGAAGTAGTTCTGGAACGAGATGGTCGCGAGGGTCTGGTTCTCGTTCTCGACCTTCACGCCCTCTTTGGCCTCGACGGCCTGGTGGAGCCCGTCGCTCCAGCGGCGGCCCGCCATCAGGCGGCCGGTGAACTCATCGACGATCAGCACCTCGCCGTCTTTGACGACGTAGTCGCGGTCGCGCTTGTAGAGCGTGTGCGCGCGCAGGGCCTGCTCGACGTGATGGAGCGTCTCGAGCTCCTCGGGCGCGTAGAGGTTCGAGATCTTCAGCCGCGTCTGCAGCTTCTCGATGCCCTCGTCGGTCAGCATCACCGAGCGGTTCTTCTCGTCGAGCTGGTAGTCCTGCTCGGGCACCAGGCCGTAGATGGTGGCGTCGACCTTCGCGTAGAGGTCGGTGTTCTGCTCGGTGGGCCCCGAGATGATGAGCGGGGTGCGGGCCTCGTCGATGAGAATGGAGTCGACCTCGTCGACGATGGCGAAGTTGAGCTCGCGCTGCACGTAGTCCTGCAGGCGGAACTTCATGTTGTCGCGCAGGTAGTCGAAGCCGAACTCGTTGTTCTGGCCGTAGGTGATGTCGGCCCGGTAGGCCTCTTGCCGCTGCTTGTCCGACAGCTCGTTGAGCACGCAGCCGGTCGTCATGCCCATGAACTTGTAGACGCGGCCCATCCACTCGGCGTCGCGGCGGGCGAGGTAGTCGTTCACCGTCACCAGGTGCACGCCGCGGCCCGAGAGGGCGTTGAGGTACACCGCGGTGGTCGCCGTCAGCGTCTTGCCTTCGCCGGTGCGCATCTCGGCGATGCAGCCCTGGTGGAGGAACATGCCGCCGATCAGCTGCACGTCGTAGTGCCGCTGGCCGATGGAGCGCCGCGCGCCCTCGCGGATGAGCCCGAAGGCCTCGATGAGGCAGTCGTCGAGGCTCTTGCCGTTGGCGATCTCCTGCTTCAGCCGCGCCGTCTCGCGCGGGAAGTCCTCGTCTTTCAGCTCACGCAGCTTCGACTCGAGCGCGTTGATGGCGGCCACCTTCGGGCCGGCCTTCTTCAGCTCGCGCTGGTTCTTCGTTCCGATGATGCGCTTGAGGACCCAATCAATCATGGCGGTTGCCTTCTCGCTGAAAACGGCCGGAACCGCCACAGAGACCGAAGGCGGAAAAAGCCGCGGCAAGGTACAGCGGCAAACCCCCGCCGCAAGGGCCGTGCGGGCGACCCACTGCCGCCGGGTGCCAGCCCGTGCTAACCCTGTCTGAACGGTCTGGCCGCCGTCACTCGTCGCAGGGAGTCCTGATGTCCTCATACCGTCGCCTGGCCCCGTTGCTGGCGGGCCTCGTCGTCGTCGCTTGTGACTGTGAGAAGCGCGTGCAGGTGGCCTCGGGCCAGGTGCGCTGGGAGTGGGAGACCAGCGACGGCGCGCAGGCAGGCGAAGCGGCCGCGATCGACTTCGGCACGGTGTCCATGGGCAGCCGGGTGCAGCAGCTGCTGTTCGTGCGCAACGTCGGCCGGGGCTCGTTCTCGCTCTCTGACTTCGCGAAGGTGGTCGGCGACGCGGTCACCGTGCAGCAGCGGGTCGAGCCGGGCGCGGCCTTCGAGCTGACCTACGAGCAGGACCGCCTGGTGCCGCCCTCGGAGCGCCAGCCCATCACCGTCACCTTCGCGCCGCCGGTGCGCCTCGACGTGCGCGCCTACGAGGTCAGCGCCCTGATGGACTTCGTGCCGATCGGCGCGCCCACCACGCCGCTCGACCTCAAGGGGCGCGCCATCTCGGGTGAGTGTGAGGTGCCCGAGGCCATCGACTTCGGCATCGTGCCCGTCGGCAGCACCACCTCGAGCGAGGTGAACCTGGGCAACGACAGCTCGATCCCGGTGCGCGTCACCACCGGGCCGGTCACCGGCGTGGCGGCGGGCATCTTCTCGCTCTCGGGCCTCGACGGCGCCGGCGCGCGCGAGGTGGCCGCCGGAGAAGCGGCGCGCAGCACCATCACCTTCACCCCCACCGAGACGCGCGACTACCTGGCCCGGGTCGCCGTGCGGCGCACCCAGTCGTGCCCCGAGCGCGAGGTGACGCTGCGCGGCCGCGGCGTGGCCTCGTGCCTCACCTTCCGCGCCGACCCGCCCGACGACCCGCAGGGCACCTCGCTCTTCTTCGGCTTCGTGGCGCCCACGCAGAGCGCGCCTGGCACCGTCACCTTCGTCAACGCCTGCAGCAGCGCCGTCGACCTGACGGGGCTGGGCTCGAGCGACCCCGCCTTCGCCGTCACCGCCGCCTCGGCGACCGACCTGACGAGGCTCACCGTGCCGGCCGCGACCCGCGACGCCATGGGGCAGTGGAGCGACGGCGAGGCCGCCACCTCGCTCGAGTTCCGCCCGACGGCGCTGGGCCCCCGCACGGGCACCCTGCGCGCCAACACCTCGCTCGCCGGCCAGCCCTCGGTCGCGGTGCGGCTGCGGGGCGTCGGCGGCGGCCCTCGCATCGACGCGCGACCGTCACCGCTCTCGGTGGGGCGCATCGGCTTCACGGCCAACGCCTCGCCGCCCACCTTCGTGCCCCGAACCCTGCGCGTCTCGAACGTCGGCACCCGCCCGACGCCCGCCGACCCCCGCGCCAACCTGAAGCTGGGCGGCATGGGCATGGGCATGCCGTACTGGCGGGTGCGCGCCATCAGCGGCGGCACCGCGGCCGAGCTGTGCGTGGGCGAGTGGGACCAGCAGCGCAACGGCTGCACCAACACCCTCCAGCCGAACGTGTACGACCCGAACCGGGGCATCGAGGCGGTGGCCGGCGGCGCGCTCAACCTGCCGATCCGCGTGATCCCCCTGACGGCGGGCTTCAAGGAGTGGGAGCTCACCCTGCTCTCGAACGACCCCGTCACGCCCGAGCTGAACGTGCGCATCACCGCCGAGGCCGTCGAGGCGCCGCCGTGCAATTACGAGGTGGTGCCCGGCCAGCTCAACTTCGGCGTCGTGGACCAGCCGCAGATGCGAGACCTCACGTTCCTCTTCCGCAACCGCGGCGTGCAGCCCAACGACGTCTGCTACTTCAACGCCATCGACGTCTCGCCGACCAGCGACGACACCTTCACGCTCCCGCAGGGCGCCATCGCGTCGATGATGATCCCCCCGGGCCAGCAGATCCCCATCACCGTGCGCGCGATGCCGCTGCGCCCGTCACCGACCACGCCCACGGTGGTGCGGGGCGAGGTGACGTTCGGGGTGTCGACGCCAGGCGCCTCGAGCGGCAGCGTGCAGCTGGTCGCCACCCTGGCGCCGAGCTGCATCACCATCAGCCCGTCGCCGCTGGACTTCATGAACACCGAGCTCGAGTGCGGCTCGCCGGCGCGCACCATCAGCATCACCAACACCTGCTCGACGGCCCTGACGTTGAACGGCGTGACGCTGGCCGACCCGAGCCTGGCGCCCAACGGCTCGGGCTCCTGCGCCACCGCGGCCGGCTGCGCCCAGTTCGCCATCTCGACGGCGGCCACCGCGGGCACCATCTCTCCCGGCGCCTCGCGCACCATGCAGCTGCGCTTCAGGCCGTACCTGCTGGGCGCGGCGACCGGCGCGCTCAACGTCACCGTCACCCAGAACGGGCAGATGATCAGCTACCCGGTGGCGCTGGCCGGCACCGGCGTGCCGCGCTCGGCGATGGGCTGCGGCGTCAGCGCGATGTGCCCCGGCCCCATCACCACCGGCGCCAACACCACCGTCAGCCTGGTGCCCTCGGTGATGTCCAACGGGCCCGTCACCTGCGCGTGGAGCGTCGGCTCGCGGCCGCCCACGGCCAACGGCAACTTCGGGCAGGCCACCAGCTGCACCAGCTCGACCTACTTCGCCGACGTCGTCGGCACGCACGTGGTGAACTTCAACGTCTCGGACGGGCTGGGCGGCACCTCGACCTGCTCGACGCCCATCACCGTGACGCCCAACGGCGACCTGTGGATCGAGCTGACCTGGTCGCGGAACTACGACGTCGACCTGCACCTCATTCACCCCATGGCGGGGCCGTGGACGTCGGCGTCGAGCTGGTCGAGCTCGCCGTGGGACTGCTACTACGCCAACCGCACGCCCACCTGGGGCGCCGCCGCGCAGAGCCCCAGCCTCGACCGCGACGACACCTCGACGCGCGGCCCAGAGAACACCCGCATCAACACGCCCCAGCCGGGCCTCGCCTACACCATCGGCGTGCACATGTTCGGCAGCGCCAACTCGCCGGTGGTCTCGACGGTGAAGGTGTACTGCGGGGGCCTGCTGGTGACGACCCAGAGCCGCAGCCTGGCCACCACGAAGGACATGTGGGTGGTCGGCAGCGTGCAGTTCGGCGCCGTGTCGCCGTGCAGCTTCACCCTGGTCAACAGCATCCTCAACGTGCCGTAGCGAGCCGGCTGACGGTGGCCGGGGCGCAACGGCGGAAGGCGCGCGGGCGCATTCCGCGCTACGAGCGCTCGCATCATGCGCAAGGGACACCACAGGACGAAACGCCGTGACGAGCGCCGCCCGGCCCCGCGTGAGCCGCGCGCGGCCGCGGCCACCGTCACCCTGCCCAACCGCATTCGGATTCCACCCGTCGCGAAGCTGGCGGCGCTCCCCACCGTGGGCAAGTGGCTGTGGACCTGCCGCGACGGCTTCGAGGGCCAGCTCTACGAGGAGCTGTGCTGGAAGAAGTGCGGCGCGACGCTGCTCGGGGCGGGGCTGGTCGAGACCGAGCGGGAGCCGTCGTCTCCGCCCACCTTCGCGCGCATGGGCTTTCGCGTCGACGCGCTGGTGAAGACGCCGCAGCAGGCCGCCGCCGCGCTCCGCCACGAGCCCAGCCGGGTGCAGGTCTGGGTGCCCGACACCGACGCTGGCAACGCCCGCGCAGGCGAGTGTCTGGCCTGGCAGTCGACCATCAACGCGCTGCGCGAGAACATCAAAGACCCGGCGACCCCGTGGGCGGCCTTCGAGAGCGGCGCGTGGCTCGGGCAGGTGTGCCTGGTGGCGCCGCACACCGCCGCCGTGGGCTCCATCGGCGCCCGGGTCGCCCTCTCGCTGGCCGCCGGCGGCCGGGCCCGCATGAAGCGCACCGCCGACGCGCCCTCCCGGGCGGCCATGAAGCTCGACGAGGCGCTCGAGTGGGTGGGCGTGTCGCCTGGCAAGGGCGACCTCTGCGTCGATCTCGGCTCGGCCCCGGGCGGGTGGACGCGGCGCCTGCTCGAGCGCGGCGCGCGGGTGTGGAGCGTGGACACCGGCCTGCTCTCGCCCGATCTGCAGAAGCACGCGCGGGTGAAGCACTTCCACCAGACGGCGTTCGCCTTCACGCCCGAGGAGCCCTGCGACTGGCTCTTCTGCGACATGGCCTGGCGGCCCCTCGAGGTGGCGCAGCTGCTGGCGAAGTGGGCGCGCAACCGCTGGGCGACGCAGCTGGTGGCGAACATCAAGCTGCCCATGAAGGACAAGCTGCCCATGGTGGTGCGCGTCAAGGCGACGCTCGAAGACGGCGGCTGGTCTGACGTGCGGCTGCGCCAGCTCTACCATGACCGCGACGAGGTGACGGTCTGCGCGGTGCGCAAGGCCGGCTGACGCACTGCACGCAGCGGTCCCCTTGCCTGAACGCGCCTTCGACGCGATGAAGGCGGCGATGGCCCGGTCTTCGCTCGACATGACCTCGCGTCTGGCCCCGATGGTGCTGCTGCACGCGAACGCGCGCGGCCTCGACGTCGCCGCCCTGCTGACCCAACACGAGCTGCCCGCCGACCTCGACTGGCGCGCGGGCGGCAAGGCCGAGGTCACCCTGCCGCTCCACAAGCTGACCGCGTTGGTTGACGACGTGGCGACGCGGCTGAACGCGCCCCACTTCGGCCTCGACGTCGCGCGCTCGGTGCAGCTGGGCGCCTACGGCGTCGCCGAGTTCCTCATTCGCTCCGCCACGACGGCGCGCGGGGCCTGCGAGAACCTGCTGCGCTTCTCGGCGTTGATGGCGCCCGACCAGGCCTTCCGCTTCGAGGTCTCGGGCGCCGAGGCCGTCGTCGAGCACGGCCTGCCCGGCAACCCGACCGGCATGTCGCGGCACCACCACGAGTACACGACGTACCTGACCGCCAAGCGGCTCTTGAGCATGGTCGAGGGCTCGAAGCTCAGCCGGCTGTGGTTCGCGCACCAGAGGCCCGCGGACGTGAGCGTGCTCGTCGACGAGTTCGGCACCGACCAGCTCTCGTTCGATCGACCGCTCAACGGCTTCGCCTTCGACGCGCAGTACCTCGACCTGCCGGTGAAGACCGGCGACGCGGCCCTCTTCTCGTTCCTCGAGGAGCACGCCCTGGCCGCCCTCGCCTCGCGCCCGAAGAGCGACGACCTGGTGGAGCGCCTGCGCCAGGGCATTCGTGAGGCCCTCAAGCAGGGCGAGCCCAACATCGAGCGCATCGCGACCCGCCTGGCGCTGTCGGGGCGAACGCTCCAGCGGCGCCTGTCTGACCTGGGCACCTCGTTTCAGGCCGTGCTCGACGACGTGCGCTTCGACCTCGCCCGGGCCTACCTGCGCGACGCCCGCCTCGACATCACCCAGGTGGCCTACCTGCTGGGCTACTCCGAGCTGCGCGCCTTCGATCGCGCCTTCAAGCGCTGGGCGAACGTCACGCCGCGCGACTGGCGCGAGCAGAAGACCTCGTAACCACCTGAAGTAACGTGAACTTTGCACCTCGGCGGTGGCGCAAGGTGTCCACCCTGGTGTCGCGATTGGCGTGAAGCTGGCGCGACAACCGAGGCACTGACCGACACCGCCATGACCTCCGACACCGACGAGCTCACGTTCCCCAGGAAGCGGCGCCCCTTCGACGCCGCCCGCATCGCGCGGGTGGCCCCCGTGCTCGACGACCACGGCGACTTCAGCGGAGAGCACGTGCTGGCCGCGGTGGTGGGCAGCCTGGAGGTCGAGGTGCGCTTCGTCGAAGCCAGCGGCGAGTTCCAGATCGTCGAGGACGAAGACGTTCGGGAGCTGTCGCGCACCGACCTCAAGGATCTCGCCAAGGCCCTGCGCCGGTACCAGCAGAACGTCCCGTGGGACGACGGCGAGGCGGGCCGCGTCATGGTGGGCCTCAACGACGCGCTGACGCCGACCCGGCTGTCGTCGTTCGCGGTGCGCTCGGTGAGCGACCTGGGGCCCGTGGTGCTGGTGGCGGGCAAGACCGAGTCCGAAGACCTCGACGTGGTGCTCGACGCGGTGACCGGAGAGCTCTCGCTCCTGGTCTGTCGCGAAGACCAGCGCTCGAAGCGGCGCGCCGTCTCAACCCAGGAGGCCCACGACCTGGTGACGGTGCTGCGTGAGCGCGTCGAGGGCCGCCCGGCGACCCGCAAGACGATGTTGCTCGCGGTGGTGCTCGAGGCGGCGCGCCGGCGGGCGCTCAACTGATCAACGAGTGACTCGACCGGCCAACGACGCTACATGACGTGCCGCTCTCGCGGGGCAGCCGGGCCGACCTCGCGAACCGAAAGGCTGCTCGTTCGTGCGCTCGTTTCCGGTCATCTTCCTGCTCGCCGCCGCGCTCGCCGGGTGCCCCGAAGAGAAGCCCCCGTGCAACATCACCACCTGCCCCGAGGGCTGCTGCACCGCCGAGGGTGAGTGCCGGCCCGGCAACGACAAGGCCGCGTGCGGCACCGGCGCGCTCTTCTGCCGCGCCTGCGACGAGAGCGACACCTGCGCCGAGAAGCGCTGCGACCTGGTGCGCCCCGACGCCGGGGCGTGCCCAGCGGGGTTTCACAAGTGCCTCGACACCTGCGCGGCCGACGACGACGTGGCGACCTGCGGCTCGCGCTGCAGGCCGTGCGCGGCCAGCAACGGCGTCGCGACCTGCACCGCCGGCGTCTGCGGCGTCACCTGTCGCACCGGGTTTCACGTCTGCGGCACCACCTGCGTCGAAGACACCGCCGTCAACTCGTGCGGCACGCGCTGCAGCCCGTGCTCGTTCCCGATGAACTCGCGGCCTGCGTGCACCAACCTCGAGTGCGACTTCGAGTGCAACAACGGGTACCACCGCTGCGGCAGCGAGTGCCTAGCCGACGTCGAGCCCGCCTCGTGCGGCAGCCGCTGCACCGCCTGCCCCGCGCCGGCCAACGCGACCGCCACCTGCACCGCGGCGCTGGCGTGCGACTTCGTGTGCACCCCGGGCTTCCACCGCTGCGGGAACGCCTGCGTGTCTGACGCCGCGCCCGAGAGCTGCGGCTCGAGCTGTGTGCCCTGCCCCGGCACCGCGAACGGCGCGGCCGCGTGCGTGGCGGGCCAGTGCGACCTCACCTGTGACGCCACCTTCAACCGCTGCGACAGCGCCTGCGCGCCGGCGGCCTCGACGACGGCCTGTGGCGCGGCCTGCGCGCGGTGTGGCGCACCCGACGGCGGCGCCCCCGTGTGCACCAACGGCGCCTGCGCCTACACCTGCGCGGCGGGCTTCAACCCGTGCAACGGCGCCTGCGCGAGCGCGACCGACGTCACCGCGTGCGGCGCCGCCTGCACCCGCTGCCCCGACGGCGTCCCCGGCTCGGTGCCCACCTGCGACGGCACCACGTGCAGCACCACCTGCGCGGCGGGCAACACCCGCTGTGGCGGCCCCACCGGCAGCTGTGTCGGCGAGGGCGTCGCGGCCGCGTGCGGCGCCGCGTGCACGGCCTGCGCGACGGGCGGCCCGCGCGAGCGCACCACCTGCACCGCCGGTAGCTGCGCCACGGCCTGCATCGACACCTGCAACGCCGCCTGCGCCGACCGGCAGCGCGACCCGGCGAACTGCGGCGCCTGCGGCACCTCGTGCGGCGCGGGCGCCTGCGTCGACGGGCAGTGCCGCGCCGCCTGCCCCAACGGCGTCGTCTTCACGGGCATCGCCGAGGCGCTGCCGCACGCCTTCACCTCGGGCACCGCGCCGCGCTTCTGGGCCGTGGACGTCACGGGTGACGCGCGGCTCGACCTGCTCGCGACCGCCGGCACCAGCCGCTTCACCTTCGCCAACGAGGGCAACGCGCGCTTCCAGGCCCCGACCCTCGCCGACGCCGGCACCACGCTCCTGCCGCTCGGCACGGCCGACTTCACCCTCGACGGGCGCGACGACCTCATCGCCGGAGACCTGCGCGCGCTCTGGCTGGTGCAGCAGACGACCGCGGGCTTCTCGGCGCCGCTGGTGCTCTTCACCAACGGGCAGAACGGCCTCACGCTCGCCGCCGACTTCACCGGCGACGGCCGGGCCGACCTGGTGCGCGTGCCGCAGCTGGGCAACCTCAACGCCGACCTCTGGGTGAACCAGTCGGCCGACGGGGGCGCCCCCTTCTCGCAGACGCGCAACGCCGCGCCCAACCTGCTGCTGGCCGACCTCGCGCGCGCGGCCGACTTCACCAACGACGCGCGCGCCGACCTGGTGACGTCACAGGCCGGGCAGCTGCGCGTCTTCGTCACCAGCGGCGCCAACGCCTTCACCCAGGTGACGCCACCGCCAGCCGTGCAGAACGGCCTCATCGGGCTGGCCGCGGCCGAGCTGACCCGCGATGGCAACCGCGACGTCGCCACCATGACGCCCGCCGCGGTGTTCGTGCTGGCCGGCAACGGCCTGGGAGGGCTCGGGGCGCCCGTGCTGGCCGCCAACGCCGGCTCGGTGCTCGCGGCCATCGAAGCGGCCGACCTCGATGGAGACGGCTTCACCGACCTGGCGCTGGGCACCAGCCGCGGCCTCGAGGTGCTGTGGTCCACCGGCCCCGGCACCTTCTCGGCGCCCGACGTGTTCGAGGTCGAAGGGTTCACCTCGGCCTCGCCGGCCTCGCAGCTGCAGCTCGTCGACCTGACGGGAGACGGCCGGCTCGACGCGGTCCTCTCCAACACGCTGGTGCGGCCGGTGCTGGTGCGAAACGGCAGCAGCGGGCGGGGGTTCGAGCGCACGGTGAAGACGGCGCTGCCCAACGGGGAGTTCGTGCTCGCCGGGCGCCTCGACGCAGACGCCCGCGAAGACCTGGTGGTGAGCCGCCGCGCGTCGGTCGTCAGCATGTCGCCCATCACCACGCAGACGCGGGTGCTGCGCGCCAACGGCGACGGGGGCTTCGCCGTCGGCCCCGAAGACGCGCTGACCCGACCCGACGCGCTGGCCGACTTCGATCAGGACGGCAACGTGGACCTGCTGCGGCTGGACTGCCCGAGCCCGCTCCTGCCTGACGGCGGCTTCTCGACCGCGCCGGTGCCGTGCTTCGCGCGGGTGGAGTTCGGCGCGCCTTCGCTCCGCTTCGGGGCCGACTCGGTCTCGCTCGCCCTCGACGTCGTCGCGAGCGAGGTGCAGCTGCGCACCGCCGACTTCGACGCCGATGGCCGGGCCGACCTGCTGGCGCGCACCAACGCGGGCTTCTGGCTGTACCGCAACCTCGGCGCGCGGCAGTTCGCGCCGCCCACGCTGACGCCCTTCCTCCCGGCCGTGCAGGACCTGGCGGTGGTCGACGTCGACCGCGACGGCCGGCCCGACCTGCTGGTGCTCGCCAACGCCAACGCGCCGCGCGTGGTGTACCCGCTGCTCAGCCGCGGCGCGGGCTTCGTGTTGGCCCCGCGCGTCTCGAGCTTCGACTTCGAGACCGGCCTCGCGGCGGGCTTCGTCACCAACGACGCCTTCCCTGACGTCGCCGGCAGCACGGGCGTGCTGATGACGGGGACGGGCGCTGGCGCGTTCCTGCGCGGCCCCGACTGGAAGCCGGCCCCGACGGCGGCGGGCGCCTCGTTCGTCGTCGACACCGACGGCGACGGCCGCGCCGAGGTGGTGAACCGGCAGTTCGGCGCGACGGTGCTGGCGAACCCCGAGGTCATGCCGCGCGGCTTCACCGGGCGGGTCGATCGCTTCGCCGACGTCACCGGAGACGGCGTGCCCGACTGGGTCGAGCTGTCGCCCACCGACGTGGTGGTGGGCGTGGGCCGCTGCCGCTGATTTCACCCGAAGCCCGACGACCTCACCACCTCAGGGCCGCTCGCCCGCTTGCTCCAGCGGCGCGCGCGAGGCCAGGGGCGTCGAGGAGGTCGAGCGCCGCCTCGGGGAACGACGCCCGCTCGAGGGCAGGGCCGCGACGAGGCCCGCCGACCGGCGCCACGCCGGCAGGCCTGAGCCGAGGGAGGGCCTGCGCCCAGGCCTCGCGTCACCGCGGCTTGAGCCACTCCTGAATCGGCCGGTACTCGCGCTTCGAGGTCGCCTGCGCCTCGAGGGCCCCGACGATCATCCGCGCGGCCTCGAGGGTGGTGAAGTGGGCCACGCCCTTGAGCAGCGACTCGCGACGAATCGAGAACGAGTCGGCGATCTCCTTCTTCCCCGCGGTGGTGTTGAACACCAGCGTCACCTCGCCGGCGTGCACCCGATCGACGATGTGCGGGCTGCCCTCGAGCACCTTGTTCACCTTGAGGCTCTCGACGCCCTTCTTCGCGAGGTAGGCGTGGGTGCCGCCGGTGGCGCAGAGGCCGAAGCCGAGCGCCTTGAGGCGGCGGGCGAGGTCCACCAGGCCGGGCTTGTCGTCGTCCTTCACCGAGACGAACGCGAGGCCGCCCGTGGGGAGCCTGGTGCCGGCCGCCAGCTGCGACTTGGCGAACGCCGCGTCGATGCGCGAGTCGATGCCCATCACTTCGCCGGTCGACTTCATCTCAGGCCCGAGGATGACGTCGGTGTTCGAGAACCGCGCGAAGGGGAAGACGCTCTCTTTCACCGCGACGTGGCGAATCTCGGGGTCCCGGGTGAGGCCCTGCGCCTGGAGCGACCTGCCCACCATGCACAGCGACGCCACCCGGGCCATCGCGATGCCGGTGGCCTTCGAGATGAACGGCACCGTGCGTGAGGCGCGCGGGTTCACCTCGAGCACGAAGATGGCCTTGCCCTGCACCGCGAACTGCACGTTCATCAAGCCCACCACCTTGAGCTCACGAGCCAGGGCGATGCTGATGTCCTTGAGGCGCTCGATGACGTCCTGGCCCAGCGAGTGCGGCGGCATGATGCACGCCGCGTCACCCGAGTGAACGCCCGCCTCTTCGACGTGCTCGAGGATGCCGCCCACCAGGCAGGCGCCGGTGTCGTCGGCGACGAGATCGAGATCGACCTCGGTCGCGTTGCGCAGGAAGCGGTCGATGAGCACGGGGTGCTCGGGCGACGCCAGCACGGCCTCGCGTATGTACCGCTCGAGGTCGGCGCGATCGTGCACCACCTCCATCGCCCGGCCGCCCAGCACGTACGAGGGCCGCACCATCACCGGGTAGTTGATGACGTCGGCGACGCGGTAGGCCTCTTCGGGCGAGCGCGCCACGCCGTTGGCCGGCTGCATCAGGCGCAGCTTCTCGACCAGCTTCGAGAAGCGCTCGCGGTCCTCGGCGATGTCGATGGCGTCGGGCGAGGTGCCGAGAATGGGCACGCCCGCGGCCTCGAGCGGCTTCGACAGCTTCAGCGGCGTCTGCCCGCCGAACTGCACGATGACGCCCAGCGGCTTCTCGCGGTGGATGATCTCGAGCACGTCCTCCATCGTCAGCGGCTCGAAGTAGAGGCGGTCAGAGGTGTCGTAGTCGGTCGACACCGTCTCGGGGTTGCAGTTGACCATGATGGTCTCGAACCCGGCGTCGCGCAGCGCGAACGACGCGTGCACGCAGGCGTAGTCGAACTCGATGCCCTGCCCGATGCGAATGGGCCCCGACCCGAGGATGACGACCTTCTGACGGGTGGTCGGCGGCGCCTCGTCTTCTTCTTCGTACGTCGAGTACAGGTACGGCGTGTAGGCCTCGAACTCGGCGGCGCAGGTGTCGACGCGCTTGTAGACGGGCCGCAGCCCGCGCTTCCACCGCGCCTCGCGCACCACCGCCTCTTTCACCCCGAACGCCGCGCCCAGCTGCCCGTCAGAGAAGCCGTGCGACTTGGCCAGCTTCAGCTCGGCGTCGGTCACCTGCTCGAGCGAGCCTTTGGCCGCCAGCGCGTTGAACTCGGTCACCAGCGACGCCAGGTGCCGCAGGAACCACGGGTCGATGGCGGTGAGCTCGTACACCCGCTCCACCGACCACCCGCGCTGCAGGGCCTCGAAGATCGCCCAGGGGCGGTCGGGCGTCGGCACCTTGAGCAGCTCGACCAGCTCGGGCTCGGGCCGGGCGTTGGCGTCGGCCTTCGAGGGGATCGCCAGGCGGCCCTGCTCCAGCGAGCGCACGGCCTTGAAGAACGACTCGCGGAAGGTGCGGCCGATGGCCATCACCTCGCCCACCGAGCGCATCATGGTGCCGAGCACCTTCGAGGCGCCCTGGAACTTCTCGAAGTTGAACTTGGGGATCTTGGTGACGACGTAGTCGATGGACGGCTCGAACGAGGCCGGGG
Source organism: Myxococcus sp. (assembly GCA_014879945.1). GTDB lineage: Bacteria > Myxococcota > Myxococcia > Myxococcales > Myxococcaceae > Xiheimicrobium. The sequence goes on from JACSRE010000192.1 coordinate 21,762, forward strand.
TGTCACGGGTGATGTCGTTCTTGAGCTCATCGAGCGAGTAGCCGATGGCCAGCTTCGCGGCGATCTTCGCGATGGGGTACCCGGTGGCCTTCGAGGCCAGGGCCGACGAGCGCGACACCCGCGGGTTCATCTCGATGACGACCATGCGGCCGGTCTTCGGGTCGACGCCGAACTGCACGTTGGAGCCGCCGGTGTCGACGCCGATCTCGCGGATGATGGCGACCGCCGCGTCGCGCATGCGCTGGTACTCCTTGTCGGTCAGCGTCTGCGCCGGCGCGACGGTGATGCTGTCGCCGGTGTGCACGCCCATGGCGTCGAAGTTCTCGATGCTGCAGATGATGACGACGTTGTCCTTCCGGTCGCGCACCACCTCGAGCTCGTATTCCTTCCACCCGAGCACCGACTGGTCGATCTGCACCTGCTTCACCGGGCTCGCCGCGAGGCCCGACTTCACGATCGTCTCGAACTGCTGCTCGTCGTAGGCGATGCCGCCGCCGGTGCCGCCGAGGGTGAACGCCGGGCGGATGATGGAGGGGAAGCCGGTGTCCTTCACGATGGCCCACGCCTCCTCCATCGTGTGCGCGATGCCGGCCCTGGGCACCTCGAGGCCGATGCGCTCCATGGCCTCCTTGAAGAGCTTGCGGTCTTCGGCCTTGTTGATGCTCTCGAGCTGCGCGCCGATGAGGCGTACGCCGTACTTCTGCAGCACCCCGGCCTCGGAGAGCGCCTTGGCGAGGTTGAGCGCCGTCTGGCCGCCCATGGTGGGCAGCAGCGAGTCGGGGCGCTCCTGCTCGATGATGCGGGTGGCCGCCTCGAGCGTGATGGGCTCGAGGTAGGTGCGGTGCGCGAACTCCGGGTCCGTCATGATGGTGGCGGGGTTCGAGTTGAGGAGCACCACCTCGATGCCCTCTTCCTTGAGCGCCTTCACGGCCTGGGTGCCCGAGTAGTCGAACTCGCACGCCTGCCCGATGACGATGGGGCCCGAACCAATCAACAGCACCTTCTTGATGTCTTCGCGACGCGGCATGGAGTGGCGCCTAGCTGAAACACGGGAGGATCGGGAGCGGTGAGTTGCGCTCCCTTCTCGTCTTACCGGAACCGGCGGGCGGCCCCGCGGTGGCGCCGCTTGCTAGCCTCGGCGCGGTGAACGACGCGCTCGTCTCGCTGGCTGCGCTCGAGGTGGCCTGCGACGAGGGCGTGACCCGGCACGTCAGCCGCCTCGACGAGGCCCTCGCGAGGGCGCCGCCCGCCGACCGGCCGGTGCTCGAGCGCGTGCGAGAGACGCTGCTGATTCACCTGGCGCTGCTCCTTCACCGGCCCGATGCGCTCTGGCCCGCCCTCTACGCCCACTGCGCCTTCGTCGATTCTCCGCGCGCGCGCACCTTTGGCGTCTCGGCGCCCGGGCCCCACATGCCGGTGTTCTCGCAGGTGGGCCGCTGGCTCTCGGAGCGGCGCGCGCTTCACCCCGAAGCGCCGTGGCTGCGCGCGTTGACGCCCACCACTCCGTGGGGCGGCGCGCTCGAGGCCGAGCTGCGGGGCCTCGAGCAGCCCCGGGTCGCGGCGATGACCGACGACCAGGTGTCGCTGACCGCCGGCGGGCAGCACCTGGCGTGGCGCCCGGCCAGCGGGGCGGTGTCGGCCGAGCAGCCGGCGGAGTCGCCGCCGCCGCTGGTGGCCACGCCGCCGGGAGGCGGGCTGATGGTGGCAGGGCCGCGCGCCCCCGAGCGCCCCGCCTGGCTGCTGCCGCCTGGCTGGTCCATCTCACGCGTCGCGTCGGCGCAGACCCGCGTCGCGTGCCTGGCCTGGGACGGAGACGAGGCGGTGCTGTTCGTCTTCGACGTCGCCACCGGCGCGCAGCTGGCGTCGCTCCAGGCGCCCGAGGGCGAGGCCCTGGCGCTCTCGGCCGACGGCGCGTACCTGGCGTGGCAGTCGCAGGGTGGGGCCACGGTGCGGCACCTCGACTCGGGCGCCGAGGCCCGCGTCGAGACCGGGCGCTTCTCGACGGCCGCCGTCAGCCCGGGCGGCCGACGGCTGTGCGTGGCCGAGCGGGGCGTCGTGCGCGTCTACCGCCCCCACGCCGGGCCGGCGTGGCGCCCCTTCGTCGAGCGGCCCCTGGCGCCCGCCTTCTCGCGCGACGGCGCGGCCCTGCTGCTGGGGCAGTTCGTGCTCGCCGGCAGCGACGGCAGCGTCAGGCAGGCGCACGCCTTCCGCACCATCGAGTACATGGAGGGCGGGCCGCCGCCGTTCGGCGTGAGGGTAACGCCGAAGCGGGTGTGCGTCTGCGAGGCCTTCTCGACCGAGACGCTCGCCATCGACACCGGCCGGGTGACGACGGTGTCGGGCGTGCACGCCGGCCCCAGGCATCGGGTGGCGTGGTCGGGTGACGGCCTGGTGCTCGCCACCTGCCGCCAGGGCGACGAGGAGGTGACGCTCCACCTCGCCCGCGGGCGCCGCACGGTGCGCGCCTCGGGGCCGCTCGAGGGCCTCGCGCTCGACGAGACCGGCTCGCAGCTCGCGCTCCTCCACGTCGACGGCACCGTCGAGCTCCAGGCCGGCGGCACCCGCCTGCGGGCCGTGCCGGGCGCGACGGGCCTCTGCTTCGTCGCCCGCGACAGCGCCCTGGCCGTCGGTGGGCGGCAGGCGACGGTGGTGCTCGGCCTCGACGGCGCCGAGCGCTGGAGCGCGCCCACGCCCTTCGAGCCGACCGACGCCTGCGCCTGTGAGGTCGAGTGGCGGAGCGGGCTGCGCGCGCCCTCGGTGGCCGAGGCGCTGGTGCTGACGAGCGCGAAGGGGCTGCTCACCGCCAGCGCGGGCGCCGCCGGGGCCGTCTTCCCCTCGGGGACCGCCCGCTGGGTGCGCTCGCCCGCGGGCGCCCTGCTCGCCCACGGCACGACGCTGCTCTCGTGGGAAGGGGTTTGAGCGGCGCGCCGAAGAAAAACCGAGCAGGTCATCGGGTTGCGCGCAGCGGCCTGCCCGGCGTACGGGGGCTGTACGCAATGACATCGATTCAGCTGACGGACCCGCACACCGCCCCGACCTACGCCTCGACGCCTCACCAACGCCTGATCGAGTCGCTCCTCTTCGACCCCCGTGACGCCGTCTTCGTGCGGCTGTGGCTACGCTCCCTGGCGCTGGTGGTGCCAGTCATCGTGCTGACCTACCTGTACTTTTCGTGGTGGGTCGCGCCGTTCGTCTTCGCGTTTCAGGTGGCGTGGATGGCGCCGCCCGTCATCTTGATGCTGCACAACACCATGCACCGGCCCTTCTTCAAGCGCTGGCGGGTGCTCAACCGGGTGGTGCCGTACTCCATGAGCGCGCTGTTCGGCATCCCCACCGGCTACATGGAGCACCACGTCGGCATGCACCACGCCGAGAACAACCTGCGCGGCGATCTCTCGTCGACGATGAAGTACCAGCGCGACAACTTCTTCCACTGGCTGGCCTACGTCGCCCGCTTCCTGCTGCTGATTCAGGTCGAGCTGTCGGCGTACCTGGTCAAGAAGGGCCGCGCGCCGCTGGCCATTCGCGCCATCTCGAGCGACGTGGTGCACCTGCTGGGCATGGCCGCGCTCTCGTTCGTGCACTGGCAGGCGACGGTGGTGTGCTTCCTCCTGCCGTACGTCGCGGTGCGCTTCGCGATGATGGCCGGCAACTGGGGCCAGCACGCCTTCATCGACCCGTCGCGCCCTGGCGACAGCTACGTCAACTCCATCACCTGCATCAACGCGGCGTACAACGCGCGGTGCTTCAACGACGGGTACCACATCGGGCACCACGTGAAGCAGAACCGCCACTGGACCGAGATGCCGAAGGACTTCCTCGACAACCTCGAGAAGTACCAGCGCGAGGGCTGCGTGGTGTTTCACGGCGTCGACTTCTTCATGGTGTCGGTGCTGCTGTGGACGAGGCAGTACGGCTTCCTCGCCAGGCGCTTCGTGCGGCTGCCGGGCGACACCCGCACCGACGCCGAGGTGATCGACTTCCTCAAGGCCCGCACCCGCGCCATCCCCCTCGCGGCGCCCGAGGGCCTCGTCGCCAACGCCTGAAAGCGGCGGCGCGCCCGTCGTCAGATGCTCTCGTTGAGCCGATCGCCGGCGTGCACGAAGGTCTCGAGCAGGGCCTTCTGCACGTGCAGGCGGTTCTCGGCCTCGTCCCACACCGCGCTCTGAGGGCCGTCGATGACGTCGGCGCTCACCTCTTCGCCACGGTGCGCGGGCAGGCAGTGCAGGAAGATGGCGCCCGGCTTCGCCAGCTTCATCAGGGCCGCGTCGACCTGAAAGCCCGCGAGGTCGGCCAGGCGCTGCTTCGACTCGGCCTCCTGGCCCATCGAGGTCCACACGTCGGTGATGATGACGTCGGCGCCTCTGGCGGCCTCGCGCGGGTCGTCCACCAGGTGCACGTGGCCCGGTGACCGCTTCACCACGTCGTCGGCCGGGTGGTAGCCCTTCGGCGAGGCGAGCTTGAGCTGGTAGCCGTACAGCTTGGCGGCCTCGGTGAAGCTACGGCCCATGTTGCTGGCGGTGTCGCCGATGAAGGCCAGCGTCTTGCCTTCGACGGCGCCGAGCCGCTCCTCGATGGTGAAGAGGTCGGTGAGGATCTGCACCGGGTGCCCGCCGTCGGTGAGGCCGTTGATGACCGGCACCGCGCAGTGCTTCGCGAACTCGGCGAGCCGCTCGTCTCCGAAGGTGCGCATCATCACCACGTCGCAGTAGCGGCCGGTGACGCGCGCCGTGTCGGCCAGGGGCTCACCGCGCGACATCTGGCTGTTGGCCGCCGAGAGATCGATCGCCGAGCCGCCCAGCTGCGTCATCGCCGCCTCGAACGAGAGCCGGGTGCGGGTCGAGGCCTTCTCGAAGATCATCACCAGGGTGCGGCCGGCCATGGTGCTGATGACGCGCCCCTGCTTGCGGGCCTCTTTGAGCGCGCGGGCGCGGTGGAACAGCGCCTTGTGCTCGTCGATGGTGAGGTCGAACAACGTCAGGAAGTCGCGCTTCATGAGAGCCCTCTGGAAAAACGGAAGGCTCCCTATAGCGGACCGCGGCCCGCCGGGGGGGCAGAAGGCGACACGTCAGAGCGGCGCGACCGAGAGCTGCTCGAACAACGCGCCGAAGCGCGGCACGGCCTTCGACTTCTCGGCGAGCGCGCGCGCCTGAGTCGAGAGCGCCTCGAGCTGCGCCTTCACCGACGCGGGGCCCGTGCTGCCGGCGCTCTGCTTTCGCGCCACCGCGCCCGAGGCCTCGAGCACCGCGAGCGCCTCGGCGTCGATGGCCGGGTCGATCGACCTCGCCAGCTCGACCGAGGCCTTCGAGAGCGAGAGGCCCTGCTCCTGGCACTTCTTCACCAGCGCGCCGACGTGCTTGTACGCCACGCGGAAGGCCATGCCCTTCTTCACCAGGGCCTCGGCGAGGTCGGTCGCCTGCGTGAAGCCCTCGTCGAGCCCCACCCGGCACTTCTCGGGGTGGAACGTCACGTGGGGGAGCGACAGCCGCAGCACCGACACCACCCCGTGCAGCATGGGCTTCGTCTCGAGCAGCGGGCCGCGGTCTTCCTGCAGGTCGCGGTTGTAGCCGCCGGGCAGGCCCTTCACGGTGGTGAGCAGGCCCATCAGGTTGCCGATGGCCCGGCCCGACTTGCCGCGAATGAGCTCGAAGACGTCGGGGTTCTTCTTCTGCGGCATCATCGAGCTGCCCATCGAGATCTCTCCCGAGAGCGTGGCGAAGCCGAACTCCGACGTCGTGAAGTCGATGAGGTCGGTCGAGAGCCGGCTGGCGTGCACGAAGAAGCGCGCGGTGGCGTAGAGGTAGTCGAGGGCGAAGTCGCGGTCGCCCACGGTGTCGAGGCCGTTGGGGGTGAGGCGCGAAAAGCCCAGCAGGCTCCGGGTGATCTCCCGATCGATCGGCAGCGAGGTGCCGCTGATGGCGCCGCTGCCCAGCGCGAGCGCGTCGGCCTGGTCGAGCGCGAAGGCAAAGGCCTGCGCGTCTCGCACGAAGGCTGCACCGTACGAGGCCAGCCAGTACCCGAGCGAGATGGGCTGAGCGCGCTGCCGGTGCGTGTACGACGGCATGAGCAGCGCGCCGTCCTTCCGCGCGCGCTGAACGACCTCCTCGACGAAGGCGCAGAGGTTGGTGAGCGCGGTGGCGACCGCGTCGCGCACGTGCAGGCGCAGATCGGTGGCGACCTGATCGTTGCGGCTGCGCGCCGAGTGGAGCAGCGCGGCCGGCGCGCCGATGGTGCGGTTGAGCTCGACCTCGACCGCCATGTGCACGTCTTCTTCGTCTGGGAGCACCAGCGCGCCGGCGTCGTCGCGCCGCCACAGGTCCACCAGGCCGTCACGAATGACGCGCGCCTCTTTGGCGGGAATCACGCCGGTGCGGCCCAGCATGGTGACGTGGGCCATCGAGCCCAGCAGATCTTCTTTGAGGAGCTGGCGATCGAGGCCCAGCGAGGTCGAGAACGCGAGGACCTCGGGCAACAGCCCCGAGCCTCCAGAGGCATCTGTCTTGGCGAGCGCCATGGTGCGGCTCCTTCGGTAAGAGACGGGTTCAGCCCAGGGTGACGAGACTGCCGATGCCCTGCTCGGTGAAGAACTCCGCGATGATGCTGTGCGGCGTTCGGGAGTCGATGACGTGCACCCGCTCGACGCCCCGCTCCAGCGCGGCGATGGCGAAGCGGCCCTTGCGCGCCAGGTTCGGCTTGAAGGTGTTGGCGGCGATCTTCGCGGCGAGCAAGGTGGTGGTCAGCTGGTTGAGCAGCACGTCGTCTTCGGTGAAGCCGGGCACGCCGACCAGGTACACCAGCTTGGTGGCCTTCGCGGCGACCGCGAGCTCGCTGGCCACCTGATCGGGCTCGAGCGGCACGGTGGTGCCGTCATCGAGGAAGCCCACCGGAGACACCACCGGCACGTAGTTGCGCTGGAGGAACAGCTCGAGCAGCTCGGTGTTGATGCTGGTGACCTCGCCGCGCGGCGCGTCGACGCTCGAGTCCTTCGCCAGCACAGACTTGAGGAACGAGGCGTCCATGCCAGAGAGGCCGATGGCCTGGGTGCCCGAGCGGTTGAGGAGCGTGACGAGCTCGGTGTTGGTCTGGCCGTTGAGCACCATCTCGCGGCTGCGGGTGTCGCCCTTCGACGAGCCCTCGGGGCTCTCGCCGTGCACGATGATGGGCACCATGCCCACGGCGCGCAGCAGCGACACGTCCTGGACGATCGAGGCGCGCAGCGAGTCCTTGCCCATCGCCTGCCGGCCCAGCTTCAGCACCACCCGCTTGTCGGCGAAGCGCGAGATGTACGTCAGCGCCTCGGTGACGAGGTTCACCTTGAACTTGGGAGAGTAGTTGGTGAGGCGATCGTCCTTCGCGACGCTGCCGTCGGCCGTCGGCACCAGCAGCGAGGTGTAGTCGGCGTTGATCTTCACGTAGTCGTACGAGAGGTCGCAGCCCCACCCCACCGACGCGTCGCTGCCGCTGCGCAGGTCGACCTCGATCAGCACCTCGGGCGCCCGCATGCGCGCGCGCAGGCCCTTGTGGCCCGGCACGCTCGGGCCTTCGTTGGCGTCGTTCGCCACCATCGGCCCCGGCGGCAAGCGGGGGTCGAACACCGGCCTGGCGTCGTAGACGCAGATGCCCTGCACCACGACCTTCGCGGCGCTGGGGTCGACGGGGAACTTCTGGCTGCCGCAGCGCGCGCCGACGGTGGCCAGAATGCGGCCCCAGTTCGGGTCGGCGCCGAAGATGGCAGCCTTCACCAGGGTGGAGCCCGCCACCGAGCGCGCGAGGTCGGTCGCGATGGCCCGAGACGGCGCGCCGGTGACGCGCACCTCGAGGAGCTTGGTCGCGCCCTCGCCGTCGCGCGCGACCTCTTTGGCCAGCTCGGCGCAGATCGACTGCAGCTGCGCCGCGAAGGCGTCGAGCTCGGGGCCGCCCTCGACGAGCTCGGGGTTGCCGAGGGCGCCGTTGGCGAGCACCAGCACCATGTCGTTGGTGCTCATGTCGTTGTCGACGGTGAGGTTGTTGAAGCTGCCGTCCATCGCGGCCGTGAGCGCGCGCTGCAGGGCCGCCGGCGCGATGGCGACGTCGGTGCAGATGAACGCGAGGGTGCTCGCAAGCTGCGGCGCGATCATGCCCGAGCCCTTGCAGATGGCGGTGAGGCGGCCCTCTTTCCGGGCGACGCGCACGGTGCGCGAGGCCACCTTGATGTGGGTGTCGGTGGTGAGGATCGCCTCGGCCGCCGTCTCGACCGCCGCCTTGAGCTGCCCCTTCAGGCGCGGGAGCGCGTCGATGATCTTCTGCTTCGGCAGGCGCTGCCCGATGACGCCGGTCGACGCCATCAGCACCGCCGCCGCGTCGAGCTCGAGCGCCTTGCCCGCCGCCGCGCACAGCTCGCTCACGTCGGCGAGCCCCTCGGGGCCGGTGAGGGCGTTGGCGTTGCCCGAGTTGATCAACACCGCGCGCACGCCGGTCGCCGGCAGCCGGCGCTCACAGTCGACGATGGGCGCGGCCTTGGCGGCGTTGACGGTCAAGACCGCCGCGGCCGTGCAGGGGCGCTCCGAGACGATGAGGGCCAGGTCCTTCTTGAACGGCTTGATGCCGCTGTGCAGGCCCGAGAAGGTGAAACCGCGCGCGATGGGCATCGAGTGGGCGCCACATACGGACTGTGGGCGGGTGCTTCAAGCCTCACGGACTGGCGGGGTGCCCCCCTCGCCCGTCAGGGCGCCTTCGGTCGGGGTCGAAGGCCCTGCGCCCCCGGCACGCGCCGCCCCAGGCACGCCCGCGGAAGCCCCACCACGCGCGCCACCGCGGCAGGAAGACGCGGGGGGCTCGGCCCACGCCGACTGAACGCGCTCAGCTCAACCCCATCGTCTCGGGGAAGCCCAGCATCAGGTTGAGGTTCTGCACCGCCTGGCTCGCGGCGCCCTTCTGCAGGTTGTCGATGGCGGCGATCGACACCACCTTGCGGCCCTTCACGCTGAAGCCGAGGTGGGTGAAGGGGGTGCTCGCCACGTCGGCGATGCGCACCGCCTCGGGTGACGGCATCAGCCTGACCAGCGGCTCGGCCCCGTAGGCCTGCTCGAAGGCCAGCGCCACCTCGGCGCCGTCGACGCCCTCGCGCAGGTTGGCCACCGCGGTCGACAAGATGCCGCGCTTCATCGGGAGCAGGTGCGGGGTGAAGACGAGCCCCACCGGGCGACCGGCCAGGGCCGACAGCGTTTGCTCGATCTCGGGCGTGTGCTGGTGCGAGAGCACCTTGTAGGCGCGGAAGTCAGCGTCGATCTCCATGAAGGTGAACTCCTCGCTCGCCTTGCGCCCCGCGCCCGAGACGCCTGACGCGGCGCTGATCACGATGGAGTCGAGGTCGACCAGCCCCTGCCGCACCAGCGGCGCGACCGAGAGGGTGGCGGCGGTCGCGTAGCAGCCCGGGTTCGAGATGAAGCGCTGGCCGGCGACCCGCTCACGGAAGAGCTCGGGCATGCCGTAGACCGCCTGCTGCAGCAGCGCGGGCTCGGGGTGGGTGAACTTGTAGAACGTCGGGTAGAGCGAGGCGTCTTGCAGGCGGAAGGTGCCCGCGAGGTCGACGACGCGCGTCTTCGGCAGCAACTTCGGCGCCAGCTCGAGCGACGTCTCGGCCGGCGTCGCGAGGAACACCGCCTCACACTGCGCGGCGCGCTCGAGGCCCTGCTCGACCGAGACGTACTGGGTGGCGCCCTCGGTCACCCGCGCGCCGGTGCGCGTCTGCACGCTCTGGCCGACCCACCGGTCCGAGGTGAGGAAGTCGATGGTGACGCGCTCGTGCCGCAGCAGCAGCCTGGTGAGATCGAGCCCCGAGAACCCTGACGCTCCGACGATGCCGACGCGCGCGCGTGTCATGGCAGGCACATACGCAGCGCGCGGCTTCGACTTCAACCGCCATCAGCGGCGCGCACGACCGCCGGCGTGGCCCGGACCATCGCCAGCACCGCGCGCGCGTGGGCCAGCAGCCGCGCACCCTCGCAAGTCAACGTCATGCCCCGGGCGCTGCGCTCGAAGAGCCGGGCCTCGAGCTCGTGCTCCAGCGCGTGGATCTGCCGCGTCAGCGGAGGCTGCGAGACGGCGCACCGGGCGGCGGCCGCGGTCACCGTGCCCGACTCTGCGACCGCCACGAAGTACTCCAGCTGGGTGAGGCTCATTGGCCGACGGTAGCGCACGCGGCCCCGGGCTGCCCCATACCCAGACGGTATTGGCGCCGTCGGCCCACGCCCGGCACGGTGCCCAGATGCCTCCTCGAATCACCGCGCGCGAGCTCCCCCACTTCCGTCGCGCCGGGCAGGTCGCGGCCCAGACCCTGGCGCACGTCGGGCACCAGCTCCGCGCTGGGCTCACCACCGCGGACATCGACGCGCTGGTGCGTGACGACACGGCGCGCCGGGGCGCGCGGCCAAGCCAGCTCGGGTACCACGGCTTTCCGGCGGCCGTGTGCACCAGCCGGAACCACGTCGTGTGCCACGGCATCCCGCGCGCTGACGAGGTGCTGCGCTCCGGCGACATCATCAACGTCGACGTCACCAGCGAGGTCGGCGGCTGGCACGGCGACACCTCGGCGACGTTCTGCGTCGGGCCGGTCGGGGAGGACGCTCGGCACGTCGTCGAGACGGCCCGTCGTTGCCTCGAGGCAGGCATCTCGGCCGTTCATCACGGCGCGCACCTGGGTGACGTCGGCGCGGCGATCGAAGCGCTCGCCCGCGAGGCCGGGTGTGACGTGGTGCGGGAGTGGGGTGGGCATGGCATCGGGCGGCAGATGCACCTCGAGCCGCACGTGGCCCACGTCGGCCGACGGGGCACCGGCCTCAAGCTCAAGGCAGGCATGGCCTTCACCATCGAGCCGATGATCACCCTCGGCCGACCCGAGACGCGCCTGCTCGACGACGGGTGGACGGTGGTGACGGTCGACGGGCGCTGGTCGGCGCAGTTCGAGCACACCGTGGTGGTGACGCCGAGCGGCTGCGAGGTGCTGACCCGCCTCTAGCGGCCTGGCCCCAGCAGGAACCGCAGCGCCACGGGCAGGCGCTGCGCCCAGTACACCTCGCTGTGGGTCGCGTTGTTCTGCACCACGTACTTGAGCGTCACGTCGTCGGCGTAGCCGCGATCGCGAAAGGCCTGCGCCAGCGCCGCGGTGTCGGTGACGCCGTCGTTCGAGTTCCCGGCGTTGCCGCTGTCGACGTACACCTTGAGCGGGCGCTGCGGCGACGGGCGCAGCCCGGCCACCGACCCGAGAATCCACCGGTTGTCCCACCACGTCGAAGGCGACATCGCGCCGATGTTCCCGAACACCTCGGGCCTCTGAACCCCCGCGTAGGTCGAGATGAGCCCCCCCAGCGACGAGCCGATGAGGACGGTGGTCTCTCGCTGGGGCCGGGTGCGGTACTCGGCGTCGACCGCCGGCTTGAGCTCGTCGACGAGGAAGCGGAGGTAGTCATCGCCCTTTCCTCCGCCGTACATCGCGGTGTTCGTCGGGGTGTACTCGTCGATGCGCGCCTGGCCCGCGTTCTCGGGGCCCACGATGATGGCCTCGGCGATGAAGCCGTCGTTGGCGGTGCGGTTCATCGTCTCGTCGACCTGCCACTCGTTGCCCCCGAAGGCCGTCGCCGGGTCGAACAGGTTCTGCCCGTCGTGCATGTAGA
>JACSRE010000223.1 GCA_014879945.1 Myxococcus sp.
GCGGCTTCGACTTCGGCGCGCCCCCCCCGGCGGCCGCAGCGCCCGGCGGCGACGATCTCGCCTTCGACTTCAACGCGCCCGCGCAGCCATCGGCGGCGCCGGCCTCGTCACCGTCGTTCGGAGAGGTCGACTTCGGCGCCCCCGCGGGCGGCGGCGATCTCGAGTTCGACCCGACCGCGCCAGCCAGGCGGGGCGGCGGCGACGACATGGAGGCCGACCTCTCGGCCGCGCTCCCCCCTGTGTCCTCCAGGCCGTCGGGCCCCTCTGACGGGCTCGAGATGTTGTCCTTCATCGACGACACCGCCAAGGACGCGGGCGCGCCGTCGGGCGCCGCCCCGGTTCGCCGCTTCCACATCAAGCGCCGCAGCGGCAAGGTGTTCGGGCCCTTCGAAGAGCCCGTCATCGTCAAGATGCTCGAAGAGGCCCAGCTGCTGGGCAACGAAGAGGTCTCGCTCGACGGTGAGAACTGGCAGCCCATCGGCAGCGAGCCCGGCTTCCAGGCCGTCATCGCGAAGCTGATGGAGTCGCCGGGGCGCTCGTCGACGCAGATGGGCCTGCCGGTGGTCGAGGAGAAGCCCAAGGGCCCCTCGATGGAGAAGCTCAAGCAGCTCTACGAGGGCCGCATGGCCTCGGTGGCGGTCGTCGAGAGCAAGCCGCCCGTGCCGTTCATCAAGCGCGTGCCGTACATCGCAGCGGGCGTGGTGGTGGCGAGCGTCATCGTGGCCGGCATCTTCGCGGGCGTCGCGACGCCGTACGGCTGGTTCTTCTTGAAGAAGATCTTCCCGGCCCGCGTGAAGGCCGACACGCGCGAGTTCGGCTACCTCTCGCAGGCGCGCGCCGGGCTGCTGAAAGACACCTTCAAGTCGTACACCGCCGCGCGCGACCTCGCCAACCAGGCCCTGGCGGTGAAGGAGTACCCCGAGGCGCGCGCCGTGTGGAACCAGGCCGTGTACGCCCTGCAGCGCAAGTACAAGGCCGCGGGCCAGGGCGAGGTCGCTCAGGCCGACGGAGAGCTGACCAACATCGAGCTGCTCGGCGAGAAGCACGTCGAGGTGCTCAAGGCGAAGGCCGGCAGCGCCCTGGTGCGCGGCGACGCCGACGGCGCGCTGGCCCTGGTGAGCGAGGCGCTGGCCCGCGAAGAGAACACCGACGACCTCGAGCTCTTCTTCCTGCGCGCCGAGGCGTTCCTGCTCAAGAAGTCCATCGGGCAGGCCAACGACGAGTACACGCAGATCCTCGCGAAGAACTCGAAGAGCGCGCGGGCGCTCCACGCGCAGGCCCAGATGCTGCGCCAGAAGAACGAGGTCGACGGCGCCATCGAGAAGTACGAGGCCGCGCTGGCGGCCGACGGCGACCACGTCGCCTCGGGCATCGAGCTGGCCGAGCTGCTGCTGGTGGTGAAGCTCGACAAGGAGAAGGGCGAGGCGGTGCTCACCTCGATGCTCACGCCCGAGAAGAAGGCCGAGATGGGCCCCTCGGAGCTGGGCAAGGCGCTCGCGCTCAAGGCCGAGACGCTGGTGGTGGAGCAGAAGCTGAACGAGGCGCTCCCCATCTTCGAAGAGGCCCTCAAGGCCGACCCGAAGAACGCCTTCACCCAGGGGCGCATGGCGCGGGTGTTGACGGTGCTCAACCAGCCCGAGAAGGCGATGCCGCTGTTCCGCGACGCCACCGCGGCCGCGCCCGAGAACATCGAGTACACCGAGGGCTACCTCTCGAGCCTGATCCTGCTGGGCAAGATGGACGAGGCCACCTCGGTGATGAAGTCGGCCAACGCCCGCTTCCCCGGCAACGCGATGCTCTCGTACCTCTCGGGCCGCGTGTCAGACGCGCTCGACGACTCGAAGGCCGCCGAAGACGGCTACAAGCGCGCCATCGCCGCCGATCCGACCATCACCGACGCGCACCTGTACCTCTCGCGCCTCTACGTGCGGTTCCGCCGCTACAGCGACGCGCTGCCGGTGCTCGAGCAGGGCCTGGAGCGCGACAAGAAGAACGCGGCGCTGCACGTCGGCATGGGTGAGCTCGCCTTCCACGAGCGGCAGCTCGACCGCGCCGACGCCGAGTTCAAGCAGGCCAGCGAGCTCAACACGCACTCCAGCGAGGCCTTCCGCGGGCTGTCGATGGTGGCGCTCGAGAAGGGCAAGCCCGACCTCGCGCTCGCGCATATCGAGAAGGCGCTCGAGATCAACCCGCGCCTGCAGGGTGGGCGGCTGCAGAAGGGCATGGCGCTGTGGAAGCTGCAGCGGCTGGCCGAGTCGGTGGAGGAGCTCGAGAAGGCCCGCGAAGAGGAGCCCCGCAACACCCAGGTCATCGTCACCCTCGGCGCCGTGGAGTTCGAGCAGGGCCAGCTGGCCAACGCGCTCAACCACCTGCTGTCGGCGCTGCAGTCGGAGCCGGGGCACCCCGACGGCAACTTCTACATGGCCCGCGTGAAGAACGCCTCGCGCGACCACAGCCAGGCCGTCGAGGCCATCAAGCGCGCGCTCGAGAACGACCCGAAGAACCCGCTCTACCGGTACTGGTACGGCCGCATCCTCGCCGACGCCAAGCGCAGCGAAGAGGCCATCGTCGAGTTCAAGCAGGCCATCGAGCTCAACCCGAAGTACGTCGACGCGCTCGAGACGCTGGGCCGCATCTACGTCGAGCGCAACCAGCTCAAAGAGGCCGTCGCCTCGTTCGCGCAGGCCCTCGCGGTCGACCCGGGCCGCAACACCGCGCGCGCCGCCACCGGCGACGCCTACATGAAGCTCCAGGACTGGGACGGCGCCATCAAGGCCTACTCCGCGGCCATCGAGGCCGACCCTGACAACGCCAACGTGGCCTACGCCTACTCGCGGCTCGCCAGCGCCTACCAGGAGAAGGGGCCCAAGCAGTACCCCAAGGCCGTCGAGTGGTACGTGAAGTCGACGAAGATCGACCCGCAGAACGGCGAGGCGTTCAAGAACCTGGGCTACCTGCTCAAGGATCTCAAGAAGCCCAAAGACGCCATCAACGCGTGGCGCGAGTACCTGAAGATCACCACCGACGACGAGAAGAGCAAGAAGGTCGTCGAAGACGACCTCGACGACCTCGTCGCAGAAGGGAAATGACGTGCTGGACCTGAACCAGGTTGCAAAGAACTTCGACGCCGTGGTCGCCCGCCTGACCGCGCGCGGCGGCAGCCTCGACCTCTCTCGCTTCAAGGAGCTCTTCGCCGAGCGCAAGAAGCTCTACGTCGAGCTCGAGACGAACCAGGCGAAGAAGAACAAGGCGCAGGAGCTGATGAAGACCGACGCGTCCAAGCGCGCCGAGCTCGGGCCCGAGATGAAGGCCCTGGGCGTGGTGATCAAGGACGCCGAGGGAAAGCTCAAGGCGCTCGAAGACGAGCTGTCGGTGTTGATGCTGAACACCCCCAACGTGCCCCACGACTCGGTGCCCACCGGCGCCTCGGAGCACGACAACGTCGTGGCCCGCACCTTCGGGCAGAAGCCGACCTTCACCTTCACCCCGAGGCAGCACTTCGAGCTCGGCGAGAAGCTGGGCATGCTCGACTTCGAGCGCGCGGCCAAGGTGTCGGGCAGCCGCTTCGCCTTCTCGAAGGGCGCCCTGGCGAGGCTCGAACGCGCGCTGACGGCGTTCATGATCGATGAGCACTCGAAGAAGGGCTACCTCGAGCTCCTGCCGCCGTACCTGGTGTCGCGGCAGTCGATGATGGGCACCGGGCAGCTGCCCAAGTTCGAGGCCGACGCCTTCAAGACGGCGGGCGAGTCGGAGCTCTTCCTCATCCCCACCGCCGAGGTGCCGGTCACCAACTACCACGCCGACGAGATCCTCGAGGCGATGCCGGTGAAGTACTGCGCGTCGTCGCCCTGCTTCCGCGCCGAGGCGGGCTCGGCGGGCAAAGACACCCGCGGCCTCATTCGCATGCACCAGTTCCACAAGGTGGAGCTGGTGATGTTCTCGAAGCCCGAGCAGGCCAGCGACGCCCTCGAGCAGCTGACGGCCGACGCCGCGTCGATCCTCGAGAAGCTGGGGCTGCACTACCGGGTGATGCTGCTGTGCACCGCCGACATGGGGTTCGCCTCGACCAAGACGTACGACCTCGAGGTGTGGCTGCCCGGCCAGAACGCCTACCGTGAGATCTCGAGCTGCTCCTGGTTCTCGGACTTCCAGGCGCGGCGGGCGAAGATCCGCTTCCGGCCGGCGCCGGGCGAGAAGCCCCAGCTGGTGCACACGCTCAACGGCTCGGGGCTGGCGGTCGGCCGCACGGTGGTGGCGCTGCTCGAGAACTACCAACGCGAAGACGGCACCGTGAAGCTGCCCGAGGTGCTGGCGCCGTACATGGGCGGGCTGACCGAGCTGCGCCCCCTGTAGCCGCTGATCGAAAACGCCGTTGCGTCGCCAGACGCCTTGCG
Source organism: Myxococcus sp. (assembly GCA_014879945.1). Taxonomy (GTDB): domain Bacteria; phylum Myxococcota; class Myxococcia; order Myxococcales; family Myxococcaceae; genus Xiheimicrobium. The sequence continues at coordinate 4,395 of JACSRE010000223.1, forward strand.
ATAGCAGGGGCGCCCCCAACGACGGTCGTCTCGTCAGGGGCGAAGGGTCACCGGAGTCTGACTGCCGCACGGGTCAGGTCCAAGTCGTTCCGGTGGGGCGTTCGGTCAGGAGCAGTGGCCGAGTGGCTGAAGGCAGCGGTCTTGAAAACCGCAGAAGCTGAAAGGCTTCCGAAGGTTCGAATCCTTCCTGCTCCGCAGTGCAGGGTGAAGTCGAAGTGCAGCAGCAGTGAGCAGCAGTTCTTTGACAGCTTTTCGTTGTGGAGAGATGGCCGAGAGGCTGAAGGCGCAGGTTTGCTAAACCTGTATACTCGTAAGGGTATCGAGGGTTCGAATCCCTCTCTCTCCGCACCAGGTCGCAGAGCTCCCTTAGCTCAGCTGGATAGAGCGTTGGACTACGAATCCAAAGGCCGGAGGTTCGAATCCTCCAGGGAGCGCATCACGTCGCCGCAGATGACCGGGCACCTCGACGAGCAGTTCATGCAGCAAGCGCTGACGTTGGCGCGCGAAGCTGCGGGGCTCGGCGAAGTGCCGGTGGGCGCGGTGGCGGTGAAAGACGGGGTGGTGGTCGGCACCGGGTTGAACCGGAGAGAGCTCGACAAAGACCCCTTCTCTCACGCCGAGCTGGTGGCCATGCGACGGGCGGCCGAGACGATCGGCGCCTGGCGGTTGGTGGGCGTCACGGTCTACGTCACCCTCGAGCCCTGCGCGATGTGCGCCGGCGCGATGGTGCAGGCCCGGGTGAGCCGGTTGGTCTTCGGCGCGTCAGACCCGAAAGCAGGCGCCGTCGGCTCGCTGTACGATCTGGCCCGTGACAGTCGCCACAACCACCGCATCGAAGTGACGCGCGACGTGCTAGGTGACGAATGCAGTGCAGTGCTGAAGGACTTCTTCAAGGCGTTGCGGGCGAAGAAGAGCCAAACAACTGAATAGCAGTGGAATTGGAGAGCTGGCCGAGTGGTCGAAGGCACCTGACTCGAAATCAGGCATACCGGTAACGGTATCTAAGGTTCGAATCCTTAGCTCTCCGCTTCACCGGCTTTGGACTCGCCGGGCATCTGGAGAGGTGGCCGAGCGGTCGAAGGCGCGCGCCTGGAAAGCGCGTAAATCTGAAAGGGTTTCGTGGGTTCGAATCCCACCCTCTCCGCTGGTAAGGTCTCCTCAAGTCGAACTTCTGGTCAGGGCAACGCGGGGCCGTGAACCCCGCCAGGTCCGGAAGGAAGCAACGGTAGCGTTACTTCGCGTGTGTCCTGGCCGTCCGTTTTCGAAAGAGCCGCTCCCGTCAAACGGAGCGGCTCTTGTCGTTTTCCGGCCGTGCCAGCCGCCGGCTCGTCGTCTCAGCGCCGCACGAAGTACAGCCCCTCACCGTCCTGATCGGCCAGCGAGAAGCCGGCGGCCTCGAAGACCGCGCGCGCGTGGGCCAGGCGCTCGGGCTCGAGCGGCCCCATGAGGATGACGCGGTTGAACAGCGGCGACTGCCGGGCGGCCTGAAAGCAGGCCTCTTCGGGGAAGTCGCAGGTGCACCACCAGTGGTCCACCGTCGCGCCGCGCTCCTGGCCACGGAAGAAGGCGTTGCTGCCTCCGAACCAGAAGGAGCCGCCGGCGCCCCACAGCCCCTCGTTCATCACCACCAGCCCGGTGCCCTCTCGGCTGGCCCGCGCGGTGAGGCGGAACAGCTCGGGGCGCTGGGGCCGAAACCCCTGCAGCACCCCTGGCGCGAGGTTGGGCATCAACCCCAGCGGCCCCAGGGCGAGCGTGGCGGCGACCACCACCACCGCCAGCGCCTTGCCGCCGGGCCCCTTCATCCACGCCGCGGGCGCCACCTCGAGCCTGCCGAACGCCGCGGCCGCCAGCTGCGCCACCGAAGGAGCCCCCGCCACGCACAGCAGCACCAGCATCGGGTAGAGGAAGCGGTCCTCCTTGTGCGGGGTGGCGCTCACCGACACCAGGTAGACCAGCGACGGCACCACGAAGAGCCACGCCCGCGCCTGGCTCCACCGCCACAGCGCGACGCCGACCAGGCCGACGGGCGCCACCAGCCGGGGCAGGTAGTAGTGCCAGGGGCTGGTGCCGAAGCTCGCCGACTTGCCCTGGACGAGGTTGTAGTCCACGTACTCCTGGAACGAGTGCCACCACCCGCCCAGCCGCGCGTTGGGCAGCGCGCCCCACGTCGCCTTGTCGAGCAGCCCCAGGCCCAGCGCGACGAGCGCGCCACCGACGACGCAGAAGGCCAGGGCCCGAAACCGCTTCGTCACGGCCAGCACCACGAGGGCCGGCGCGATGAAGGCCGCCGAGCCGTAGCGAGTCACCTGCGCGAACCCGAGCAGCACGCCGCCCAGGAAGGCCACCTGCCACCGCGCGTCGGCGGCCTCGTCGTCGAGGCGCTCGAGCCCCCACACCAGGAAGGCGGCGCTGAACGACTCGCTCATGGTGCGGCCCGCGAAGAAGATGACGAGCGGGTTGAGCGCCACCAGCACCACCGCCCAGGGCGCCAGCGCCGCGCCGACCCGCCGCGCCGCCAGCCGGTACACCGCCGCCAGCATCGCCACGTGCAGCGCGTACTGCGGCAGCGCGAGCACGAAGCGCCTGGCTTGCACGTCACGCACCCCGAAGACGTCGGCGAGCTGCAGCAGCCACGAGAAGACGCCGGGCACGAACCAGTTGCGCAGGCCGACCTGCCACTCCCACGCGAGCACGCCGTAGCCGAAGGCGCGGTTCATCGCCGGGTCGAGCGACTGGTACACCTCGTCGGGGTGCAGGCGCCCCATGCGGAACACCGCGTCGAGCAGCGGCACCGCCCCAAGCGCCAGCAGCAGCCGCCACGGCACGCGCGCCACCGGGGCGACGGCAGGCGGAGAAGCAGGCTCGAGCGCGCCGGTCATGGGCGGGGCGCATAGCACTCCCTCGCAATGGAGCGCGCGGGCCAGCGTCTGCCCGCGGTCGGCCCGCCAGGGGAAACACCTGCGCGGGGCCGCTGCACACGGTACGGTCGGCCCGGCTTCGCCCGTTGACTCTCGAAAAAGGACGCCGCGATGACGCCGTGCCAGCACTGTGGACAGGAGCACCCTCCCGGCACGCCGCACTGCCCCCGCACCAGCGACCCGATGTCTCAGCCCGGCCCCATCGGCGCGCGGGTCGACCGCTACCAGGTGGAGTCGCTGCTCGGCACCGGAGGCTTCGGGGCCGTCTACAAGGCCCGCCACGTTCACACCGACGCCCGCGTCGCCCTCAAGGTGCTCAAGCGCCACCTGGGCTCCGACCCCGGCATGGTCGAGCGCTTCCTGCGCGAGGCGCGCGCGGCCGCTGCCGTGGGCAGCCCGCACATCGTCGGCGTGCTCGACGCCGGCCAGAGCGCCGAGGGCACCCCCTTCCTCGCGCTGGAGCTGCTCGAGGGCGTCGACCTGAAGGACCTCGCCACCAACGAGGCGCCGCTGCCGCCCATGCGCGTGGTGCTGCTGTGCCTGCAGGTGCTCGACGGGCTCGACGCGGCGCACCGCAAGGGCATCGTCCACCGCGACATGAAGCCCGCCAACGCCTTCGTGGTGCGGCGGGTCGACGAGCGCGGCACCGACAAGGACTTCGTCAAGCTGCTCGACTTCGGCATCTCGAAGATGCACGCCGAGGGCGGCACCAGCGGCCTCACCATGACCGGCGTGGCCATGGGCACGCCCTCGTACATGGCGCCGGAGCAGTTCTTCGACGCCCGCTCAGTCGACGCCCGCGCCGACGTCTACTCGGTGGCGGTGATGATGTACGAGCTGCTCTCGGGGCGGCTCCCCCTCGACGCCAGCAGCTACGCCGAGCTGATCGTCAAGGTGCGCACCGAGGCGCCGCTGCCGCTCTCACAGGTGGCGCCTACCGTGCCGAAGGCGCTGGCCGACGCGGTGATGGTGGGGCTGGCGAAAGAGAAGGAGCACCGCTGGCCCTCGGCGAAGGAGTTCGCCAACGCGCTCCGGGCCGCCATGGGGCTGCCCCTGCCCGGCAACACGCCGATTCCGCCCCGCGCCACCCTCGGCGCCCACAAGGTGACGCCGCCGGGCGAGTCGCACTCGATGCTGATGGGCCAGACGGCCCAGCGCGCCACGCCG
>JACSRE010000128.1 GCA_014879945.1 Myxococcus sp.
CGCCGGCCGCGCCGCCCGCGCTCCCGGCGTCGGGGGGAAGCGGGGTGAGCGGACCGCAGGCAGTCGCACAGCAGACGAAGGCTCCGAGAAACGCGCGCATGCCCGACGCGATAGCACGGTGAGGCCGAGGCACCGCAACCCCGGGGCGTGCTAGACGCGCGTCACCTCGAAAGGGAGCCCCCGCGTGAAGACCATCGCCGTCACTGGAGCCTCCCGCGGCATCGGGCAGGCCATCGCCCAGCACTTCTTGTCCCACGGGTGGCGCGTGTACTGCCTGGCGCGCACCGAGGCGTCGGTGGCGCCGCTGCTCGGAGCAGGTGACGCGCGCTTCGTCTCGTTCGACGCCGCCTCGATCGACTCGGTGCTGGTGGCCGCGAAGCAGGTGTTGGCCTTTGGCGACACGCTCGACGCGCTGGTGAACAACGCAGGCGTGGCGCTGGCAGCCCCGCTCGCGAAGACCTCGACCGACGACTTCCTGCGGCTCCAGGCCATCAACGTCACCGCGCCCTTCCTGCTGACGCGCGAGCTGTTCCCGGCGCTGCTGAAGTCGAAGGGCCGGGTGGTGAACATCTGCAGCACCGCGGCGCGGAAGGGCTTCAAGTACACCTCGGCCTACTGCGCCTCGAAGCACGCGCTGTTGGGGCTCACCCGCGCGCTCGCCGTCGAGCTGGCCCACAAGCACGTCACGGTGAACGCGGTCTCTCCGGGGTGGACGGACACCGACATGCTGACGGCGAGCATCGACCGCATCGCGTCCTCCACGGGGCGCTCGGCCACCGAGGCCCGCGCGTCGCTCGAGTCGATGAACCCGCAAGGTCGGGCGGTGAAGCCCGACGAAGTGGCAGCGCTGGTGGGCTTCTTGTGCGAGAGCCCGGCCGCGGCCGCCATCACCGGCGCCGACTACACCATCGACGGCGGAGAGACGGTCTGATGCCACACACGTTCGTTCAGCCGGAAGGCTGGGTGCCACCGCGGGGCTACGCCAACGGCGTCGTCGCGTCGGGGAAGACGCTCTTCACCGGCGGCGTGGTGGGGTGGGACCCGACGAAGGCGCAGGCCACCTTCCCCGAGACCTTCGAGGCGCAGTTCGCCCAGGCGCTCGCCAACGTGATGGCCATCGTGAAGGCCGCGGGCGGCCAGGCCGACGACGTGGTGCGCATGACCGTCTACGTCACCGACAAGCGCGAGTACCTCGCCTCGCTCAAGGGCATCGGCGCCGCGTGGAAGCAGCACCTCGGCCGGCACTACCCGGCGATGGCGCTGGTGCAGGTGGTGGCGCTGGTGGAAGACGCCGCGAAGGTCGAGATCGAAGCCACCGCCGTGCTCCAGGAGCGCTCCCCGTCATGAAGCAGCCGTCGTCGTTCCGGTTCGAGGTGAGAGACAGCGTGGGGCTCGTCACCTTCACGCGCCCCGACACGCTCAACTCGCTCACCTTCGCGGTGTACCGCGAGCTGACCGACCTGTTCTTCGAGCTCGAGAAGGAGCCCTCGGTGCGCGCGGTGGTCATCACCGGCGAGGGCCGCGGCTTCTGCTCCGGGGGCGATCAGCACGACATCATCAAGCCGCTCTTTTCGCGCGACATGCCGGGGCTGGTCGACTTCACCCGCATGACGTGCGACCTCATTCGCAACATGCGGGCACTGCGCAAGCCCATCGTGGCGGCGCTCAACGGCACGGCCGCGGGCGCGGGCGCCGTCATCGCGCTGGCGTCGGACCTGCGGGTGGCCAGCGAGAAGGCGAAGATCGCCTTCCTCTTCGTGAAGGTGGGCCTGGCCGGCGCCGACATGGGCGCGGCGTACCTGCTGCCGCGGGTGGTGGGGCTGTCGCGGGCGACCGAGCTGTTGATGCTGGGTGACACCATCGACGCGCCCACCGCCGAGAAGTACGGCCTCTTCAACCGGGTGGTGCCGCACGAGCAGTGCCTGGCCGAGGCGATGACGCTGGCGACGAGGCTGGCGAAGGGCCCCACCTTCGCGCTGGGAATGACGAAAGAGCTGCTCAACGCAGAGCTGCACATGGAGCTGTTCGCCGCCCTCGACAACGAGGCGCGCGCGCAGGCCGTGTGCATGCAAACGCAGGACTTCCGCGAGGCGTACGATGCCTTCTCGAACAAGCGCACCCCCACCTTCCATGGCCGCTGAGACGAAGACGTCGAAGGCGCAGTCGCTGATGCTGCTCGAGCGCGCGCTCGAGGCCGGCGCCTTCATGCTGCGCGTCGCCGAGACGCTGACGCCCTACGCGGTGGTGGTGGACCCGGGCGGCGGCGTGTCGCTGGTGTCCGTGGACGCGCGCTCCGCCGACCCCGACGAGCTCGAGATGCAGTTGGTGGGAGCGCTCCAGGCCGACGCGCGTGACGGCGTCATCGCCGGCGCTGCCTGGGCGTACACCATCGACGTGAAGACGCCCGAGTACGCCGGCCCCGCCCTCAAGGTGTACGTCGACGTGGCGGGTGAGCAGCCCTTTGTGGCGTACACCCCGTACACGTTCTCGATGGGTGAGCCGGCCGAGCTGGGCGACACGCACCGCATCGACGCCGAGTTCGGGGTGCTGTTCAGCGCGTCGAAGGCGAAGTCCGGGTCGAAGGCGAAGTCCGGGTCGAAGGCGAAGTCCGGGTCGAAGGCGAAGTCCTCGGCGAAGGCGAAGGCGAAGTCCGCGTCGAAGGCGAAGTCGGCCTCGAAGAAGAAGCCGGTCGCGACGCGCACCACCAAGCAGCGCTGAGGAGGCTCGCCATGGCCGCGTCGTTTCTCTCGCCCGCCCACCTCACCCTCAAGCACCGGGCCGCCGAGGCCTTCCTCGCGGTCGACGCCGACGCGCTGCCGCACGACGACGAGGCCCTGGCGCAGGCGGTGGCGAAGCTGGGGTTCTACCCGTGGCTGGTGCCGGCGGCCTTCGGGGGCGCCGAGCCGGGCGTCGAGGTGATGTCCATCTGCGTGCTCCGAGAGGAGCTCGCCTACCGCAACGCCGCCGCCGACTCCCTGTTCGCGGTGCAGGGCCTGGGGAGCCACCCGGTGCTGCTGGCGGGCTCCGAGGCGCAGCAGAAGGCGCTGCTCCCGAAGGTGGCCGACGGCACGGCGTTGTTCGCCTTCGCGTTGACCGAGCCCGAGGCCGGCAGCGACGTCGCGGCGCTCTCGACGCGCGCGGTGAAGACCGCCGCCGGGTGGCGGCTCGACGGGCACAAGCGCTTCATCTCGAACGCCGGCGTGGCCACGCACTACACGGTGTTCGCGCGCACCTCGGAGGGCCCCAGAGGCATCTCGGCCTTCGTGGTGCCGGCCACCACGCCCGGCTTCCGGGTGTCGAAGCAGATGGAGCTGCTGGGCGAGCACCCCATCGGCGAGCTCGAGCTGACCGACTGCCAGGTGCCCGCCGACGCGCTCCTCGGGGCCGAAGGTGCGGGCATGAAGCTGGCGCTGTCGACGCTCGACGTGTTCCGCAGCACCGTCGGCGCCGCGGCGGTCGGCATGGCCCGGCGCGCGCTCGACGAGGCGCTCTCGTACGTGAAGACGCGCAAGCAGTTCGGCGCGCCGCTGGCGGAGCTCTCGGCGGTGCAGGCGCTGCTGGCCGACTGCGCGGTGGAGCTCGAGGCGTCGCGCCTGCTCGTGCACATGGCCGCGGCCACCAAGGACCAGGGCCAGGCCCGCGTCACCTACGAGGCTGCGGTGTGCAAGCTGTTCGCGACCGAGGCCGCCCAGCGCATCGTCGATCGATGCCTGCAGGTGCACGGCGGCAACGGAGTCGTGAAGGGCTTCGCCGTCGAGCGCCTGTACCGCGACGTGCGGGCGCTCCGAATCTACGAAGGCGCCAGCGAGGTGCAGCGCCTCGTCATCGCCCGGCACCTGCTGAACGCGAAGGGCTGACCGGCTTCAGGTCGCCTTCTTCAGGCGGGGCGCGAGCCACGCCAGCAGGTCCTGGTGCACCTCGTCGCGGTTCGTCTCGTTGAGGAGCTCGTGCCGCGCGCCCGGGTAGAAGCGGTGCGTGACGTCGGTGAGGCCGGCCGCCTTCAGCGCGCCCAACAGCTGCAGCAGCCCCTTCGTGCGCTCGTTGGCCATGTCTTCGCTGCCTGAGATGACGAACACCGGCAGCGCGTGGGGAATGCGCGCTTGCGCCTCGGGCCGGGCGAGGTCGGCGAGCAGGTCGAGCAGGTCCACCCACAGCGCGTTCGACGCCGCGAACCCACACAGCGGGTCGGCGACGTACTTGTCCACCTCGGCGCGGTCTCGGCTGAGCCACTCGAAGGCCGTCGGCCCCGGCTCGAAGGGTTTGTTGAAGGCGTCGAACGAGAGCTTCTTCAGCAGCGCGCTGGTGCCCCGCGGGCCGCTCCTCCACCGCTCGAGGCGGGCCAGCAGCTGCCCCACCCGCGCGATGGGCGGCGGCTTGCCGTTCGAGGCCGAGAGCACCACCGCGGCGAAGCTGGCGCCGTCAGACTGCATCATCGCCTGGGCCAGCATGGAGCCCATGGAGTGCCCGAAGAAGACCACCGGCAGGCCCGGGTGCTCGGCGCACTCGAAGGCCAGCAGCTCGCGAAAGTCCTCCAGCACCCGCGCGAGGCCGCCGTCGACGAAGCCCAGCTCGTTCGACGCCAGGCCCGTCTGCCCGTGGCCGCGGTGGTCGTCGGCGTACACGGCGTAGCCGGCGCCCGTGAGCACCTCGGCGACCCGCTGGTAGCGCGCCGAGTGCTCGGCGAGCCCGTGCGCGACGTGGACGACGGCGGTGGGGGCGGCGGCGGGCAGGAAGCGCCGAAAGAAGAGCCGCTTGCCGTCTTTGGCGACGTGCCAGTGTTCCGTGTGGGTCATCGGTCTGTTTCCCCCTGAGGTTCGAGACGACGAGAGCGGCCTGACCGATAGCACGCCCCGCGCGCGCTCTCCCGAATTGACCGGCCACGCCAGTGGCGCACACTGGGGGCCTCCGTGGAGTCCTACGAGCCCTACCCGTCGCTGGCCCTGGCCCTCTTGAGCGGGCTGCTCATCGGCCTGGAGCGTGAACACTCGAAGCCCGCGGCCGCCGAGAAGCGCGGCTTCACCGGCGGCGTGCGCACCTACCCGCTCTTCGCCCTGCTGGGCGCCACCACCGCGCTGATGATGGCGAAGCACGGCCCGCTGCCGTTGTTCGCCGCGGCGCTGGGGCTGACCTTGCTGTTGGCCATCGGCTACTGGCGCGACGTGGAGCAGGGCCACCTGGGCCTCACCACCGAGGCCAGCGCGCTGCTCACCTTCTTCCTGGGCGCGCTCGCCACCGCGCACGGCGTCATCGAGCCGCTGCAGCTGCGCATCTTCGTGGTGGCCAGCATCACCGTCGGCGCCACCTTCCTGCTCTCGCAGAAGACCGAGCTGCGCGAGTTCTCGGCGCGCCTGTCGCGCGACGACGTCATCGCCACCGTGAAGTTCCTGCTCATCGCGGTGGTGATCCTCCCGGTGCTGCCCAACCAGCCGATGGGCCCCTACGGGGCGCTCAACCCCTACCGCATCGGCTTCATGGTGCTGCTCATCGCGGGCATCGGCTTCGTCGGCTACGCCGCGATGCGGCTGTTCGGGCACGGCCGCGGCCTGCTCATCACCGGGGCCATCGGCGGCCTCGTCTCCTCCACCGCCGTCACCCTCGCCTCGGCGGCGCGCGCCAAGCAGACGCCCCAGCTCGCGTCGGTCAGCGCCCTCGCCGTCGTCATCGCCAGCACCATCATGTTCGCGCGGGTGCTCATCACCGTCGCGGCCGTCGAGGTGTCGCTGCTGCCGAGGCTGGCCATTCCCATGGGCGCGATGGGCGCGGTGGGCCTGGTGGCGGTGGGCGTGATGGCGTTTCGGGACCGCGCGCACCGCGAGCGGGGCGCCACCGTCGAGCTGACCAACCCCTTCGAGCTGCGCAAGGCGCTCCAGTTCGGCGCCTTCTTCGTCTTCATCCTCGTGGCCTCGCGCTGGGCCACCGACACCTTCGGCGACACCGGCACCTACCTGGCGGGCCTGTTGGCGGGGCTCACCGACGTCGACGCCATCACCCTGTCGATGTCGAACCAGGTGAAGAACGGCGCGGTCGAGCTCGACGTGGCGACGCGCACCATCGTCATCGCGGTGGCCAGCAACACGGTGGTGAAGTCGGTGATGGCGGTGGTGCTGGGCGGCTGGGGCTTCGCGCGCCGCATCGTCGAGGTCTCGGCGGTGGCGCTGGTGGTGGGCCTGGGCATCGCCGCGGCGCTGTGAAGCATCCTCCGCCTGATTGCCCCTGTGGGCCCGTTCGGGGTAGCCACGGTGCCATGCGTCACGCCGTGCCCGGTCTCGCTGCGCTCCTCGTCGTCCTCGCTCCCCACCTCGCGCAGGCCCAGTGCGGGCGGCCCGGCGTCAACGGCTACGCGAACTTCACCTTCCCCACCGGCATGACGTCGGGCGACACCATGACGTACGCCAACGTCGGGCTGCTGGCCGGCCAGGCCGTGGACGTGCGGGTGACGCGGCTGTCCACCACGCCGTCGACGGGCTTCACCCACACGCTCCAGGGCGTCAGCGGCGCGGCCGTCGTCACCTTCGCCAGCGCGATGCCCCCGGGCGCGCCCGGCACCGCGACGCTGCGGCTGCGCTACGAGCTCTTCCTCACCGGCACCACGACGCCGGCCATGGGCGACTTCTCGGCAGAGATCGGCGACCTCGACCGCACCCCCAACTTCACCGAGCGCATCATTCCTTCGCTCGGGGGCCTGACGGCCTACGAGCTGGCCCGCACGCCGCCCACCACGGTGCAGGCCAACGCGCGCGCCACCGAGCTCGTCTTCAGCGGCACCGCCGACAACCTCGTCGGCTCGGGCGCCTTCGACAACGCGGTGGTGCTGACCTTCCGCAACCGGGCCTCGTTCGACATCGCGTACGAGGTGGAGCACGACGGCACCACCTTCAACCGCTTCTTCGCGCTCGACGCGTCGCTGCCCAACTTCATCACCGCGGCCACCAGCACCGTGTGCGTGCCCGTCACCGACACCGACAACGACACCGTGCCCAACCTCATCGACGTGGACGACGACGGCGACGGCATCGACGACGCGCTCGAGGGCAGCGGCGACGTCGACGGCGACGGCATTCCCAACTCGCTCGATCTCGACTCCGACGGCGACGGCATCAGCGACACGCTCGAGGCGGGCGGCGCCGACGCCAACCTCGACGGCCGGCTCGACGGCTGCCCTCCGGTGCAGGCCAACGGGCGGTGCCAGAGCGGCGGCCTCACCACCCCGCGCTCCACCGACGGCGACGGGCGCCCCGACTTCCTCGACGCCGACTCCGACGACGACGGCATTCCCGACGCGCGCGAGTACGGCTACCCCGACGCCAACGGCGACGGCCGGGTGGACAACGCGCTCGACGCCAACAACGACGGCCTGCTCGACGCCCCGCGCGCCAGCGGCGTGAACACCGACGCCGACCTCTTCCCCGACCACCTCGACACCGACAGCGACGCCGACGGGGTGTCGGACTTCGTCGAGGCCTTCGACGCCAACAACGACGGCGCCGCCGACCGGCTCAAGGCCAACGCCGACTCCGACGCCGACGGCATCGACAACGCGTTCGACGTCACCTGCACCGGCGCGGGGGTGCCCGCAGGCTGCGCGGCGGCTGGCTGGGGCGTCACCAGCCCGCTCTTCTCGGCGCGCGACCGCGACGGCGACGGCCTGCCCAACTGGCAAGACACCTGCGCCGACGGCTACGTGCGCGGCGCAGAGGCCTGTGACGACGGCAACGGCCAGAATGGAGACGGCTGCTCGTCCACCTGCACGCTCGAGCCGGGCTTCTCGTGCACCGGCACCGTGCCGACCCGCTGCACCCAGGTGACGGCGCCCGCCATTCTCACGCCGGCGCAGAACAGCACCGTCGGCCCCAACCCGTCGCTCTCGGGCACCGGCCTGGCTGGCGCGCTCGTCACCGTCAGCCGCATGGGCGGCGCCACCGTGTGCACCGCGACGGTCTCGGCGGGCGGCAGCTGGAGCTGCACCACCGCCCTGGCCAACGGCGTCGTCACCGTCACCGCCACCCAGACGCTCAACCAGGTGACGGGCCCCGCCAGCGCCGCGCGCACCTTCACCGTCTCGGGCACCCTGCCCAGCGTGGTGGTGTCGCTGCCGCCGGCCATCAACGCGATGAACGCCGGCGCCTACGTCGTCAGCGGCACCTGCACCACCGCCGCCGGCACCGTCTCGCTCGTCATCGGCACGCTGATGACGACGACGACGTGCACCGCGGGCACCTTCACCCGCACCGTCGACCTCCGCGCCCTGCCCGACGCCGCGCAGGTCACCATCAGCGCCTCGCAGACCAACGCCAGCGGCACCGTCATCGACACCAGGTACGCCCTCAAGGACACGCTGGTGCCGGGCGCGCCCGTCATCCGCGACGGGCAAAAAGTCAA
>JACSRE010000388.1 GCA_014879945.1 Myxococcus sp.
TCCGTCGTCGGCAGCGTCAGATGTGTATAAGAGACAGCAGCAGGCGACGCCGGTCTCGAAGCTGGCGGCGCTCATGCTGCAGTACCGCATCGACTCCATCCCCATCGTCAGCCCGCGCGACGAGCTGGTGGGCCTGGTGACGTCGACCGATCTCATCGAGCTGCTGACGTCGCCGGACACGCTCAACGACGTGCTGCCCTTCACCTTCACCCTCGTCGAGGGCGAGGTGGCCGCCGCCTGAGCCCTCACTCCAGCAGGCCGTGCTTCACCAGCCAGGTCGCGATGAAGCTCGCCACCCACGGCTCGCGGTGGCCCAGAGAGGAGCCGAGGTGCGCGACGAGCTCGCTCCAGGGGCGCGGCGCCTCGCAGAAGGCGAGCGCCCGTCGCACGTCGTCGTCTGAGAGCAGCGTGCCCAGCTCGGGGTAGATGACCCAGCTCTGCCCCGGCGCCCGGCTGAAGGCGGTGCGCGCCAGGCGACGCGCCGGGTTCATCGCCGCCTCGGTGGGGAAGTGGCCGAACGCGCCCGCGAAGTCCAGGCGCAGCGGGTGTGGCGTCGCGGCAGGCGTGAAGGCGCGCGCGGCCAGGTCCCTCCACGTCGCCTCGAGCTGACGCACCACCACCTTCCAGTCGTAGCGCGCCGTCGCGCGCGCTCTGGCGGCCTTGCCCAGGCGCTCCCTCAGGCTTGCGTCGCGGACCAGCTCGGACAGCGTCTGTCGCAGGTGACCGAGGTCCACCTCGACGCTCTGGCCCAGCACCAGGTGGAGCGGGCGCTCGTAGAGGAGCGGGCCCAGCTCCGACAGCGGCCCCCAGTCGACGCCCAGCCGGGTCGTGACGCGCCGGCCCACCTCGTCGTCGACGGTGTCCTTGTACCCGTCGAAGTCTGACGCCACCACCGGCAGGCCCGCGGCGAGCGCCTCGACGACCGACTGGCCGAACGTCTCTTGCAGGTTGTCGACGGGCGAGACGAAGACGTCGGCGGCCGAGAGGAGCGTGCGCTTCTCGGCGTCGGCGAAGTCCACCTTGAGGGTGACGCGGTCTTCGACCTTCAACACCTTCGCCCACAACGACAACATCTCGGGCGTCTTCGTGCCCTGCCGCGCGCCCGCCAGCACCAGGTGCACGTCGAGCTGCTCGTCGTGCACCAGCGAGGCGAAGACCTGCAGCAGCGGGAAGGCGTCGAGCTTGTCGTACTCGGTGAAGCGCGCCAGCGTCAGCAGCACCACCCGGCCGGCCGGGAGCCCGAGCGCCTGCTTCGCGTCGGCCCGCGGGAGCGGCGTCAGCGCCTCGACGTCGACCCCCAACGGCACGTGCGGCAGGTTCCAGCGGGGCAGGGGGGTGGCCAGCCCGCGCGCCCGAAAGGCCGCCTCGACGTCGTCGAAGCAGACCTCGAGGGTGCGGCGGCCCACGGTGCTGGAGCAGAAGATGGCGTCGGTCGGCGACGGCGCCAGGAGCGGCCAGCGGGCGAGCTCCTGGTGCAGCCGCGGGTAGCTCAACGAGTGCGTCTGGCCGGTGACGGGCGTGGCCTTCGTCGCGTAGCGGTCGCGCAGGGCGACCAGGTCGAACAGCCGCTCCACGTGCGCCGGGTGGTGCAGCACGTCGATGGCGCCGCCGCGCAGCAGCGCCGGCAGCTGAAAGACGTGCGCCGCGCCCAGCCGGCCCGGCGGCAGCTTCCACGCGCCGGTGAGGGCCTCGAGCGGCGGCAGGTCGGCGTCTTCGCCCGCCACCATCAAGACGCGCTCGAAGCTCCCGTGCTCGAGCAGCGCCTCGAGCAGCGCCGCGTTCGCCACCGTGCGGCCCACCAGCACGCCGCCGGGGTGGGTCCAGGTGCCTGGCACAGCGAGGGCCGCGAGCGTGCGCATGCGGGTGATGACACCACCAGTCTCGCGAAAGGGCGATGCCGAAGTAGGCTCGCGGCCCGTATGGCGCCCCTCCGCTCCCGCCTGCTCGCCGCCCTGCTGCTCGCGGCGTCGTGCGACGACGCACCGGCGAAGGCGCCAGCCGAAGAGGAGCAGCCCCAGAAGGCCCAGCGGCGCGAGCAGACCGAGGCGTTGCTTGGCGCGCTCTCGTCGAAGGCCCCGGCCACGCGCCCCGAGAAAGAGGGCAAGCGACGGCCGAAGTCCATCCTCCTGGCCGAGGCCCGCGAGCTGGTGGAGTGGCGCGTCGCCGACGGCTTCCTCGACCGCGCCGCCATCGTCGCCCTGGCCATGGACGCCGCCGACGCGCGCGAGTCGTTGCGCGGCGAGGTGGAGCGCCTGGTGGACGACGCGCTCGCGGCGCACCGCGCGCGCGAGGCCGAGTGGCGCTTCCTCACCGACGCCGATCGGTTGAGCCGGGCCTTCGCGGCGCTCGAGCGGCAGGGCGTCATCGCCCGCGAGCGGTTCTCTGACTGCCGCAAGTGCGGCGTGGCCGAGATGAAGCTGGTGCGGGAGGACCTGCTCGAGAAGGGCCGGCGCGCCGACGGCTACGTCTTCTTCACCGACCAGGACGCCGACGGCGTCTCGGAGTCGGGCGAGCTGGTGCTGGAGTACGGCAGCTTTCGCGAAGACGCCCAGGCCAGCCGCGCGCTGGGAGAGAAGATCGCGGCGGCGCTGCGCAGCGAGGGCCTGTCACCGGTGGCCGAGACCGATGACGAGGCCTCGGCGTACCTCGTGTTGGCCGACCTCGAGTGGCAGAAGCGGCGCTTCACCCGCCCGCCGGCGCGCTGACACGACGACGCCGGCGAGAGCCCCGGTCGGGGCCCGCGCCGGCGGCGGGTACCGCGCTGCTCGTCGACCTCAGTTCGCGACGACGTTGAACTCGACGCGGCGGTTGTTCTCGCGCCCCACCGGCGTCTCGTTGCTGTCGGCCGGCCGGTTCTGGCCGAAGCCCACGCTCTTGAGCCGCGCAGCCTGCACGCCCTGGCCGACGAGGTAGTCCTTCACCGCGTCGGCGCGCGCCTGTGAGAGGCTCAGGTTCTGGTCGGCGTCGCCGGTGTTGTCGGTGTGGCCTTCGACCTGGAGCAGGTTGATCTCGGTGTGCTGCTTCAGGATCGAGGCGATCTGATCGAGCATCGCGTTGGAGCGCTTCTGCAGGGTCGCCTTGTTGAGGTCGAAGTAGACCTTGTCTTTGATGACCAGCTTCTCGCGCGTGATGACGACGAGCTGCTTCACCTTCTCGGGGCAGCCCTGGTTCGTCGCGGGGCCCGGCTCGTTGATGCAGTTGTCGACGCGGTCGTTGAGGCCGTCCTTGTCGGTGTCGGCGTAGGGGCAGCCCTTGTTGTCCTTCTCGCCGGCGACGTCGAGGCAGGCGTCGAGGCGGTCGGGCGTTCCGTCGCCGTCCTTGTCGGTGTCGGGGCAGCCGGCGTTCTCTTTCGGGCCCGCCTGGTCAGGGCACTTGTCGGCGTTGTCGAGCACGCCGTCCTTGTCCTTGTCTCCCCACGGGCAGCCGGCGTTCTCTTTCGGGCCGGCGGTGTCGACGCACTTGTCGTCGTTGTCCATCACGCCGTCGTTGTCCTTGTCGCCCCACGGGCAGCCGGCGTTCTCTTTGGGGCCCGCGACGTCGACGCACTTGTCGGTCTTGTCGGGCGTGCCGTCCTTGTCCTTGTCAGCGATGGGGCAGCCGTTGTTCTCTTTCGGGCCCGCGTCGTCGGGGCACTTGTCCGAGGGGCCGATGACGCCGTCGTCGTCGAAGTCGGCCTCGGCCGGAATGGTGTCGGGCGCGCCGAAGGTGATCGAGACGCCCGCCATCAGCACCTGGTGGGGGCCCATGAGGCGGAAGGTGACGAAGGGCCCGAGGTGGAGCGCCTCGACCAGCGAGAAGTTGTAGCCGGTGCCGATGTCGAAGCCGGGGCCGAGGTCGCTGGCCACCTTCGCGAACGCGTAGACGAAGTGGGCGTCGATGTAGAAGTTGCCCCACAGGTTGCCGCGGTGCTTGGTGCCCGGGTTGAAGAAGTAGCCCTGCTCGTCATTGAAGAGCCGCAGCCGGAGCCCGAGGCCCGCGCCGAAGGCCGCGCCGTGGTCGAGGTAGCCCAGGAAGTTGTTGAACGACGAGAGGCCGAAGCCCTCGATCGACGGCGAGAGCGGCCCGAGCGCCTCGATGAGCGAGGTGTCGACCTTGAGCGTCGCGCCCGTCAGCGGCACGGCGCGGTCCAGGCCGGTGCCTCCGCCGACGTCGAGGTGGATGTTGACCGGAGACTGCTCGGCGAACACGGACAGCGAAGCGAAGAGTGCCGTCAGGGTGACGAGCCGGAAGTGCGTTTGCATCGAACAAAACCTCTCGAAGGGAGCGGCCAACCGAAGGGCGCGGACTTACGGCTTTCCCAGTAAGTGTCTACAGGTTTCTGCCCCGGCGGCGCGCGGCGTGCGTGGCGAACGCCAGCAGCGCGAGCAGCCCGCCGGCGTCGGCGGACGAGCAGCCGCAGCCCATGGGGACAGGGAAGGAAGTGGGCGCGGCCCGAAGCACGACGGGCGCTGTCGTGCCGCCGTCGTCGCTGGTCGGCCCGGCGTCGCGCGGCCCCGCGTCGGGTGTCACGCCGGCGTCGACGTTGGCTCCCGCGTCGGCGACGCCTGCGTCACCGGGCAGCGCCGTGCCGCCGTCGTCGCTCAGGCACTCCGAGAGGTTCAAGGTGCGGGTGGCGGTGCAGCTGGCCGGGCCGGCGCAGGTTGGATCAGGCAGCGCCATCGGGCGCGAGGCGGTGCCGATGTCCGACAGGCGCGGGTAGGCCGGGCGAATGCCTCGCCAGTGGTTGGCGGTGGGCGGGAACTCCATCCACCCCCAGACGCGCTCCTGGTACGGCGCGGAGCCCGAGGGGCAAGCGCCCGGCCGGCACACGCCGCGGGTGGTGAGGAAGTTGGGGTTGTTCGGGTTGTTGGTCGTCGAGAGCCCGTTGTACGCCCAGGTGGCGCTGTACCAGTGCTCGACGATGCGCGGCTGGTTGTCGCCCACGCAGTTCGTCACCCGCCACTTGTCGGTGAGGATCTGCATGCCGGTGGCGAGGTTGTAGAGCGCGTCGGAGGCCACGCGGCTTCGATCGTACGAGGGCGTCGCGTCGAAGGAGCGCATGCCGCTGGTGACCTGGCCGACGCCGTAGCCGCAGTCGAACGAGATGATGGTCTGCGAGGGCTTGCCCACCTGATCGGCAGGCTGGGAGGGCGCGCAGAACTGCTTCCAGCCGCTCTCCTGCATCGAGATGGCCTTGATCAGCTCACACGGAAACCGGGCTGGGCCGCTGCCGGGCGGGGTGGGGCGGTTGCAGCCAAAGCCCAGGTTGCTCACGCTCGGGCCGCTCGAGCCCCAGAACGAGGGGCCCTTTGAGACCGTGTCGAAGATCACCTGCCACTGCGCCACGGTGGGGTTGGTGCCGGGCACCGCCTCGACGGCGCAGCTGCCCGTGTTGCCCGAGCTGGACAGCGTGTACGACGGACAGAACTGCGCGAGCGCGTGGCCCGACAGCAGCAGCGCGGCGAGCGAGACGGCCCTCATCGGCGCACCCCCGCCACGTCGATGATGGCGCCTCGGGGAGCGACGAATGGCACGGCGCTCAGGTCCTTCGCGCGGGTGACGTAGACCCACGGCGCCTCGCCGGACTCCTCGTGACGAACCACCACCAGCCCCTCGGCCACCAGCCGCACCCGCTCGAAGCCGGCGCCCCGCGCGGCCAGCGCCACCCCGTCGCGGCCGACCCAGCGCAGGCCGAGCCCCGCGCCCGGCGCGTACGCGAGCCCGGAAGGAAGGACGGCCGGGAGCAGCGCGACCGAGTCGCCTTCGGCCAGGCGCTCCCGTCTGGCGGTGCCCAGGCGCACGCGCTCGATGAACCAGCGCTCGACGCCCTGCTCTGCGATGGTGAAGACGACGCTCTGGTTGGGCGCGTCGATGACGAAGTCGTGGGCGAGCGCCGGCATCGAGGCGAGGAGCGGGCGCACCGCGAGGGTGTCGACCTGCACCGCCTCCAGGCGCGCGCCCTCGGGGCCCGCCACGTACAGCACCAACTCGCGCTCGAACGCGCCCGCGAGGTGCACCCAGAAGCCCTTCGCCTCGTAGACGGTGCGCAGGCGACCGGAGCCGGGGTCCACCTCGTCGATCGACAGCGAGTCCACCCTGAACGAGCCATCGCGTGGCTCCGCGCCCGCCGTGCCGCGCTCGACGAAGAGCCGCTGCCCCACCAACACCGGCTTCGAGGCCCTCACGACGTTGGCGGCGAGGGTGCGCTCGGGCTGCCCCGGCGCGACGACCGCCAGCGTCGCGGCGAACGAGAGGTCGGCCTTCACCGCGGGCGTTCGCACGACGGCCACGGCGCGGGAGCCAGGCAGCGCCACGCCCCGGAACGTCTCGTCGGGCAGCGCCTCGAGGCGGGCGAACGGCTCCACCACCCGCGGCGCGCCGAGCGGCTGCCAGCGCAGCTCGAGGCTCGACGACGCGACGTCTTTCGACAGCACCGCCAGCTCCACCGGCGCAGCGGCGAGGAGCAGGGGAAGGGCGAGCGAGAACATGGCGCCCGCCTACCGCGAATGCGGTGGCGACGTCACCTCGGCGGCGCGCCCTGAAACCCTCGCGGCTCGGCTACGACGGCGGGCTCCACGGCGGCGCGGTGAGCCTCCGCCCGTCGCGGGTGCGCGGCGCGGTGGCGTCGTCGGGCAGGCCCCTCGCGCGGTCCCACAGCTGGCACGTCACCGCCTGGTGCGCCTGGTCGAGCCCCTCGCAGTAGTTGGTGAAGAGGCAGCGGCGCACCTCGTCGCCCCGCCCCAGCCTCGTCTTCAGGAACCAGTCCGGATCAGCGAGCGCCTGGCGGGCCGACGCGACCAGGTCGGCCCCGCCCTCGGCCAGCACCTGCTCGGCCTGCTGGAAGCTGGCGATGCCGCCGCACGCGATGGTGGGCGTCGAGAGGCCGGCGTCGCGGAGCGCCTTCGTCACCGCCGCGGTGGCCGCGAGGTTTCGCCCGAAGGGGCCTGGCGGCGCGAGGTTGGTGGTGGGCATGCACTCGTGGCCTGAGGGCCCGGTGTACGGGTAGGCCGCGTGGCCCACCTTCGGCTGCTTCGCGTCTTCGAACTTCCCGCCCCGCGACAGCGAGAGGAAGTCGAGCCCCGCGCGCGCCAGCTCGACGCCGAAGAAGCACGCGTCGTCCACACCGGAGCCCCCGTCGATGGTCTCGTCGGCGAGGAAGCGACAGCCGAGGGCCAGCGCCTCGCTCAGCACCCCGCGGACGGCGCGCACGACCTCGAGCGGGAGGCGTACCCGCTGCTCCCTTGGCCCGCCGTAGCCGTCGTCACGGGTGTTCTTCGCCGAGAGGAAGCTGGCCAGCGTGTAGGCGTGCGCGAAGTGCAGCTCGACGCCGTCGAAGCCCGCGCGCTGGCACCGGGCCGCCGCCTCGGCGAACAGCTGCGGCAACACCTGGGGCAGCGAGGCGATGTGGGGCAGGTGGGTGTCGGTGACCCGCTCCCGCAGCCCGAAGCGCAGCGCCTCGGCCTCGCGCGCGTCGAGCACCTCGAGCACCGCCTCGTCGGAGCTCGCCAGCAACAGCGCGCGCACCTCGGCCTCGCCGGCGTCGCGGGCCGCCCCGCCCATCGCCTGGCGCAGCCGCGGCGTGATGGGGAGGAAGCGACCGAGGAAGGCCTCTCGGGTGGGGCGCCGCTTGATGGCCAGGAAGTCGATGAGCTGCACCAGCACCTTCGTCTGGCCATCGCTGGCGCGCTTCACCGCCGCGGTCAGCCGCGAGAGGCCCTCTTCGAAGCGCTCGTGCCCCGCGCGCAGCAGGGGCCCTGAAGGCACGTCACGAATGCCGGTGGCCTCGATGACGATGGCGCCCGGTCGCCCCGCGGCGAAGCGCTCGTACCAGGCCACCACCTCGTCGGTGACGAAGCCCTCGTCGGTCGCGCGCCACGGCACCATCGCCGGCACCCAGGTGCGCGAGGTGAGCGAGAGCGGCCCCACCCGAACGGGAGAGAACCAGCGGCTGGCCTCGGCCTCGTCACGCGTGGGCCAGCGTTCGATGGGCAGCAGCTTCGCGCGACGACGGTCGGTCATGTGCCGCGGCAGTGTCGCCCACGAAGACCGACGCGTCACGGCGCGGTGACACGAAGGCGCAGGTGGCGCGTGGCGCGCACTCGTGGGTAGAAGCGACCCCCATTCCCCTGCGCCGGCGGCCGGCCGGACCATCGAGACCCGACTTCATGCGACTGAATCTCCTCCTGCTGTTGGCCCTGGGTGCTGCGGGCTCCTTCCTCGTCGCGTGTGGCGACGGCACCGTCTGCGGCAACGGCCGGCTTGAGACCGGCGAGGCCTGCGATGACGGCAACAAGACCGACGGCGACGGCTGCGAGAGCACCTGCCAGCCGACGCCGGGCACGGGCGGAGGCTCCGCGGCGGGCGG